>JAKLQJ010000206.1 GCA_022013385.1 Elusimicrobiota bacterium
ATATTGGCCAATTATCATGACCAGGCTTTAACGCCGCTAAAAATTATAGCTAAAGGACATAATTTCACGCATTGGACTTATGGACTTGATTTTATAAGAACTTCCCCCGCTCACGGCACAGGTTTTGATATAGCAGGCCAAAAAAAAGCCGGTCATCTAGGCATGCTGGCGGCTATTTTATTTGCTTTAAAACTAGTTAGGCGACAAGGAAATTAGGCAATTGGGCAATTAGGCAAGGTAACAGGATTACAGGTAATCAGTAAACTTGTGACCTGTGACTTGCAACAGAGAATAGTTGAGAGTTCAGAGTTTAAGAGTTTAGAGTTCGGAGAAGAGATTAAGTGATTTCAGCCTGAGGCTGATCTCCGCCACACGGCATCGGCGGACAGGCTGTCTTTGGCGGAAAGTGATTTAGTGATTAAGTAACAGCGATCAGGGAAAAAGAAGTGATTAAGCGATTGAGTGATTTAGTGATTAGGAAACAGGCCTGTCCCGCCTATGGCGGGATGACTTGTAACTGGTGACCTGTGACTTGCAACTTGTGTCTTGTTTTGGTAACTGGTGACTGGTGACTTGTAACTGGTGACTGGTGACTGGTGACCCCTGTAAAAAAGGCTTAGCCTTTTTTACTACGGCACTTGAACAAGACGAATCGGCAAATCGGATTTAGATATGACGGCCGCAGTATAATAGTTATGTTTATCAGGTTCATTGTTTACCGCCATGATAAGCGGATTTACTCTATATTTGATAATAATTTCTTTTGGGGTTTTAATTGTATCCGCTATTTTAAAAATTCCGCTTGGAAAATCAGATAAAGAAACTAGTATAACCGCATTTTTCTTCGTAAAATCAATAACGGGAAAATCGCCTTTATGCGAAGAGGCAAATGCCTCCCATGTTTTAGCTCCTGTAAACAGTTTATAATCAACGGGAGCCTTTATCATGGTTATCTTGGAATCAGCCTGCAAATCATCATTACCCATGCCGGGAACTTTTGAACTCTTAATACTTTGTTTTAACACATCCGTGGAAATAAAAATTTTTTTCTTAAAATCTTGTTCAGTAAGAGCAATCGGATCAAACTTATCTCTCTTGGATTTAGCCATATCCTGTAATTTTTGCATCATGGATTTAGGCGGCTCATTTACTCCCTCAAAATTGGAATCTTTGACAATGCTTATAGCTCCGTGAGAATAGACTGCGGCGGAAGTTTCAACAAATTCAAATTTTCGTCCAAAATCCTGAGCATTCTCCATACTTTTTTTAGATTCAAAAAGTATCTTTTCCGCTATTTTCACGGCATATCCGACGCGATAGTTTTGTTTTTTTTCCCGCGAGAAATGCATAAAAATAAAAGCAAGCGCCAAACAAATAATAGCACACAAACCGTAAACACTGTATTTAAGAGCATTGCGTTTCATAGGTTTTATAATTGTACAATAAATCAGCATACATTTTAGTCTGTTATGACCCACTGTTATGACCCACTTGTTATGACCCACTGTTATGACAAATTTACAGCGCCATGCTTTAAAAAAACCAATAAACCCTAATTTAATGAAAAGGCATTATTTTTGTAACATCTTAATACTAGAATTTTACAGTGTGTAGATTGGTATTTAAAAATTTGGTGGTTTGAAACAAATGACGGCGGTAACAAAACACCCGTAAATTCAGCCGAAACGGTCTAAAAACTACACTTCCTGAACTACCCGCCGTTACCCCCCGCCAAATTTATGCACCAGGTCTGTCTGACTCGGTAAGCAGGCAAATACGCGATAGATTCGCAAACTATACGAACAACACAAACCAATAACTTGAGTTACTATGGAGATGAATTATGAAATATTGGGCATATATCAATAATGAAATTCTCGGCCCTTACGAAAAAGATAAACTATTTGAAATTTCCGATTTTAATCCGACAACTTTAATATGCCCTCAGACTCCCGTTGGCGAAAAAACGGAAGATTGGAAGGAAGCCGCTGCCTATCCTGAAATTTCCGCCGTGCTTAATTCTCCAAAAAACGCCTGTTTGAAAAAAGAAGAAGATACTCCAAGGGAGCTTAATATAAATAAAGACGCGAATGAAGAAAACGATGAAAAAAATAATAGAGAAGATAAAGCCCTCTCTTTGAATCAATTAAAACCCCAGCCATTAAGCGCTTTTCCGGTTAATGCGGAAAATCCCTCTTCTATCGCGCCGCATGATAATTTTAAAGTAAACAAACTCTCATCCATTAAAAAAGACGAAGAGAAAAAAGAAACGCGCAAACAAGAAGAGGAGCCGGCAAAAGAAGAATCGGGGGCCGCGCCCGATGAAGCTTTAAAATCCGCGGATTCAAATTTTGATCAAATCACACTATCACAAATAAACAGAAAAACATTAGCGGGAATGAACACTCAAGAAAATACCGCGCAAAAAGAAAAAAAACAAAAATCGACGCCTACAACAGAAGTTCCTGCAACACCGGCGGAAACGGAATCAGGAATATACAGTAAATTGAATGAATTATCGCAAAATTCCATTTCAAAGTCTGATTTATTAGGCTATATGGAACCGATAAACAATAAGCTTTCACAAATAGATAAAACCGTGTCTGATTTGGGAAATGCCAAACTCGCGAATGAGATCAAAGAAATGTCCGGCAAACTCAAACATATGGAAAATGTCATAGATGAAATAAAGCTTAATATGTCCATAGAAAAAAAACCGGTTAAAAATATCGTTCAAAAAAAAGAAGTTCTCAAAGAAAGTGAATTTCAGCAGGGTTTTTCAGTTATGGGTGATGAAGAGGAGCCGGAAAAAACAAAAGAAACCGCTGAAGATATCGCAAGAGCAATTGCAAAAGAAAAAGACAAAATTATTGATGAGGGGGAAAAATCGGATAAAAAACTTAAAAAAACATCTTTAGTTAAAGCTTTGGTTAAACCTCTTATGACAATAGTTTTATTAGCGGCGATATTGGTCGCAAGCGCGATAGCGCTTAAACAAGCGGGAATTATAGACCTTGCCAAAATGCTGCCTTTCGCATATTTTAACGGAGAACAAACTCAAACCGATAATATTTCTTCCGTAAGCCAAGCCATAGAAGAAAAACCGCCACAAATTCAAGAACAACCGGATATAAGTCCTGAAATAATATTTTTTACAAGAACATATTCCAATAAAACAGGAACAAAAACTATTGAAAACCAAATAATCAGCGCAGCCGACAAAATGAAGGGCGACACAAACTTAATTGAATGGCAAGCAATCAAAATAGCCGAAGGTATTTACACGGTTAATGCTTCCGTGCCGGTAACAAGCGCGCATTCTAAAATTGATTATAACTTTGAAACCGACTATATTAAGAAAACAATAAAACCGCTCAATGCTCAAGCAAAAAATATTCTTGACAATCTCTTTGAAATCATAAAACCAAAGAAAAAAGCAATAAAAACCGCGAGAACAAACCGCGCTTCAAAAAAACCTGAACCGAACACTAAAAAGCCTATTGTAGAAAAACAGGTTATCGAAGATGATGATGAATATGAGTATGTCTATGAAGATGAAGAAGATTCTGAACAGTATATAATGCCGGGTATGCCGACATTAGGAGATTAAATAAAAGTAAACAAGCAACAACGAGAAAAAGATGATATGTTTATACGGTGATAGGTAAACAAGGGATTTCTTTATTGGTTTATCTCCATATTTACACATATCAACTTATTATTGTATTTCATATTCCCGTCCATATTTTTCTTCATTATCGTTTTTTAAGCGCGATTCCAATTAACCGCTCTATAAGCGCTTTGATTTTTATTCCCGAGAAATTCCAAAGACTTGGATAAAGACTATGAGAAGTAAAACCCGGAATTGTATTTATCTCGCAAAAATAAAATTTATCTTCGTCAGCCGGGTCCATCAAAAAATCAATTCTTGCAAAACCACTGCAGTTTAAAGCGCGAAAAATACTAATAGACATGGAGCGAATTTTTTCTGAATTTTTTTTAGATATTTTTGCGGGAAGAATTAAATCAAAACCTTTATTATCCGAATATTTGGCGTCATAATCAAAAAAGTCGTGTTTAAAGGGCTTCACTTCTCCGCAAACGGACGCATACGGCTTTTTATCGTCTCCGAGAACGCCGCAAACAATTTCTCGCGCCCCCTCAATTCCTTTTTCAATCATAATATTATCTTCATAATTGAAAGCCAATTTTACAGCCTTTTTAAGCTCGGAATATTTTTTAACTTTGGTGACGCCTATGGATGAACCCAAAGATACCGGTTTAACAAAAAAAGGAAGCCTTAGTTTTAATTTCAATTGATTAATAAACCTGCTTGTGCGTAACAATTTTCGCGCGCAGACAGGCAAATCGCTTTTAGAGAATGCGATATGCTCAAGGCAAGGAATATTTTCACTTTGAGCGATAAATTTGGACATAACCTTATTTATAGCGCATGAAGAAGCTGAAACCCCGCTGCCGACATAGGGAATATCCAATATTTCAAATACCCCCTGCAATACTCCGTCCTCTCCGGTAGTTCCGTGTATAATCGGAAAAATAACATCTATTCTTCGCGGTGATATTTTTTTATCAACGGGGTCACAAACCATAAAACACTTCTTTTTGGGATACGGCAAAATATCCGCCCGCGCAGAAATCATATTTCTATTTATAAATTTTTTAGAATCAATAAGAAACCACGCGCCTGAACGCGAAATATATATGCAAAATAATTTATAAAGCTTGGGATTTATTTCGCGGCATATCGCGCGGCCGGATTCTAAAGACACATTATGCTCAGGAGATTCTCCTCCGAAAATAACCGCAATATTAATTTTCTTTTTCATAACAATATTATAAACAAATAAATCTAAACCGTAAATTAAGTTTGAGAATCCAAAGTTCAGAAAATAAGGAGTTCCATCCTTCACTACATTTTTATTTCTTGACCCTGATCTCTGTTTTTTTTGCTGTTGCCAGTCCTCTATTCCTCTAATCTTCCAATCCTCTAGTTTTTATTACCGTATCTATTATGCCGCCGCCGAGAACTTTATTGCCGCTATAAAAAACCGCGGATTGCCCTTGTGTTAAAGCAAATTGTTTTTTATTAAAAGATAAAGTCATATAATCTTTGCCTATTTTAAGTATTTTACATTTTGCCGGTTTATGGCGATACCTTGCTTGAACTTTAATTTCATCATTTTCTCTAAACTTTTCAAAACATAGCCAATTAATATTTTTAACGGAAAAATCTTTAAAATAAACATTTTTTAAATCGCTTACCACTATAAGATTGGAAGCAGGAACAATCTTAGAGACATACAGTCTGTTTTTAGCCGCAATCTTAAGCCCCCTCCTTTGGCCCACAGTAAAATTAAAAAATCCGTTATGAAAACCTAAAACCTTGCCTTTCTCGTCCACTATCTTTCCCTTTGGGCTTCCCGCTTTTCCGCTTTCGGAAATAAATTTCGCGTAATCACCGTCGGGGATAAAACAAATATCTTTGCTTTCTTTTTCTTTAGCCAAAGACAAACCAAAATCCAGCGCCATTTTTCTCACATCTTTTTTTGTTAAATCCCCCAGAGGGAAGATAAGATTTTTTAATTTCTTTTGCTTGAGACAATAAAGAAAATAACTTTGGTCCTTTTCCGCATCCCGCCCTCTAAAAAGACCGAATTTTCCTTTTTGCTTTATAATTTTGGCATAATGACCGGTAACAAGCGCGTCAGCGCCCATTTGCGCGACAAGATTAAAAAGATAGCCAAACTTTACAGTTCTATTGCATTCAATACATGGGTTGGGAGTGCGGCCATGCAAATATTCATCAACAAAACTATTTATGACATTTCTTTTAAATAAGAGTTGAGCGCTTTTAAAATAATGCCTTATCCCCAATTTTGAACATACTTCTTTAGCTTTATTTAACGAATCGTCCGCTCCGCAACTCCCTATACCTTTTGAATCTTTTTTAAAAAGGAGCTTTAATGTAACGCCAATAACTTCATATCCTTCTTTTTTAAGAATTGCAGCGGCTACCGAAGAATCAATTCCCCCACTCATCGCAACAATGACCTTTTTTTTCATACTCAATCCATTCGCCACGATTCGAGAAATTTTTTATGGTGTTTTCTTTCTGTTTTGTCGCGCTGTATCGCTACCGCGCTGTTGCGCTATATCGCTGTTTCTTAATTGCCAAAATCAAAACCTTCAAATAAATCTTCCACCGCTCCGCTAGCCGGAGCATTTGTATTCTTAACGCCGGTTGGCGATATAATTCCTTCGGGAGCCTCGCTTCCCGGCAAAGCCTGCATCCTGCCTTTGCCTTCGCCTACCGGCTGAACAATAATATTGCGAATGCCTTCGGCGAAAGCGAGAAAACCGGTATCAAGATTATAATAAATCCTAAACGCGGATTCTTTCATTTGCGGTTCATAAGTTTTACCGAGATTTATTTTTTGTTGCTGCCAACCGGGATTATAAATAATCTTGCCTTCAACATCCACTTCTTCATCAATCACCGGCAGTGAAAATTGTATTTTAAATAATCCTTGCGTATCGCTTATGCCCGGAGTAAAAGAGAGATTAACATAAGAATTGGCGCTTTCTTCAATAGCTTCAAACTCGGCCATATCGTCCTTGCCTTTGTCTCTGCCCGTAGTTGCTCTCACCGTTACTCCTTCTATGGGATTATCTTTATAATCGGTAACAATACCTTGAATATTTCCCTCTAAAAATATCCCTGTCTTGGTTTTTGAAAAAAACAGAAAATTCTTTTTGCCTATTACTTTCTTTGTGAGAGTTAAATCAGTAACGCGCTTATTGGTAAAATCCATTACCTTAAGTCTTTTAAAACCTCCAAAACAGCCGGAAAAGGAAATAATGACCGCCAGTGTAAGCAATGGCATCGCTTTATGGATAAAACTCAAATTCTCTTTCTTAATATTTAATATTCTCATAAAACCTTACCCCTAATCAAGACACAAGTTGCAAGTCATCCCGCCATAGAGGCGGGACAGGCCCAGTTACAAACAAGTCACCAGTACAAACAGACACAAGTTTACTGTTCACTGATTACTGTTCACTGATTACCTGTTGCCCAATTACCTAATTCCCTTTTCTTCTTTGTCTTTTTCACTTGATTTAGCATTTTGAAATTTCCCGCTGCTTGTTTTGATAAAAAAAACCACTCTTCTGTTTTTTCTTCTGTTTTCAGGAGAAATATTAGGCACAAGCGGGCGATGCTGACCATAACCTATTGCCGCCATTTTAGCGGGCGGAAAATCCTTGTTAATAAAATATTTGACAACTTCAGTGGCCCTTGCTGTTGATAAATCCCAATTTGAATCAAACTCCTTGGTTTTTATCGGTATATCATCTGTATGACCTTCAACTACAATTTCATTTTTTTCGGAAATCTTCTTAAGAACATCCGACATTTTATCCAAAGTTTTCTTCATTTCTTCCGTCAATTCAGATTTGCCGCTTTCAAAAAAAGATAATTTCCCTTGTTCTTCCAATGAAATTTTCAAACCTTCTTTGCTCATTTCAACGGCGCCCGCGACTTCTCCGGCTTCTATCATTTCTTTTACTTCTTTAGCCGCGGTTTGCACATCTTTATTTAAAGCGGCGCTAAGCGCATAAAGAATAACGAAAAAACAAACAAGTTCGGTCATTAAATCGGCATAATTAATCAACCACGGAGGAGCCGGATGACCAATTTGACATACCCTCGGATCGTCCTCACTAATCATATTGCGCATTCTTCTTGCCATAGTTTTATCGCAAAAAATGAACAATTTCTGCGTCCTTTGCGCCTTATCTCTGTATTCTCTGCAAGGATTTTTCTCTAAACTTTACACTTTCTTCTGTTCTCTGCTTTACTACTATGCTGCCGTCCTGCTCCCGCTAAAGACGGGACAAGCTGCGCTGTTGCTGCCTCGCTCCCTATTCTACCGGCGCCGCTTTCTGTTCTTTATCATTTTTTATATCACTTCTCCTTGAAGGATCAAGATACGCTTTCAAATTAGCCTCCACAATGCTCGGCGTAGCTCCGCTTTGAAGCAAAAGAATGCCTCTTATTACAATCTCCTTCACAAAAAGTTCTTCCTCAGATCTCCTCTTCAATTTTCCCGCCATAGGTAAAAAAAGCCAATAACCGGCTCCAAGACCAAAAAAAGCCGCGGATAAAGCAAATGCCATCCTCCTTGGCACTTGAGCTACATCATCAATGGAGTTCAACATCAATATCATACCCAAAACGGTTCCGATTATGCCGAAAGCCGGAGCATAAGTGCCGAGAGCGTTAAATATTTCTCTGCCGAGTTTATGCCGCTCCCTAATAAAATCTAATTCCGTCTCAAGCATATTCCTTATAAATTCGTGGTCAGCTCCGTCAATGACCAATTGAACTCCCCTTTTAAGAAAATCATTGTCAATATTTTTAACATCGGATTCCAAAGCAAGAAAACCATCTATTTTGGCTTTTTTGGTCAATGAAACAAAAGTAGATACTATTTTGGAAGTATCTTCGCCTTTTGAAGTAAGAACTTTTTTTAAAACTTTGCCAAGACCAAGAACATCGGATAAGGGATAATTAACTAAAATGGCGCATAAAGTTCCGCCTATAACGACTAAAAAAGCCTCCACATTTAAAAAAGGCTTAAAACCGGCAATCCCTTCTCCCAAATAAACGGCAATGACTACGAAACCGGAAAAAACCACTATACCGGTAAATGTTGCTATATCCATCAAAACCTCCAATAAACGAAGCTATGCTTCATTCCCGCCATTAAGGCGGGACAGGCAAGTGTCGGTA
>JAKLQJ010000207.1 GCA_022013385.1 Elusimicrobiota bacterium
CACTTCTTTACATTTAAATGCTTGTTTTTACCCCGTGGGTTGGGTAAACTTGGTTGTAGAAAAAACCCGCGGGGTTAAAACCACGACGCAAGATGCGTAAATAGTAAATGTCAAGTTATTTACGACGCACTACACTAGCATAACCTTGAAATTCCTATACCTATATTTAGAATCAAATACAATGCGTTCCATTTTTCTAAAATCTTCATCTTTTCCAGCTTTGCTAAAGCTCAGAGAAACAAATGTCATCTTTTGGAATTATTAAAAATGCGCCTCTAAAAACTCTCATTATAATGCGAATTTGATGTTTAATCTCCTTTTGCCTTTTACTTTTATTTAATGTTGAATTTCGACCTCAGGCGTTCCACAACAGAATCTTCAAAAAAAGCGAAAGAGATTTCAAAAATAACACGCTCGCGATTAGCATTGACTGTATATCTTCCTTTCTCATGCTTAATTATGCCGCGAGAGGTTAAATCCTCCAACTTCGCTTTGAATTTTGTCTTAAGCGATAAACCGAACTCCCGCTTAAATTCTTTATCAGAGACACCGCCGCAATTGACAAAACTTAAAACCATATAGTTGATCATATTGATCTCATTAGTCAGCGTCGCGCCTCTATCCACCGGCAGGTGTCCGTGTTTGAGCTTAGTCATATAATCAGAGAGCGCGCAGGTGTTCTGATAACGTAGGTTCTTGTATGCCACAGATAACGCTCCGGCACCCAAACCCAGTACGGAATGCCAATCCCCTTCATCATCTTTTTCGTCGTAAGTATAGGTATAGTTTGTTTCTTCGGGGCCGCCCAAAACCCTCCAGTAATCCTCAGCATCGTCAACATTATTGTAGCCGATTGATTCCAATGCCCTAAGCCCTTTCTTCACCGTCGCCGCAATAGCTCGCCACCGCTCATGAGTGATAATTCCTCCATGCCGGGAAAAAGATGTTCGGCTAGTGGGAGTGAACCCGAATACTATTACTGCGTTCGGCCTCCAGCTTGCCAAGGTTCGGATATCTCCCATGAAACTTTCTTCTGTTTGGCCGTTAAGTCCGTACATTATGTCACAGGCAATATTCTTAATACCCACTTTGCGCGCGTTTTCATAAGCCCGCTTGACATGAGCCGCCTTCTGCACGCGGTTTGCCAGACGTATCACATTGTCGTCAAGACTTTGCACCCCCATAATAATCCAGTTAACATTGTTTTCTTTTAGCGCCTTGAGCTTTGGGAGGGTAAGAAACTCGGGATTTGCCTCAAACACAATGCCGCCTTGAGAAAGAGCGCGGCTGTTTTTTTCCAACTCAAAATGCTTGTAAACAATACCGAAAAGTCGTCTTATTTGCGCGGCCGAAAACAAAGACGGTGTGCCGCCGCCGATGCGTATTCCGGTAATCTTGCGGGGAAATATACTAGACGCATACATGCCCGCCTCAAGGTTTAAAGCGTCAAGGTATTTGTCTAATCCGGCGGGCGATATCAGCTTTCCGGAAGATAAACCGCAGAAATTGCATATTGTTTTGCAAAAGGGGATGTGGATATAAATATCAATCTGCCCCTTAAGTTTTGCGGCCTTTTTCCAAGCTTTATAGACAATACTGCGCTTGCCTATCTTTTCCCAAGCCGCCTCCGGCGGATAGATGGGCGGCTCATAAGGCAGACTTTCTGAATGCAACTGCCGTAATATCCTGCTAAAGGACTCTTTAGACAACTTCTTCGCCATCGCCGTTACCTTTTGCCTGTTCGCCGCACCGTAAGAGTACGGCCTTCCAATTTATGACCGGCTTTATTAAGAAATGCTCTGAGCGAACTTTCAAATCTCCGAGTAAATTTCACTAAATCGCATGTATCAATACTGCGGCTCAGCTTATCAAAAACCTTTTCCGCTCCCTTTATTAATTTCCGCTCCAACTGCCCGGCTTCCTCAGTTTCATCCTGAAACTCCATTGCAAAAACATTTTGCCCCGTCTCGTCATAGGACACTATTAGACGGCGCTCTTTCCCGTTTACGCCTATCGCCAATTCTTTTCCCCTTATCATATTGTTTACCACACTCGCCAAACGCCTATACTCTAACATAAACATTGCCGCCGCAAATCGTTCAACGCTGCCTATTGCCGGTAAAAGTCGGAAAGAATTTTCGGTTTCTTTTATCAATTTTAGAGCCTTTAGCGACGAGAGCCCATCAGCAAACGCATCTTCAAGCCTCACTCCGAACCATGAATAAAACTCCCGTTTGGCTACAGACTCCCCCTTCTCAAAGCGTTCCAGCAGGTAGTGTCTATACCGATCCTTTTCGGAAGATATCCGTCCTATGTAAACATTGCGCGCCGGATCATCCTTCAAGGAAACTGTTTCGTACTGAAACCGATTGAAAAGTTTGCTAGCATGCCAGCCGGCGCCGACATTAAAAACAGTCTCCACAGTATTGAGGTCTTGATAACTGTAATCACACTTCCCGGCGCATATTCCGTCCACGCGATGAAACTTGATACCATCGCTTATACGCGCCAGGCTCTCGGGCGCAATCGCGTAATCCAGCTGCTGCGCCCTAGCCTTGACCCGATCCAGCCAAAGCAATTGGCTATTCAGGTGAACCTCGAAGATGTCCCTGCGGTTCTTAAAGCGGCGCTTTAAATAGAATGCGCTAGGCTCCATGATGTAGAGAATAATCGTGTCAGGGCAAAGTGCGGCCACATCTTCAAATGACTTGATAAAACGATTCTCATCATTGCCGAAAAGGCCGAGAAGCATATCTACGCTTATTTCCGGAAATCCCAGCTGGCGGGACCATGTTATAGCGTTCTTGACCATATCCCGCGTCTGATGCCTGCGCCCTGATAGACTTAGAATCTCCGCGCTCATATCCTGAACACCCAGCGAAATGCGGTTGAAACCCCATTTTCGCAGGATTTCCAGTTTGCCACGGGTAACACTGTTCGGGTGGGTTTCCACATCGCGGAGGCAGTTTTCTTCAAAATGAAAATTCCCAAAAATGGCGGCAAGCAACTTGTTGAGCTGCTTTTCGGAAAACAATGTCGGTGTTCCGCCGTCAAAATAGACACGCGAGAACTTGACCTCCTTAAAAAGGTCGGAAAAATATCCGACTAAACGAATCATTCTTTTTGTATAAGTTTCGAGATCCCCCGTATGCGCCGTTTTTTTATAATAAAGACAGAAGTCGCAGCGCGAGCGGCAATAGGGGGTGGTAATGCCCAAAACCATCGCGTGTCTTTCTCCTCGCCGCTTGAGTTCGGATAGATGTTCCGCCCATGCCGATCTCACCTCCTCCGCCGCAAGCGGTCGGGATAAACTTGTAGAACAGAAATTACTGATGTCCACCAGGCGAAAACTCCAGTCATTATGCCTCAAAGCTATGAGCCGAGCCATATCCATGAATACACGATAGCGCCTCTGCGCAGAGAGCGTTGAATGCTCAATATCAATGCTGCCCGAGATTTTGCCGTCTGACATTTTATTTCCTCATTCCTTTAAATCCCCGCGCTGTTTTTTATGGTCTGCCGCCCATTGTAAGCGCAAGTATTGATTTTATGGTATGCAACCTGTTTTCAGCCTGATCAAAAACAATACTTTGCGGGCCGTCAATTACCGCGTCTTCAACTTCGGCTCCTCTATCGGCCGGAAGAGGATGCATATATACTGATCTTTTATCAGCGAGTCTCATTCTTTTTTCCGTGCAAACCCACGATTTATATTGATTCAAGTATTCCATTCCTTTTTCCATTCTTTCTTTCTCGGGAATTTTTTGTTCGTCAAGAAACTGATGGCAGCCCCATGACTTTGGATAAACCACCATGGCATCTTTAAAAGCCTCGTCCATATCATTGACGATTTTAAATTTTGAACCGGATTCTTTGGCATAATTTTCGGCGGCCGCTATGGTTTTGGGCATAAGCTTAAATTCTTTCGGATGGGCAAGCACAACATCCATTCCAAATCTCGGCATCAAAGTTACCAAACCTTGGGGAACGGAAAGAGGGCGCGCATAAGCCGGCGCATAAGTCCATGAAATAACGAATTTCATGCCCTTAAGATTCGTTCCGAATTTTTCTCTTACCGTCATTAAATCCGCTATGGTTTGACAGGGATGATCAACATCACATTGAAGATTGGAAACCGGTATTTCCGATTCTTCGGCTACTTCCCTTATATACTTATTTCCTATGCCATAGAAACAATTTCTTATTGCTATGCCATGACCGTACCTTGAAAGCGCCCTGCCTGTATCCTTGGGCGTTTCGCCGTGAGATATCTGCATTTTATCCGGGGTTAAATCATGGGCATGTCCGCCAAGCTGAGTCATAGCTGCTTCAGTTGAATTTCTGGTTCTCGTAGACTGCTCAAAAAACATCATAAATAAAGTTTTGTCTTGAAGAATTCTGTGCGCTTCTCCGAGCGAGAATTTCATTTTAAGATACTTGGCAATATCTAAAACGGTTTCAAGCTCTTCACAACTCCAATCCGCGGTTTCTATCCAATCTTTGCCTCTTAACATAGTTTTCATATAATATTTTTGCCCCTTAATCTTAAAAAGTTGATACAAGCGTTGAAGCTATGCGAACAACCAAGCATTAATTTTCTTTATTATTTACCCTTTCCGCTGTTGCCTTGCAGAGTCGTTAGCAATAATAGCCAATATACTATAAAACAGTTCAATTCGGCAAGAGCTGAGCGCTGAAATATACCGACAATGAATTGGTTAAAATTATGCAAAATGCGAAGATACATTTAGTCGCAATTGACCTTTTTTCACCTTGTTTATTATAGCCGAGGATTTTTTAAGAGAAGCGGAAATTTCTTTTTCGCCGAATAATTTCAAATAATCTTTTCTCGGCCCCGCGCATATATCCTTTAAACCGCAGTTTAAACATTCTTTTATATGCTTTTTCTCTCCAAGATATATTTTATCGCCTCTGATTATTCTGTCAACATCTCTGGAGTATTCCTCATAACCGTTTATAATACATAAGGGGAAACCGTCCAATATAATGGGCATATGTAGCTTCTTGGCTTTAGTCAAAGCTTGAACAATATAGGGCCGCGCCTCGCTTAATTTCGGCACGAGATATTTTCTTTTTTTGACAAGCCCCTTTATCTTGATAAAATTCAAAGCTATGTAAAACGCTTTAGGAAATTCCTCCGCTATGAATCCAATATATGCGGGCAGTGTTTTATAATTAAGCGTGTTTAAAACAAAGGTTATTATCACTCCATTGTTAAGGCTTTTAGATGTTCTTTTAATCATCAATATCCTTTTTGGAAACTGATTCTTAGATCCGGTTAAAATATCATGCAGTTTTACGATATGGGACGGCAAATTGAAATTAAACTTGCTTACCCCTTTTTTTATTAAGGCCTTCAAACTCCTATCAGTGAGCAAAAGACCGTTTGTAAACAATGTAATCTCATGCGCGCCGCTTTTTCTAGCCCGTCCAATCCAATAAATCAAATCTTTGCTCATAAGAGGCTCGCCGCCTTCAATAGTAAGGGATTGATATCCCAATTTAAGACAATCCGAAAGCTCTTTTTCGGTCATAACCCTATTTTCGCCTTTTGCCGAACAAAAAATACAATTCTGATTGCATTCGGCGGTCAGAAAAAGATTAGGTTCAAAATCATTAAAAGAAGGTGTGGTCATGAAAGAGATTTTAAATATTTCTTCAAAGCCCCGCAAAAGATATCAATATCGCGTTTTGAGCTATAAATGAAAAAAGATAGTCTAACCGTTGATTTTATGCCTGAATTTAAAATAGCCAAATCCGCGCAATGCCGGCCGCATCTTACCGCCACAAAATATTTGGATGAATACTCATTTAGAAAAATATTAAAATCAATAATGGAAAATTGAATGTTTTCACAAACAAAAGATATTATACTGCCGTTTTGCAAATCTTCCCGTTCACCTAGAATTTTTATTTCTTTAAAAGACGACAGTTTTAAGCAGGCATATCGGATGATGTCTTGAATATGCGCCCTTATATTTTGATAGCCGATTTTATGTAATAATTCAAAAGACCTTTTAAGCGCCGCAATACCCGAATAATTCTGAATACCGGCTTCATAAACCGCATTGTTTTTGAGGAAATCAACTTTATACACGCCGTCTTTGCGAATTATTTTTTTAACTGTTCCGCCGCCCAATTTTGAGGGGTTTAAGGATCTAAAAAGGCTTTTTTTAATGTATAAAACACCGGTGCCGAAAGGAGCGCCCATTTTATGACCGGAAAAAGCAAGCATATCCGCGTTTAAAACGCTTACATTTTCCTTATGAGTGGGAATATATTGAGCGTCATCAATAAAAACTTTAGCTCCTTTTTTATGCGCAGCATTTATAAATTTTTTAATGTCCACGATTCCGCCAAAAATATTAGAAGCATGAGTTATGCAAACAAGAGCCGTTTTGGCGGAAAGCAGCTTTTTATAAGCGTTAAAATCCGGCTTAAAATCTTTAAGCGGAATAATTTTAAGCTTTATTTTCCCTTGCTTGCTTAAACGATAAAAAGGAAGAAAAACGCTATTATGCTCTAAAGGAGAAAGAATAACTTCATTGCGGCAATAGAAGGGAAAACTCATTGCGACAAGATTGGCCGCTTCCGTCGTTCCGCTTGTAAAGACTATTTCATCTTGACTCTTGGCTCCGATAAATCCCGCAACGGCTTTTCGCGCTGAGCAAAAATCGATATCTACCTTGCGGCTAAGCAAATGCGCTGACCTTTTTCCGGCGCAAGCGCCTAATTTAAGCAGGAAATCGCTCTGCTCTTTGGCCGCGGATTTCATTTTTAAAGCCGTACAAGCGCTATCAAGATACACTATCGCTTTTTTTGAAATCTTGCGGCCTATTGCCGGAAATTCTTTTTTTAAAGGCAGAATATTTTTTTTGCCCGACATTATATGTCTCCGTATATTTTAAGATAATCTTTTCTCGGTCCTGAGCAAATATTAACATATTTGCATTTTAAACATCTTTTTACATAAGTCTTTTCTTTCCTATACAAACCCTCTTTATTTCCGGCCACTTTTCCGATATCAACATTTAAATAATAATAAGCTCCAAGCATGCAAAGAGGAATATGGTCAATTTCACACTTAATTTTATTTTTCGCGCAAAGCGAAGCAGCTTTAATAATGTATTTTGACGCGGTCAAATATTTCGGAACGATTTTTTTTGTTAAAGCTTTTCCCATAGCTTTAACAAAACTGAATTGCAACCACTTAATGCCTGGCAATCTTTTAAGCGTAAATTTCACAAATTCCGGCGCTTGCCTGTAATTTAACCTGCAAATAACATAAGTCAGCCTTATATCGGCGCCAAACTTAAGCAATAATTTTATGCCCTTTATTTTATTCAAAAAAATATTTTGAATACCGCTTATCTTTTCGTCCATAGCTTTATCAGCCGCCGAAAGATTGATATTAAAATACCCCCCTGATAAATTAACCGCCTTAATGAGCTTTTTTAAAACATTTAAAGGAGTGTTTTTAATAAGCGACGCATTGGTTTGTATTTCTATTTTCTTATTATTTTTAGCGGCGCAAAGCGCAAGCTTTAAAAGATGCATGCCGCCCAATAGAAAAGGTTCGCCGCCGGATATCTGAATAAGATTATCTTTTGAACTTGCTATTTCGCGGCAATAAAGATTAGAATCATGCTTCTTATTCTTGGCGTTTTTTCCGGGATATGAACAAAATACGCACCCTTGATTGCATTTATGAATAATCCGCAGCAAAGCCATTTACTTTCCTTTAAGAGCCCAATAATAGCGCCCTTTTTTAAAAACCTTTTCAACAATATTTTTATTTATGAGAGTTTCCGCCGCGGTTATGACTGCATTCCCGTCGGAACAATCACGGCATAAAACTATATTTTTTGCAAGTTTTAATATTTCAGCGGTTGAAACATGGGATTTTTTTTTAAGTATTTCAATAAAACACCTTTCATTGTCCGAGAAAAAAACCTTTTTTCCGCGCGCTATTATTTTTTTCTCTTTTTTTACGGAACTAAAACCTGTCCAACCCCAAATATCAATATAACTCTTATCAATGCCGAGGCACTTTTCTTTGAAAGAACATTTATGGCATAAGGGGGCGCGAAGTTTGGCTTTATCGGCGTTTTCATCCAAATCCGTCTTAATGCCCGATGGGTCGGTAACCACAGTATTAAACCGTTCAAGCCCTATGGACAATGACTCATATCCTTTTAAAAAACAGGGCGGCACATTAAGAAAAAGAATTTCATCTTTTAAACCCGCCTTTTTCATAAGTTGAATCGCGCCCATAAAATATTTTTGTGCCTTATAAAGAGAAACCCCCAGCTTCAAATGGTTTTCTCTCATACTCCCTATATACATCGGATAGATTATTACAAAGTTGCTTATTCCCTTTTCAATGAGATAATATATTATCTTAGGCAAATGATTAAAATTGCGTTTATTGATAAGTATATTTGTCCCAATCCTTATTTTAAGCTTTTTTAAATTTTTTAAGCCAAGTATGGCTTTTTTCCATGCTCCTTTAACACCGACCAATTCGTCATGAATCTCGGCATTATCGCTTAAAAAAGAAAATTTGCAAAATGTAAGGCCGGCTTCAACCAATTGCCGCGCAAATTTTTTATCCGCCAGTTTTATGCCGTTTGTCTGAATTCTTATAAAATCAAATCCCACGGATTTTGCCAGAGAAACAATCTTTATTATATCGCCGCGCAATAAAGGCTCGCCGCCCGTAAAACCAAGCTTGCGATAACCTTTTTTATAAGCTGAATAAATATTTTTGGCTATATCATTGAAGCTCGCATTCAATGACTTATCAAATGAACCTTGCGAGCAAAACAGGCACTTGGCATTGCAATTATAATTGAGAATTATCTCATAACATTTATTTGAAGTTTTCTTTTTCACGAAGCTTCCTAAATTTTTTACATCGGCGCAGCTTGTCCGCCTGTGTTGTGTGGCGGAAAGTCCCCCCTGCTTAGATTTGGAACAAATTTAGAGGGATAGGCATCTATTATTTTTTATTCATTTTAGCTTTTTGAGACTTTCACCAAGATTAGTTGCTCATGTCGCTTATAGCGCCAACACTTGCCTGTGAATTTCTCTAAACGCCGGATATTTTAAAGCCCGCTTAAATAATGACGCATAGTTCTTCTCTATTGCGGCGGATAATCTTATATGCATTCTTACCGCTTTTTTAATTTCAAGTGTCTTGTTCTTGGAAACATATTTTTTAAACGCGAAAGCGCCGACCGGACACATCAACTCCTTCACCCTTGCGCCATATTTCAAAGCTTCTTTAAAGAAAAGAGTTTTTTTCTTTCCGCCCGACATCCGTTTAAAAGTATATTTTTCAATGCCTTTACTATCGCTTCCGATAAGCTTATCGCAAGGAATAAAATTCCCGTCGGGACAAAGAACGGCGCTCATGCAAGATTTATTAAAAGGACGATTGAGAATTTTATCTATAATTTCATAGGTATTCGCGATTTCATAGATTTGAAGACCTTTTTTAATCAATTGAAAATAATGCCGCCTTAATTTAAGCATTTGGCGCTTTAGCGCCAAAATTTCTTTATCATTCCACACCTTCGTTATATCCGGCGACCATGCTATATGCCGAAAACCCAATTTATACAAATTCAAAATATCTTCAAACAACCGATTTACCGATTCCTTTTCTATTACGATGGAGACGGACGTCTTTTGAATGTCAATATATTTTAAAACTCTTTTAATGCCGCTTCTTGCATTATATAACCCCCCCGCAATTTCCCGTTCATTTACGCTAATGACCAAATTAACATCAAACCAATTGATGAAACGCGATATTTCTTCATTGATTAAAAGACCGTTGGTAAATATATGAACAGGCAAATCATTCTTTTTTTCTTTCCTTATAAAAATCAAAACGGCTTTTATCAAATCAAAATGCAAAAAAGGCTCTCCGCCAAGAAATGTTATTTTTTTACCCGCATTTCGTTTATTTTTGGCCGAAGACTTAAGAAAATTTGAAACCGCGCCAAGTAAAACCTTTTTTTCTATCGCCTTTTTAAATACAGCCCCTCGCGCATAGCAATAATTACATTTGAGATTGCATAATCCGCTCATGTATATGACAAGATTATTCGGCGCGGTCATAAATTCAGTTTTTGTTATTAACCTCATATTCTCTATCGCTATTATTCACTTCACAGCTTTGAGTTCACTATCGCCGTATCGCTTGATATATTCCGCCCATATTCCTTCGCAGGCATTATAAACCGCGCAACCTTTGCATCGCGCCGTTTTCTTTCTTGAAATTATTTGTCTTGAAACCAAAGCGTTCGTATTTTTAAAATCCGGCGCCCAATGTTCTGTAAAAAAAAGAATTCTTTCATTTATCTCGCTTATATGTCTTTCATAGCCATTGAAATAACAAAGCGGAACATATCTGACCTTCCATTGTTTATAACCGCAATTAATGCCGATATCTACGGCTTTCCTCATAAATACGCTTGCCTTTGATATTTTGGGCACAAGTTCTTTAAAATTATCGTAGGCCCCGCCATAAGTGGGGTCAACAAAAATATATTCAACATTGCGTATTTTATATTTGGCATATAGCTCCGCTATGCGCGGTAAAAACCGCATATTCGGCTTAACAATGGTAGTATTGCCGTTTATACTTTTAAAACCAAGCTTTTTTAAATTCTCTATTCCTTTAATCAATTCATTAAAACTGCCTTTGCTTCTGGTTAAATAATCGTGTGTTTTTGAATTATGCCCGTGTAAAGAAAAAATAAGCCCGCTAATGCCGGAATTCACTATTTTTTTAGCGGCAGAAAAATCCGAGAATATTTTTCCGTTTGTGGCGCTTAAAACCTCTTTAATCCCGATTTTTTTGGCAACTGAAATCAAGTGAGTATAATCATGTCTTATCGTGGATTCCCCGCCTATTATTTCTACAATATCCGCTTTTTTCTTTTTCGCCAGATAAATTTCTTTAATTAATTCATCCGTTGTCTTTTCCAAAAGCTCTCGTTTATTTGAGTTTATGCAAAATCTGCAGTTATTATTACAGGAATATCCTGTAAAAAGAACAATCTTTGTTTTTTGGGGCGCGTTTTTTTTCATTAGCGAAATATACCGCCTATATCAACGATATTATTATTGAAGATAAGAAATATGGCCGCTCCCACAAATATCCACAAAGCGAACGGCCGCCCTTTTATAATTTCCACTTTTGGTTTTTCCACCTTCAATTTACCAAGCCAATCCTTTAAAATATCAATTTGTTCGGCCGTAAGTCCATCCTTAAAGCAATCGTCAAAAGCCCCCTCAAAAACGGAATTATCTCTTAAGGTTCTCAACATCCTGGAAGATAAAACCATATGACTCTCAAGCTCCTGTGCCTCAATAAACCGAATATCTTTCTTTTCCATGATAAATTCAAACATATATCTTCCGACAAAAAGTATAACGCTAAATTTAAGAACATTCATCAGCGCAATCATCAATAATTCCATAAGCCTGTAAGGGAAAAGGAAATAGCCCATAATAAAATACGCGCCGTATGCCGCAAGCGATATATAAACCCATTTTTTGCTTCTAAAATTTTCAGCCACTTTTTCCCATAAAAAGAAAAGAACGAAATAAATTATTTCCGTCCTCAATATAATCTTACCGAAGGTACCCTTTAATTCCATCGCGAATATCTGATGAAGCAAAAAAACAAAGCCTATGTTTATAGCGTAAAAAAATATATAAAATTTTTTTAGTCCTCCTTGCTTAGATAGAGCAATCGCTCTCTCCCGCAAAGCCTGCCATTGCGCGTTAAAAAAATCCGAGGGACTTGCCTGCCTTATACCCTCTGAAACATAATTTATAAACGCGAAAATGGCCGCCGCAACAAAAATATTGATAAGCAAGCTTAAAAAAAGATAATGGGGAAAAGTCCTTATAAAAGGGTTTATGAGAGGAAGACAGGAACTTATCAAAATAAAAAATTTAGCATCCCCCGCAGGCCAAATTTCGCCATACCAAAGTATTATCGCGGCAAGAAGAGTCCAAGCGAAATGAATAAACCAAAGACCGTAAAAACCAATATTAAGAAAACTGTCTACCTGACCCGCATAGCCCAAATATGTATTATAAGCCATTGCCAAAAAGAATAAAGCGAAAAGTTTTATACCGAGCAGTATTTTTTTATTGAGGATTTTTTGAATTTCAAAATCTTCCTTTACAACCGCAATGCCCCAACCGGCAAAAACAATTAAGGCTATAAGAGATATTTCGTTCATAATGTTAAATATTATAGAGCGCGAATTTCATCGCCGCCGAAATGTTCCGCGTAAGTTCTCATAAGTCCCAGACATTTCTTTTTCTGCGCGCATTGCCGACATTCTTTTATATATATTCTATCTTCCTTGGGCAAAGTAATCCACGCTCGCTCGCGAAGTTCGGCGCCCAACAAACACAACGGAAAATGATACAGCCTAAAATCCGCGAATTTTGAAATGAGTTTAAAACTTTTGTTTATAGTTTTTGAAGATTCTTTTAAATTTAAAGCTATCCTCTTATGATTTGTTAAAGACATTCCTTCAATTTCATAATGAACGACAATAACCTTATATTTTGATGTGTCCGGAAATTTTCTTAAAAAAAGCCGCAAAATATTATCAAAATCTTTTATATTTTGTTTGATGAGCACGATCCTTATTTCCAGTCTTTGGCTCCGGGAAAACTTTAATATATTTTCAATGCCTTTTAACGCTTCTCTAAAACTTCCCTTTGTTTTTGTAATAGATTCATGTTTTGCCGCGTTTGAACCATGAAGAGCGCAAGCTATTTCAAAGGGAGGTTTTGCCACGCTCATAAATTTTTTGGTAAAAACTATGTTTGAAAATTTTCTGGCATTAGTAAGCAAAACAATTTTGGTCAGAGGAACGCGTCTTCTAAAATAAGCGATAAGCTTGAAAAAATCCGGATGCAAAGTGGGCTCGCCTCCGGTTAAATTAAGAAAACTATTATCCTCGGCATTTTTTAAATAAGTTCCTCCTCTGAACAGATAATTCTCAAATTTTTTAATTTGATGCTTTAGGTCATACTGCGCGGAATCTTGATTAATAAAAGAAGCCATATTGGTGCACATTATGCATTTACTATTGCACTTATTCCAGAAAGCTATATCAGGCATTATTCAAACCAACTTTCAAAGATTTTTTTATAACTGTCTTTTTGAAGTTTTTCCGCTATAATCTTAAAAATCCCTTTTTGCAGCCTGCACCAATCGCTATCAGCCATATTGCCCCACGGAGAGTCTTGTGTTTCATAATTATGCGCCGGACATACGCCGCAAAAAGGCTTAAAGGCGCAGCGAAAGCATTTAATCTGATTTTCAAGACATGAAGAAATAAGACATAGCTTGGACGCATCAGAGTTGAGCAATTCTTTATATGTATTCTTTCGCGCATTTCCTATTTTAAAAGAAGTATCGCCCTTTGCCGCAATCATTCTTCCCTCATCACAAGTATAAATATCTCCGTTATAGTTATAAGCCATTTGCCCTATGCTTCCTCCGCATGGCGAGCGCAAATCCAAATAATTGGGATCCTCTTTTTTTATGATTTTACGCAATATTATGGCGGCTGTCCGCTCAATAAATTTGCCTTTGTTTTTGTTTATCTTCAAAATATAATCCAGAGCTTTTTCATAAAACCAAATATAGTCTTTGGGGGAATATCCGATCTCTTCCCAAACTTCTTTAGCATAGCCTATAGGGGAAAGCGGACGGAGAAAAATTCCGCCAAAACCCAAATTATAATATTCGTCCACTATTTTTTGGGGATAACCGAGAGAATATCTTGTGGTGGTCATAAGAGCCGAAGGCAAAGAATCTTTTTGCGCGCCTGATGATACTGTTTTTTTAAAAAATTTCTTCAGCCATTTAACCGTCAAATTATAAGAATTTCCGCCCAAATAAACTCTATTTTTATTATGAATAAACTCAGTGCCGTCCAGAGAAGAGCAGATAGATATATTTTCATCTGATAAAAATTTAAATTTTTCATTGTCCATTAGGCTCAAATTGGTAACAAGCGAAATAATAAGATTTTTTCTAGCTTTTTTATTTTTCGCTTTGGCATATTTGACAGCCTTTTTTACAATCGCCCAATTCATAAGCGCTTCGCCGCCTTGAAATTCTAGGGTTATATTCGGGTTGGGGCTTTCAAACGCCATATTTATACTTTCTTGAACAGTTTCAAAAGACATGTTCGTATTTAAAAAATCACGCTGACGGCTAACGGCTCTGCAATAAAGGCAAGTATGATTGCATTTAAGAGTTACCACTATGATGTGCAAACTCGGTCCGCCAAAGCGAAAAGGCATAAGTTTATTAAGCTGACGCGATAATCCTTCAAAATCCAAATAATCCCTCAAAAAACCTTCTTTCTTTAAATCCTGATAGATTTTGGATTTCTCGGAAAAATTATCGTTTGAAATTTTATTAAAATCTCCGGCGCTAATCATCAGCCAATTGCCAAAATCGTTTGAAATAAAATACTTTTCTCCGATTTTTTCAAAATTTAAATTACATAAATTGCTTTTTTTCACCCTACCACCTCCTCACCAGTTACCAGTTTACTGTTTACCGCTCACCGTTTACTGGTTTGCCGATTACCAGTTACCAGTTACCAGTTACCAGTTACCAGTTGGCCGGTTGGCTGGTTTACTGTTCACTGTTTACTGTTCTCTACCTAATTGCCTTTATCCCCTATTTTCTTATCGGAACAAATTCGTCCCATCCGTAAATTTTCGGATATTCCCGCCAAGGTCCTTCGCATTTTTCAAAATATAAACATTTTTTACATTTTTTATGCTTTATTTTTCCCTCATTTCTTCTGTAATCTCCGTAACTTTCAACATAAATATCGGCGTCCGACACCGGACCTTCCGGAATTATTTGTTCCGCCACGCAATTTTCATAACCTTTCATAAAACAATAAGGTATAGCTTCGGTAAAACAATTAATGCCTTTTTTTAACCCAATATCAAGCCCTTTATGCACATATTCCATAATCAGTTTTTTTTGAGGAACTATCCATTTCTTATTTTTCATCGCTGTCCCTATAATATGGACAAAAGCGAATTGAAAATGATCCACTTTAAGAAAAACTAATAATCTTGCTAAATCGGGCAAATTTTTATAATTGGCAGTCGTTATAACGGTATTGGTTAAAACATGCATACCGAGTTTTTTACAATTGATTATGCCTTTGACAACCTCTTGAAAACTTCCTTGTGCATGCGTGAGCTTATCATGAATTTCGGCTTTAGAGCCATGCAATGACGGTCCCATTTCGGTAACGCCCGCTCGCTTAAGCTCAAGGCAGTAATCATAATAAGCAAATCTCCGACCATTGGTTTGAATTTGAATGGATGAAAAACCCATTTCTTTCGCAGCTTTAACGGCATCAATAAGATGAGGATGCATCGTGGGCTCGCCTCCCGTAAAAACCGTTCCCAAAATTCCTTTTTTTCGCGCGGCTTTAAGCACAGCAATTATTTCTTTTAAAGACTTCCTCTTAATACCTTCCCTTTTATTACCTTGCGCGCAGAAATCACAATGATTATTACATTCAAATCCGATTTTAATATCTATTCTTTTCATAATCAAATATCGTTAAACTCTATTAAATTTTCAGTTGCGGCCGAACATCTACCCATTGTAAAGAGAAAGCCACCCTTCAAATATTTTTCTCTCGGATTTCTTATTTAATCGCTGAGATATCATATTAAAAATTCCACAATAAATCTTGCATCTGTCATTAGTCGCCATATTCCCCCAAAATGAATTTTGGGAAGAAATATTTAACGCGGGCATTATATGACAATAAGGACTCCACGGGCAGCGAGAACATTTCGGCTGACTTAAAAAATTAAAATCGGCCAAAAGCAGAAGTTTAGCAAGAGGTTTTCTCAAAATATCGGTTAAACTGTCATTTTCAAGATTTCCAAGTTTAAGCAAATCAATTCCCGAATTGGACAACATCCTAGCTTCATCACTGCCATAAATGCTCCCGTCAAAGTTATAAGCAATTCTTACCAATAAATCAAGGTTATGATATCTTGGCCTTTCCGCGGTCAAAATCTGCTTTATGAACATGAAAGCGCCTTTTTCGTAAATAGGAACGCCTTTTTTATTCAAAACAACAATATAATCAAACAGTTTATTATAGAACTTCAGAAATTCATTGGGCGAATACCCGACCTTATCCCAATTTGTTTTTGCCCTCCCCGCTTTATCCAATGGCCCCACTTGAATTCTATTCAAGCCAATCCTTAAATGCTCATCAACTATTTCTTTTGACCGGCTTAAGGACTGCCTGCTTATAGTGCAAATTGCATTAGGCTGTTCGGTTTTACCTTTTTTAGCAAAAGAATTTATTTTTTTAAGCCATTTTGAAACTGTTTCATAAGATGATGTGTTATCTATAGGCCTCCTGTTCAAATCATGCAATCTGCGATGGCCATCAAGAGAGCCGCATATCGCGACTTTGTGTTTTAATAAAAACTCAAATTTTTTATTGTCCATCAAAGACAAATTCGTGACGATTGAAAAGTTTAGGTTTTTTTTATGAATTCTGTTTCTTTTTTCAGATTCCTTGATAATATATTCGACACCCTTGAAATTCAAAAGAGGCTCTCCGCCCTGAAATTCTACCATGAGATTTTTATTATCAATGGAAAAAATGAAATTAACCGCTTTTTTTGCGGTTTTAATTGTCATGTCGCTTTCAGATGGACTAAAAAGTCCTGAATTCGCTCCGCAGTAATGACAGAAAAAATTACATCTTTTTGTCACGCTTATGATATGGACATGGGGGCCTTTCCAATTTGTAAAAAATCTTTCCTTTATAATGCCAAAAACTTTGTCAAAATCAAGATAATTGCCAAAGAAAAAATTATTAAGCAAATCGTTCTCGGCCGACCTGCCAATCTTCTTTTTTTTTACCATGGCATAAAAATCAGACGAGCTTAAAAAACAATTTAATCCCATAAAGTTGCTTAGAAAATACCTTTTTCCAACTTTCGCAAAATTGAAATCAAATATATTCTTTTTCATGTGTATCCCTTTTTAAATTCCTTTATGAGATACTTTAGATATCTTTTAAAATTTGTTTCTTTTCGCGACAAGAAAATTATTTTTTTTACAGCATCTTTTGAAATTTCGGTTCTCATTTTATAAGCCAAACTTCCCGCCCGCAAATGATTTAATTTGTAATAATTTTTAAGACAATTTGCGCATTTTTCCGAATTTAAATCAGGCAAACATTTTAGAAATTTTTTCTCAATACCCTTTTCAATATCCCCTATGACCACCTTTTTTCTTTCAGACAAATTTTTTATAAAAGGATAGGGATAAAGCGAAAAAGAACCATCCGGATACATTTCAAAGTCCCTCAAAAACGGACAAAAACTGTTTTTATATTCCCTTTCTCTAAAAAACTCCAAAAAAGATTCTAGTAAAATAAAATCAAGCTTCCGAGCTCTTTTAAGTATAAAGGAAATTATTCTTCGCATATTTTCATCAAACTGCCGATAATCGCCTTTTCTCCATTTAAATCCGTGGACGCATTCTATTCCTATATTTTTAAAACCCAATTCAATCAGTTTTAAAAAATCCTTGCGCATATATTTGACTCTTTCGGGATGAACACAAAAAATAACATGCGCATTTTCCCTCATAATGGAAAGCATACGGGGTATTTTGGATTTCAGATATTTATGAGTGCCTTTGCCGGAATGAAACTTTCGATTAAAATTCTGAGTAGTCCTGCTTCCGGAAAAACTGATTGAAAAACGGATATTATTATCAGCCATATATCTTAAAGATTTTTCATCCATAAGCACGCCATTGCTTGCCACGGAAATAACAAGGTCTTTGTTTTGTATTTCGGCCATTTTAAAAGCTTTTGAAATAATTTTATCAACCAAATCAAAATAAAGCAGGGGTTCTCCGCCATATATTTCCAGCAGTTTCTTTTTTCCGGGAGAAGCAATAAAAATCTTCACAGCCCTGAGCGCTTTATCAAATGAAACTTTCTCTTTCAAATTTTTATCAATAAAACAATGCGAACACCTGAGACAACAATCCGATGTCAAAGCTATTTTAAATTTGTTTATTTCTTTGTTAAATGACATTATTAAAAGGACAAAAACGATTTAAAACATCGTTTCAAAGTAATTCTCAAGATTTTCGCTTTTTATGGGCTTAAATTCTTTTTCGCCGAAAAGTTCGGGATATTCGCGGTCTACGCCCCGGCACTTGCCGCTTAAAACGCATTTTTCGCAAGACGCGAGCTTTAAGGCCTGCTCGTTTTTCATCATGGACATATTCACCGTTTCCCCGCCCGGAAGCAAAAGCGGATCCCCGCCTTTTTCCTCCGATTCCCAATCGGCTATAATATTGAGATATTCGGGAAACACACATGGCGGAAAGTTAACCAGCATCCTGGAAAAAACCGGCATTTTAAGATCTTTTATTATCTTCAAGCCTTCTTTTATTTTTATAGCGGCTTTCGTAACGGGAAGCTTGAGCGCAAGCTTGTTTTTCCACATTATTCCTCGATAATGCGAATAAATAATATTGTAATAATTTATCCCCAAATCACGATATGCCATCTTGAAAAATTCCGGAAAATTTTTATAGTTAAGCCTATTGACAACTTGATTTGTCCCCAGTTCCATGGAAAAAGCTTTTACATTTTCGGCGGCTTTCATGACTTTTGAAAAAGCCCCTTTAGAATTAACGAGCTTATCATGAACTTTGGCATTATGCCCGTGTATGGAAATATCAAACATATTAAAGCCGCTTTCAACCAAATGCCGAGCATAAGATTTATCCGAAAGCTTAAGCCCATTGGTGCATATTTTCACGCAATCATATCCTATTTTTCTCGCGAAAGCGGCAATTTTTCCTATATCATTATTTAAAGTGGGCTCTCCTCCTATAACGGCCGCTATCCAACACCCTTGTTTTCTTCCTTCATATAAGGCTCGGCAAATCGTCTTAAAATCGGCATCGGGAAAACGCCCGAAATCTTCTTCTCCGTTATAGCAAAACAAACATCTGTTATTACATATTGAATTTACCGTAACCTCGCACACTTTGGCTTTTTTATTTACAAGCCATTTAATATTTTTAATTCTTTCTTTGGCTAAATTTTTATTAATCGGAGGATATTTCTTAACAAGAAGTTCGAGATTGGAAACAAAAATAGACATCAAACCCTTTAAAATAGTATAAAATTATGCATATCGCATTATGCTGATTTCGCTCAGAAAAATCGCATTAGAGAATTGCTATCTGACTACTAAGAATCATGGCATCTAACACCGTCTAAGAAATGATTGGCATTGCCGGCAAGAATTAATAGTTTCTTCTAACGGATCAAAGAAGAGCGACTATTATGTATTATACTAAAAATGATAAATGTAAAACCCAACATTTTTAACAGGATTCTTGAGAAATTTAAAGCGCTGGATTATACAGGCTACAGCGAGCAATACCCGCCTTTTGCCTCATGGAAAAAAGTCTCTAAAATCAATAAAACTGTCGAAAAAGCATGGAGAAAAAGTCTTAAAACAACCGATAAGATAAACTTGTTTGTAAATATCCCTTTTTGCGCCCATAAATGCGCTTTCTGTTTCCTGCCCGTTATCTGCGTAGGAGAAAAACGAGAACAAATCGACAGATTTATAGAAAAATATTTCAGCGCCCTGTCCAAAGAAGCTCAATTTTACTCCAAAATATTCAAAGGTTGTGAATTTTCAACTTTATATGTGGGAGGAGGAACTCCTTCTCTGCTTTCTGTATCCCAAATCAATAAATTCTTTGACCTGTTGAAAAAGAATTTTTCCTTCAGAAAAAACTTGCAAACAACAGTTGAAATGTATCCCCAAAATATAAATAAAAATATTGTCGAAGCATTCAGGAAAAACGGAACCAACAGGGTATGCATAGGAGTTCAGAGTTTAGACCAAAAAGTGCTGACGGGAATACAAAGGCGGCAAGATATCAAAGAAGTAAAAAAGGCGTTTAATATATTGAGGGAATTAGGTATTTCCAAGATAAATATTGATTTGATATGCGGGCTTCCATGGCAAACCCAAGAAAGTTTTATAAAAGACCTGAAAAGCACAATCAAATTAAAACCCGATCAGATACATATAAACGCTTTTATGAATACGCCATATACCATATATTCCATAAAAGGCGGCAAACAGCCCGATTATAAAAAAATAGAATCAATAAGGAAAAAATCTTTTGATATTCTAAAATCCATAGGATATATAAAAGTTGATTCCGATTCCATGGGGCTTACGCCAAAATCAAAAAATTTTCAAACAGCCGATTTATGGGATAAAAAATCCTTGCTAGGCATAGGACTCGGAGCAATATCGAGAGCCTACGGGGAAATAAGAAGCATAAACACCATAACATGGAAAGACTACTGCGACGCTCCCAAAAATGGGAGAATACCCCTAGAAAGAATCTCGCAAATGACATTGGAAGATGAAATGATTTTCTATGTTCTTGAAAAGGCGGCAAATTTTGGTTATATAGATTTAAACGAATTTGAAAAACTTTTTAATAAAAAATTTGAAAACATATTTGATGAAGAATTTAAAGTGCTTGAAAAATTTGGAGCTAAACGGAAAAAAGAAAAATTAATAATTCCGCATAAACTCAGAAATGATTTGCGCAGATTATTTTACAAATTGCCGATCATCGCGCAAGGATTGAGAAATTCAAAATTGAAACCCGAATTTCTAAAAAAATTTTGACCTTTGAAACAAACTCACACCATCCGCAACCTTTTTATTTCCTCGTTAAAAACAACTGTGCTACGCCCGCAGCGATTGGAAAAAGAAAAGGCTGCGGTTTTCCGCCTGATTGCGCGCTTAGGGCAACATCAGTCCGCGAAGAAGGATTAAAACATTCGGTAAATTATCATACCGCTAACTTAATCGGTTTATTTTTCTCAGTTTTTGCGCCTGTTCTCCTGCGTCTTATTTCTTCCAATATTACCTCGGCGGATTTATCCGAAGCCTTCAATTCTTTTGCGCCGTAAATTTTAAAATAGGCATTATCAAGGCCTGGACAAATACCCGAAAGCTTACAACTCATGCATGATTTGCGATGTTTTGCGTGAGGAAGATATGACTTATCGCCATTAGGCAATGTCCACACATAAATCGCAAGAGTTTCAAATCCATTCATAAAACACAAAGGGACATCGTCAACAACCATAAGCATATCGCGCTTTTTGCAAAACTGAGCCGCTTTAATCAGATAAGGCGATATATCACTTAATTTCGGCACCAAATATTTCCTATTCTCCACCTGACCTTCAACATGAACAATATTAAAGCCCATACAAAGAATTGACGGGAAATGTTTTGCTATGAACCGAACATAACTCGGCATTGTGGTATAATTCAATTTATTAATTACAAAGGTAACACGCACTTTATCCCCTCCGGCAATTTCAATGAGGTTATTAAGAGCCTTGACCTTTTTATTATAAGAGCCTTTTGTCTGCGTAATAAAATCACATACCTTGGAAATATGAGACGGGAAATTAACATTAAACTGATCCACCCCCGCATCCACCAGTTTACGGATTAAATCAACATTTTGCGCCAATAATACCGCATTAGTACGCAATATAATAGATTTAACGCCTCTTTTTTTTGCATCCTTTACCCAACGCACCACATCTTTTGACAGCGTAGGCTCCCAGCCTCCGACTTGCAAAACATCATCGGCCAGTTTAATACTTTCCATAACCTCATTATCGCTTTGTTTGATATTCCTGTTTTTAGCTGAGCAAAACACGCAGTTTAGATTACACCTTTCAGAAATGGTCAAATAATTATCACTTTCTTCAATTTTTTGTTTTCTTTTCATATCCCCTCCGTCTAAAGAACGCTTTTTACATTGATAGCCATGCATACGGAAATTAGGACTTACCTTTAATTGTCGCGTTTTTAGAATATAAACGATTATACCATAAATGGACACCAAATCATCTCATAAATCAGCACTAAATATAAATTCTAAAAGAGCTTTAAATCAACGCGTTTTAGCAAAATTGTTTCTTTGTTTTTCAGAGCCTTAGGCTCTGCAACAAAATTACTTAATCGTTGCTCCGCTTATCAATTTCTCCGCTAAAAAGTCCCGAAGCAAGTTTTAGATTTTTTAATGCCGAAACCGCCAGATTCCTCCGCTTGCGGTCATGCAGATACATTTCCACAGAGAGCTTTTTCCACCATTTCAAAACCATAGTGTCAAAAGCTTGTTTAGAAGATAGGCTTGAACCCACTCTCTCTTTTTGAATATTTTGAACTGTTAAGCAAATATTTCCGCCGCAATCAAATGAAACACAAGCTGTAGAAGAACCGCCATTTCGCGCTAAGTAAGGAGCGCAATTTTCAATAAAAACACCTTGCAATCCTTTCAAATATCGCCCCGTTTTTTCCAAACTTGCGCTAAATTTCAAGCAAGAATTCAATGATGCTTCCGCGGGAATTTTTATTTCCAACCGAACAATGCTCGCCCCGCGGTAAACAATTTTTTTAATTCTGCGCTGGGGATTCTCGCCATGCATAATGTTAAGACCGCAAATGAGCCGATCTGAACCAAGTTTTTTAAGCAAATATTTAAACTTACTTCCCGCAATATTCTCAACATTTCGCACACATAAAAAAATATTGTGTTCCGCAAGAAATTCTATTTCTCCAAAGTCCAAACAATAATCGGATACTTCCGCTATAATCCGCAGTTTTTTGCCAAGCATTTTGGTTTTCATAAGAGAATAAAACACAATTTTTTCAAAAATTTCAAAAACATCGCATGAACCTGATATAAAGAAAACAAGTTCCTTGAAATTCCCTTTAGAATAAATAAAATAATCAAAAGCCTCTCTTAAATCGGCAAGTTCTCCGTATTTTTCGTTCAGTTCAACCTTTAATCGCTTAATTTCTTTGTCACATATGCGGGGAGGCAAATGTTCCATATCACCAAATTTTCTATCACGAGAAAGATCCGACATTATTCCTTCAGCCCTAAGATATTGGCCCAGTTTCTCCTCAAAAATTCTGAAGACATTTACTGTGCTGCCAAACAGCTTATCGGGGTCAATTCCTTTTAGCTTTATGCCGAAATAAAGCAAAATGGGATTAGAAATGTATTTGGTAAGATTATAACGCTTGTCTGTTTTTCGAAGAAAGCGAGCGGCAGAAACTCGCAATCGCGCAGCTTTAATATAATCCAGTCCGGACTTAATGTCGCCTATTCTATATTTGTATCTATTTTTTCCGTAGGTTGAAACCAATCCGCACGGATAAAAAAAACCATCGGGTCCCAGAGACACTTCTCTAAATCCCGGCAGACAGGAAAGCGCCTCTCCTCTCTCTTTCAATTGAAGAAAATCCAATCCGAAACGGAAAGTATTAAAAGACGATATTCCAGCAGGCACGAGCTCTTTGTAATAAGAAGCTAGGCGTTCCAATCCGATTTTAAGAAGTTTTAGACTCCCTGCATCCCAGACTTCCAAATATTTCATATTGATTTGAACTTCCTTAAAATTAAGACTCCTAAGAAACTTGACATTATCGGCAATATCCATAACATTATTGCTTGTCACTGTCATGCCAACAGATATATTGCGCACCAGTTCCGTCGGTATTTTCTCCAAATTTTTCATAACTATTTCAAAAGGAGAACTCAAGCTGTTTGCGCGAAACACACGATTGCGATCATTTGATGACATAACTCCGTCCAAACTTAGCACAAGCTTAACGCCTTGTTCCAATAAACGGGAAACATTATCTTCGTTCAAGAGAATTCCATTGGTAAAAACCTCTATTTTTAACGGATATTTCACCTTTTTTCTGAGAAACCTTACGGTTTTATCCACCACAGGAAAACATAGAAACGGTTCGCCTCCGGCTATGGCTATTTTCTCTATCTTGGAAATATCCCTTCCTCTCATATAATTTTCAATTCCGGTCTTGACCTGTTCAAAAGACAAGAAAGTCGGTTTTCCGCTGTTCAGTGTTTCGTAATAACAATAACGGCATGCCATATTACAACGATTGGTGAGACAAATATCAAGAGAACAGGCCGTATGCATGCATTTTAAAGCCACATTATCGTTTTTTAAAACTTTGCTCATAGCGAAACCTTTGTATGATTATTAGCGCTCTCAAGGCAATGAAAAGAACTATGTCTTTCCGATTCTCGATAACATTGTTTAATATACCTACGCCCAATTCCGGAAATAAGAAGCTTTCCAATCAATTCTTTAAATTTTTTATCAAGGTTTGACTGCATAATATTTTCCGCGGTATTTTTAAAGGAACAATGAGCGCATCTGCTCGAATATCCTTTGCGAACGCAAATTTTCAATTCTCTCTCAAATACGCTCATGGTTTCACCAATATTTGATTTTTCTCCTTCAAAACTTAAAAAACCGTTGCCATTCATTTTTAGGCGCCGAGATAAGGGACATTTAATGGCCATTTTGGATTTATCTGAATTTTGTAATAAGCTAAGAAAATTCATAAAGAAAATGGGGCGCTCTTTATTTATAAATCGTGAAAAAACCATTTTCTTAAAATTTTCCCAGACTCGCGGACATATACGCTTTCTTGACATTATGATAAAATGAAAAAAACCGGTCATTGCAGTTTTGCTAATTTTTATAGGCCACATTGAGCCGATTGCTTGAATCTCAATTTGAATCTTTTCAGGCCGAAGTTTTTGTAACAGCTCAGTCAGCCTTCCGCTCCTAGGCAAATTGCGGCATAATCTGAGAAAAATATCATGTTCCGCCATAAAATCCGCTTCCTGAAAATCCGGCCATTCATTTTTTACGGCTTCTATTATAATCCTTATCCTTTTTTTTAAATATTTCGCCTTAAGAAGACTATAAACACATATTCCCTTTACATTCTCAAAGGTAGCCGAACCAAAACATCCGCTCAATATAAGTTCTTTTTCATTGCCTTGAGAATATAGCATGTTATCGACAGCCTCACGGGCCTGCCATAATTTCAAAAATTTTCCCCTGTCCGTCATTTCTACGCGCATACATTTTATAGGCTCCGAGCATTCATTTTTTGGTTTATGAAAAAAATCGCCAAAATCCCTGTCGGATTCTAAAAGTGCGGCAATACTGTCGCTATCCACCACTTGATGAACACTTGAAGAAGAAAGATAAAGACTTTCTCCGCTACTAAGCAATTTTACGGGATCATTTCCGATTATCCTGCTGTAAAAATAAAGATTAACGGGGCAAGCTGCATAACCCTTAAAATACGCCATAGAAAAATAATCTTTTACTTCTTTCAGAACAATTTTTATTTTTTTCAAATCTATTCCGTCTTTTAAATTTCCAAGTTTGTATAAGCTTCGGGCTGAGTCTTGCGCCGAAATAAGCCCTGTCGGATAAAAACTTCCATCCGGACCGAGAGAAAGTTCTCTAAAAGAAGGCAATCTGAGTATGGCATCCTTTTCCTCTCTTGAAAAAAGAAAATCCAGTCCCACAGGGCTTCTTCCATAGTTTTGAAAAGATTGTCCGGCCATTTTAGCGCATATGCTCTTTACTTTAAGCAAAACTCTTTCAAGAAGTTTCAATTTAGACGGCTTCCAAATCTCAAGAATATCTATGTCTACAAGCACTTCTTTAAACCCCAATCCGGCCAAAAACTTTATATTGGTGTCCATATGTTCAACGGTTTTGGAATTAAAAGTAACTCCGGCATACATCTTTCCAACCCTTTTGGAGCCAAGTTTCCTGAGATTTGCCATAATAACATCAAAAACGGAATGAGAACTTGCCGCTCTAAAATGACGATTAATATCCGTGGTTTTTTTGTCTCCGTCAATGCTTACTATAATTTTTATCCCTTGAGACAATAAAAAATCTATTTTGTTTACAGTCATCAATGTCCCATTCGTAAAAAGTTCTATTTCAACTTTGGGGCCAACCGCGCGGCGCGCATATTTCACCACCTTTGCCAAAAGCGGAAAATCCAAAAAAGGCTCTCCTCCTCCTATGGATATTTTTTCTATCCCGCCGCCGCGACTTTTGAGATAAAGATCCAATCCGTGCGAAATCTGTTTAAAAGAAAGTTTGACCGGTTTCGCCCGCGCTTTTGCGGACCAATAACAGTATCGGCAAGACATATTGCATATATTGGAAAGACAAATATCAAATTCGGGCGGTATGGCGGATTGAATGACAGAATTGCTTTTTTTCATAATTTTCAGTCTTTATTTGTAAATAGGCCGGAAAAAATTTGTTTCATTTTAAGCATATCCTTAAGATATCTCTTATTCGCCAAAAAGATTATTTTTTCAAAAATGCCGCTCAAAAACCTCTCATTAAACACAACGGTCAGGTTTTTCCGGCGGACAAGGCCGCTGCACTTTTTACATTCGTATGACAGTGATGAAAAAGAGCATTTGGAATAATGGCTACAAAAACCGAATCCGCTTTTACCGACAAAGGTCATATCGGAACAAGGAAAAAACCCATAAACACCTTTGGCGCATAATTGCAGAAAATGATTGAACGGACATTCCGTTTTGTTTCTTTTTTTATCCAAAAAAATATCCAAATTTTTCAAAAATATCGGCTTTAACGCCGTATTATTCTCAATTTGTTTTACCGCCGCGCCAAGACAAGAAGAAAATTCTTTGTAATTCGCTTTAGATGATTCAACGCTAAAAGAAACAAATCCGCTTCGCAAAAGGCTTTTAAAAATACTATTCCACCGCATCCGTTTTCTTCCGGGCCTCACAATAACCGCGACAAACTCAGGTGAAATGCCTGATGGCATATGTAAAACCTTTTCACCGTCATAAACAATCTCAAGGAATAATTGATGTTCCCGAATAAAATTACTCAAGCGTTTGTCGTATCCGCTTTTATTGAAACACACAATAAGACGAAGCTTCTTGCCAAGTTTTTCCGACTTCATCAATGCGTAAGCGGATACTGTAAAAATGAAATCGCAATCCCCTGCCGGATCCTCGATTTTAAGACGAATTTCCTTTTCATTGCCGGGAGAATAAAGCGCGAAATCAATGCCTTCTCTTACAGCGCTCAAAGAAAGCTGACCGTCCTTTCCCTTATGTCCCACTTCCACCGTTATTGTCGATATTTCCTTGTCGCTCTTGAAAACAGGGGGATGATTTAAATCTCCAAACTTACCATCTTTAATCGCGGCATTCAACGCATTATCCAAAGTTATGATACCGCCAATCTCTTCTCTGAATATGTCCGAAATCTTTCTGTCGCTTTTAAAAAATTTCGGAACATTTTTTTTCATCATCTTACAATCAAAAAAACCGCCTACCGGGCATTGCGCGCATTCACTGGCGTCATGTTTGCCAAGAACCGAATCCACTTTTATCAGTTCTCTTCGCAATTTAAGAAGATCTATCCCGGTTCGAAAATGCCCTATTCTGTACGCTTTTCTTGATTCAGGACCCAAAGCGGGAACCGTACACGGATAGAAATATCCGTCATAACCTAAAGCTATTTCGTCTGAAATACGAGGAATCCTGCGGCTTTTTAAATCCGGAAAATAAACAGGAAACATATAAGTCGCGCTATACGGCCAATTACCGGACATAAGTCTTTTTTTATATTCGCTTTTCAGCTGACACAATGCTTTGCGCAGGCGTTTTATTCCTTTTTTATTCCATATTTCAAACATATCCAAACCCAATGAAATTTCTCCGAAACCAAGTTCAAGAAGACATTTCACGCTTTCAAGTAAACTGGAAACTGTTTCGGAAGTAGTGGTGGAAGATGCAACAAGACGAGAACGCATATTAGGAGTCAAACTACGCAAATTGGATGCCACAGCATCAAAAACAGATTCCTCGGGATGATCAATAAACACTCTGTTTAGGTCATTGATTTTTTTAGCGCCGTCCAGACTCACAACTATTTTAACCCTTCGTTCCAATAAAAAAGCTACATTCTTGCGATTCAGAAAATATCCGTTGGTATAAACGCCGATTTCAAGGTCGTTTCCCGCCTTGCGCCGCAAGTATTCAATAGCCTTTTTAAGAAGTTCGTAATGCGAAAAAGGCTCCCTGCCGGCAAAATCCACTTTTCTGACTAAAGAAAGTTCTGTGCCAAGATCAGCTACTTTATCCGACGCGGTAAGAGAAAGCCATTTATCCAAACCTTCTCTTAATTCTATCCATCTCAAAGTTTGCTGCGGCCCCCGCGCATCCATTCTGTAATAGCAATATCGACAAGCCATATTGCATTCGCTTGAAAGGCATACTTCAAGTTCGGTCGGAACAAGCATAAGACATGATTTAATATCACTACCCCATGCTTTTGAAGTATTATCGGCGCTAGTCATAATCACTATTGAAATTTTTCATTATTCTTTCCGGATATAAATGTTGTGAGAAAGTTATCAGTATTGAAAACAATCAATACAGATATTCCGCCAAAAATCCTATCTTTTATTGGGACTCTCGCGGTTTTCACAATAATCAGCTTAGTATTTCATTGTTTATGAATGCGGAAAACGACGCTATATCTTTATCATACGGAAGAAATACTTTAATCTTCTCTACCCAAAATTTTCTTGACGCGCTTGTTTATTTCTTTCAATTCCTTTTCCCTTTCTTGTTTTTGTTTTTGTTTTATTGTCTCCAATTCCCTTTTCTTTTCTTGCGCCTGTTTTATTTTTTCAAATTCCTTTTCCTTTTCTTTCGCCTGTTTTATTTTCTCTCTTTCAGCCATTATCTTTTTGTATTTTTGTAAATTTTCGCAATACAAAAAGCTCAATCTTTTAGCGATAGGCTCGCAACTTTTGGAATTATGATTTTCAAAAGCTTCGCAAATCTCTTTGTAGCCCTCAGGGCAATCTTTCGGCCTTGAATTTTTTATCGCCTTATAAATCTGCAAGTTGTCCATACAAATTTTGGAACTCTCCCCCTCACAATCTTTTTTATTCTTGGGAAAAGTTTTAAGACAAAGACTGTTAGCGGGGAGATATTTTGAAATTGAAGAACAAATATTTTCCATGCCATTTGAAGCGACGGAGCAAAAATCACTAATCGGAACGCTCAAATCTTCCATATCCATAAACTCGGCAGTTATGAATGCGTGGCAAGTTCCTTCATCTTTATGTTTGCCGGCCATATAGCCTGCGAACATTACGCGACTAGACATACCCCTGCATATACCTCTCAAACTCCTGTCCTTGTCATCTAATTCATCCTCCGGGGTTAATATTTTTCGGGGAAGAGATATGATATTGGGGTCTGTTGACGAATTACAAAGGCGCATATCGCCAGAAGACGCGGCTTGGCAAGAGAAATAACTACTGATAAGCTTATACATCTCGGAATCTTCTCTCAAAAAATAATTTTCTCCGATATCGGCATCACCCCAAATCTTTCCGTAGGAAGACATGATATCTCTCAAAGAACCTTCTTTGCAAACGCCTTTCGTATTCTTTAAACCGGGAGAATCACTGTCTTCCAAACCTGTTAAATCGCGAGTCATCGCATCAAGAGCTTCTATATGGTCAGTAGCATCAGGCGGCAAAGAAACACCTGCCGGTTCAACATAAGCCTTTTGCGCCGTTTGCTTTTCATGGCCATAATATTTTCTCTGCATTATCTGCAAAGCGGCTAAAAAAGCAAGTATCACGACAATAATTAAAATAAGCCATTTATTCACATTTGCCTCCGTTTTATTTCTGAATTGTTATTGCTTTCCCCCAAAAAAATACAAATTCTAATTACCCAGTCAAATAAACAAAATAAAACCGCAAACTTAATGCAACAATAATTAAAAATGTGCTAAGGAGCAATTGACCCATGGAACCACTGCGCTTTCCGGCATCATAGGCGACATTGTCTTGTCAAAATACTAGCGCTATAATCGAAAAACCGACTTTTTATGTTTTTTTCAACTTTCAAAGATAAAGTCTAACATGAAGCATTTAAAAAACTATAGCGGCTGTTGCTAACACCAACCTCCACGGGCATGTGAGCCGTGTGAGCCGTGTGAGCCATGCGAGCCATGCGAACCATGCGAACCATGAGAACCATGAGAACCGTGAGAACCGTGAGAGCCATGAGAGCTATGAGAGCCATGAGAAGCATGAGAACCGTGTGAGCCGTGTGAGCCGTGAGAGCCATGACTTTGATGGCTTACATGATAGTTCGATTTGAAATAATTTGAATGAATCGCGGCATGAGTCACACTCGCATCCATTATAGCTCCGCCAAGAATTCCAAGAGCGAGACCGGTTTTAACAATATCCGAATCAAGCATCTTGCCTTCTTCACTGCTCAAAAACATTTTTATGTTTTTGCTTATTCTGTTTTTTTTATTTTTTTTGTCCATAAAAACCCCTGTTCCTTCTCTAAAAGTTTTCTTCCGCGCTTACTGCTCATTTCAACTATTTTGCCTTTTTCCGCCTAAAACTTTTCCTCTTCATTCAGGTTTTCTATATTCGCCTTTTTCAATTTTCCAAAACTTTTTTCTAATAATCAACCTCATTGCATATGCTCTCCGGCCGCAGATAGCAGAGCCTTTGTCACTATTATTTTGGAAATCCGAGAATTTTTTTTAGTTAAATCTATTCTGCATTGCTGGTTTAAAATCTCATTGATAAAGTCATCGGCCATGTTTCCTTCATTTGATTCATTCGCTTTGAATTTAATTTCAACTTTTCCGCTTTTAATTTTGCGCCTTATATCTGCCCTATCCGCATAAATATAAGTAGCCAAAGCAATAGCCTCTTCGGAATATATATCCCCGTCAAGGATAAATGTTTTAATATCACTGTCGTTTTTTTTCATCCTATCACCTCTTTAACTACTCATGATCAACAATTCAAAGTTTAGAGTTTTTTCTCTCAACTCCTAAACTCTTTCCCGCCACTACAGCGTCGGCGGGTCTCTGCCACTGAATCTTCGGCAGACGCACCAATGTAGTAGTGGAGAACGCCAAAGAAGTAATGGCGGAAAACTCTTTAACTCTCAACTGTTTTTTGCACCCATTTCCTTAAAATAGCCGCTTCCTTAGGTTTAGCAAGCAATTCGAATATCGCGTCAAATATACCCATAAACAATTTGCATCTTTCATTGGACGGCATATTGCCCCAAAGATTTTGCTGAGTTTCATAATTATAAACCGGACAAACTCCGCAAAAAGGCTTATACGCGCAACGAAAGCATAAAGGCTGTTGTTCAAGATTTGAAGACAAAACACAGCTTTTAGTTACCGGACTGCCCATAACAGATAAATATGTATCTTTAAAAACATTGCCCGTTTTAAATATTTCATCTCCGCTCCAGCCTATCATTCTTCCTTCATCACAAGTATATAAATCGCCGTTATGATTATAGGCGAGCTGACCTATTGAAGCTCCGCAAGGGCATCTCATGTCAAGATAGCCTGGATCATGAGCATTCAATACTTTATCCAATATCATCATGGCCGTTTTTTCTCTTATAACCTTCTTGGCATTAAGCCGAACTATGTGATTGAGAGCTTTTCTATAAAAAGAAATGAAATCATCCGCCGAATAACCGATAATATCCCAATATTTTTTCGCATATCCTATCGGCGCCAAAGGCCTTATAAAAATATCTTCCAACCCTTGTTTAACATATTCGTCTACGATTTTCTCGCCGCTGGCAAGAGAGTTTTTTGAAACCGTAAGAAGAGCGCTGGGTTTAAATATTCTATAATTTTCATTCTGTCTGTCATGCCTAGCATTAAAATATTTCAACCATTTAATCGTCACATCATATGAACTTGCTTTGCGGAACATTCTATTTTTATCGTGAATACTTTTGGGGCCGTCCAAAGAAGTGCAAATAGAAACTTCATGTTCCATTAAAAACCGCGCTTTTTCTTCGGTCATTAAAGAGAAATTGGAAACCAAAGCAAGAATTAAACCTTTTTTTAATTTTTTTTCCACACTTCTGGCATATATCACGGTTTTTTTGAGAACATCCCAATTTAAAAGCGGCTCTCCCCCTTGAAATTCTATCGTTATTGAAGGATTTGGACTTTTGAAAGCAAAATCCACACTGGCCTTGGCGGTTTTAAATGACATATCCGTATTTTTTTTAGAAGAATCAACCGCGCTCGACTGGCAATATACGCAGGTATGATTGCACCTTAATGTCATGACAAGAATATGCAGCCCCGCTCCGCCAAACAAATAACTATTCGCGCTTCTCCATCTCGCGGACAAATTGTCAAAATTCATGCGAGTCCTGATAAAACCTTTTTCAGCCAAACTCTCAAAAATCTTGGATTTTTCAGGCAATTTGGATTTAAGCCACTTATCAAATTCAAGAGGCTTCAAATACTTAAAATTACCGAAATCGTTAACTAAAAGATATTTTCCGGGAAATCTCCGCCAACGACTATCGGGAATAACTCCATAAGCGCGACGAGCTTTCGCTTTATTTTTTGTTCTTTTTGTTTTTACCGGCATATTTTTCTTCCCATGTTTGGTTTATTTTTAACGGATCCTGCTTCTTGCAGTCTGAAGATTCCTTTTTTATTTCTTTCTCCACCTGACTGATAAGCTCATCCAGCTCTTTTTCCTGCTCAGGAGTCAAACCTGCATCTTCCGCTTGCGGTTGCGATTTTTCTTCATAAGACAATGCTTTGAGAATTAAAAACTCTCTAAGCTCTGAATTATTTTTAAATATGTCCGCGCGAATCTTTTCGTTTTTAAGCTCCTCTGTAAACCGCATTGCCGTCTTTTTAACGGAATTTCTGCCCTTTTGTTTAAGAGAAACCTCAATTATCTTAGAGCTCAGTTTCTTTAATAAAACATACGCCTCATCCGTAACGGAATAAGCGGCATATCTTATATTATCCAAGGGATACTCCCGTAAATTGGATTTTAATAAAATTTTCTCTTTTGAATGTTTCAATTTTTCTCTCCTTAAATCGCTATTTACTGAATCCTGCAACATAACATCTGCCCATTCCAATCTTGACCAAGGGATATAAGACTTCCAACGCCTCCGCCCTCACCAGATGCCGGCAAAAATCCCACTACTCTGGGCCAACCGTCACCATACAGAGCAAAAACTCTTTCATTGGCCGCGCAGAATGTAGTTGCGGCCGCAACAGTATAATCCCTAAGCGTGCACATTCCTGTAAGTATGCCGGACATATAAACATTACCAGCGCCGCCTGTACTAGCATCATTGACTGACATCACAAGGGAAGCCATATTATAATCACTATAGAATCTCATGCCGTTATAGCTAGCATTAGCCCCAAACTTGATGCCTGTATGGAATGCTATCCTAAGATCAGGATAGGGATTAGACCATGCGCCCGCTTCTCTATATATTCCATAGGCATCACCGGCATGCCAATAAATTCCGGCTGTTGAATCGGTGGCAACACTTCCTGCTTGCGTTAAAGATATTTGACCTCTAACAGCATCTGTGCCACCGATATGAAGCGTTCGCGCAGGATTTACCTCTTTAATGCCGACTCTGCCCGATGTGTTGAACAGGACATTCCCCGCCCCTTCTACATGTAGTTTTCCGGCCGGCGTCGCTATCCCAATTCCAACATTACCGCTATCTCTCGCCAAAACAGTCTGGTCCGTAGTGAGAAGCTTGGCATATCCGCCATACGGAGATGGATAGTATGTGGTAAGGGTCAATTGTTCACAGCCCAAAATCTTAGGATGGAAACAAATAAAGAACGCCGTCAAAAGCGCCAATGCTTTGAACCTTGTTAGTTGAAATTGAATAATCAGAATTTTTTTATTTTCCATAAAACCCCCGTACCTGAGATTAAGAAAAACGCATTTATTCTCAAAACGGTGCCTGTTAAGTATAATTATAGGATAGTTTAAGATAAAAATCTGCTATTGTCAATACCCCATTTTTACCCCATTTTTACCCCATTTTTTGCTCCATTTTTACAAAAACGAATATGGTTTGATTTGTGAAAAGGTATAAAACATGGCGCCATAGGCGCCACGGGAATAAAGCATAGCTTCGTTCATTGAAAATTTGAGTGATTTTAATCAAATTTGGAAGCTATGCTTCATAAGGTGTCGGAAACTATGTGGACGACCAAATTTACAGAAATTTTCCTATGCTCGCATAAAAAACCGCCGCTTTAAGCAAATGATTTACAGGCATATTCTCCCTAACCGTATGCGCATAAACCTCATTTGAAGGGCCAAACCCTATTGTTGGTATTTTCAGCCGCCCCGCGCTGGCAACGCCATTGGTGGAAAATACCCATTTATCCACAACCGCTTTTTTTCCCAAAGCAATTCGGCCTGCTTTTTCTCCGGCCCGCACAAGCTTATTATTTGCCGGTAAAACCCAAGTGGGAAAATATTTTTCCTGCCTGACTTTTAATCCCTTCCATGAGACGGCTTCATATTGCAAAATTTCAACTTTAGCCTTAAATTTTTTGACGGACGCAAGCCGCTTAATCTCAGCCACCGAAGTTTTAAGCGTTTCACTTGCGCTAAGTCTTCTGTCCAAATAAATCGAGCATTCATCAGGAACAGCATTTAGAGAAGGAGTCTTGCATTCTATAGAGGTTACAGCCACAGTGCCTTTGCCTAAAAATTTATCTTTTTTTAATTTCTTGTTAAGCGCTGTTATTTCTTGCGCTATTGTGGTCATCTTAATTACCGCATTATCTCCGCGTTCAGGCGCGCTGGCATGGCAGGATTTACCTTTAACTATAACTTTCATTTCCATTCTTCCTCTATGGCCTCTATAAACGGCAAGATTGGTAGGCTCGGTCAAAATAACATAATCGGGTTTTATCTTCTCTTCTTTTATTATATGCAATAAAGGGAGACCGTCACAGTCTTCTTCCTGACAAGAACCGACAGCTATAAAAGTAAAGTCATTGTAGAGCTTCAACCGCTTTATTAGTTTTCCGGCATACACAATTGAAACCATTGATAATTTCTGATCGGTGGCGCCTCTTCCGTAAATGGTATCGTTTTTTAAAACGGCAGCGAAAGGTTCTATTTTCCACGCGGCTCTATCGCCTATTCCAACGGTATCTATATGCGCGTCCAGCATTATTTTTTTTTTGCCATTTCCAATAAACCCCAAAATATTCCCCATTTTATCTATTTTTATTTTATCAAAACCGACTTTTTTCATTTCTTTAGCTATTCTTTTAACAAGATGCCCTTCCTGTCTTGAAAAACTCGGAATCCTAATCATGTCTCTAGCGAATTTCACCATATCCCTTTTATATTTTAAAACCTCATCATGCAATTTTTTGGCTTCTATCATATGCTCTCCCGTCCTACTTACCCTTCCGACAGTTTTTAAACGAAAAAGTTCCAATATTGCGGATGAATTTCAATATCATCACTTATGATTTGAGTTTTTATTAAGTTTCTCAAAATTTTTTAGTTTTTTCTTGGCCTTTTTAAAATCTTTCCAATTTGTAGGCGCTTTTCTTAGCGCTTTTTTTAAATCAAAAGACGCCTTTTTATATTCTTTCATATTGCCGTATATTTCAGCGCGCAAAAACAATATA
>JAKLQJ010000208.1 GCA_022013385.1 Elusimicrobiota bacterium
CGCTCAAAAATTAGCCAGCCAAATATGGAATTAATTGTTTCTTAAAGCCTGATACAACCGGCGCTGATTTTAGTACAGCCCGTTACAGGATTCCACGAAGATTCCGTCCATTCAATTTTTGTTTTTTTCATTTTTAATTTCTTTGAGAATAGCCCGTAAAGTTTATAAATAATGTGAGCAGTTTTAAAAAATTATTTCCATAAACCAAGAAAACCCTTTTATACGAATTTATCTAAATAGAAGACAGACAAGTTGTAAGCGAAATGCACAGAGATAGGAACCGCAAGCCCGCCGGATTTTACATAAAGCAAGGTAAATACTAAACCCAAAACAAAACTCACAGGGAAATTATATGGATTAAGGTGAGCAAGAGTGAACAAAACCGTGTTCCATATCAAAGCATCTTTAAAAGAATATTCCCGCTTCAGATAATTAAATATAAGTCCTCTAAAGGCTAACTCCTCGGTAGTTGCAATAAACAGCGTGCTAATCCAAAGCACCGCCGTACCACAGAATTCTCCGCTTCTGCCCCATTCAAACAAAAATTGCACATAGCCAGTATCTTTCAAAGCGGACAATCTGTTGTATTGCGTAGGCAGAATCATTTCAAAAGCGCGGAAATATATAAATGCCCATATAAGGCAGACGACGGTTCCTGAGAGAAAAAGAAAGACGCTTTTTTTAAGGTCGGCATTTTTAGGCAATCTCACGCCTATATCGCTATAATTCATCCCTAGCTTTTTTAAAAATTTATTAATTACGGTAAGGCAGAGAATAAAAAGCAGTGCCGTAACTAAAACAGTTCTAATTCTGATCGGGAGACTTTCAATAGACCATATTGCCAATCCGGGCAATGCAGCTAATTCAAAAAATATAAAAAAAACAATAATCATAGACTATCCGCCGCTCATTTTCGAGGGGGTAATGACTGCCCCTCCCCAATATAAACCAGTCGGCTCCCTGCGAAACGCAGTTATGGTAATGTGAATCATTAGTATCACTGAAGCCATCATAAGTATTTCACCAATTCCGTTTACATTAAGGCTGGTAAACGGTTTAGATTTATTTTACTTTTTTATTCACCTCATAATTAGGATTAGATCCGTCGTGATTGTTATGATAGGTGTCGTGTTCGTCATCATGAAGTCCATTTATGTAATTAGAGACATCTTCCCGACACTCCGAACTATAAATACATCCAAAAACCGCACCCCATGCCGCTGCTTCCAAGAATTTGATCTGATGAGACGATGTCCCCCCCACTTTTTTTATCAGTTCTTTATCATTGATGGCGGCCAAGGTTTCACCGTTTATGAGATAAATATCTTTACTATCATACAAAATTACGGTTTTCGCGTTCTGAACCAGTTGGAAGATATTTGAAGAGGAATTATCATAAGTCTTGAAATAGTCCAAGATTATCTTTCTTAGTTCATTCTGCGCCATAAAATATCCAGTCAATCGCTTTATAGTCGTCTGATCCATAGATTCGTAAACATATGGTGCAGATGAAATAGGAATATAATCGCTTCGTTTCCATTGTGTATCAATGGAATATAAATCCTCTGTTTTTTTCGACTCTAGTACGGTCCCCTGCTCATCTTCATAATACTTAACTTCTCTTTTTGGAGCAGGGATGTTATACTCAATATCCGAAAACGCTTCGAGCATTAAAAAGTTTTCCATATTTTGAGTATTTTGAATAGCGTCTTCCCCATCGAAGCTAACCTGAACATCTTGCGCTCCTACATATGCTACCCCTAGAAACATTAACGAAAATACTGCTATTCCAATTTTTTTTCATTTTTGCTCTCCTTTTTTCAATAAAAAAAGGGAAAGCATTTTTCTATGCTTTCCCTGGTCTCACCCAGTTTACGGCCAGGTCATGGATACTTCGGCGCCATATTCGCCAAATTACAAGGATATATGTTAATGCCGTTATCAGAACTTATGGCTAAAAACGACAAAAACTACCGCTAATTGTGTTCATAGTATATTTTGACAAACAGGATAAGGCAAGGGCCATATGGGGTATTGTTTTTTGGGTCTAAATGCCTATCCCCGTAGCACGCTGGATTCAAAAACGATTAAGATAAATTTAGCGGGATTATACGGGAAACACAACAAAAGAATTAATAATCCTGACCTTCCCCCCGGTACATAATGCCAAAACGAAGGTGCATTATCTATGTTTTTAACACCAAACATTTTTTCTTTTTTTTATGAAACTTCCCACTAAAAAAACTGCCACTGAAATTTATCTTAATCCCTTCTTTGAAAAAATCCCTGTAATTCCTTTCTCTTCTTTTTTTATCTTTTCCAAAAGTCGCATATACTGCATCTTCATCAATTAATCAGAACCGTTCTTTTGCTTTTAGTCCTTTTACAATTTAAATTCATGCAATTTTTCAAATGGACAAAGGCCATTTAAAATTTTATGTGGAAAATGATTCCACAAATTGGAGATTAACATAAAAGCTTTATTGGTTTCGTTTATATCCTTAAAGCAAGTCGTTATTTTTATGTCCTTGATTAAATCAGGCAATCTATTGTGATTGTAAAGTTTTTTCTTTAATTCCTCAAAAGATATTTTGATTTCCAATTTTTTAAATAAGGCAGTTATGTCTCTCTTAATTTCTTTTCTCTTTTCAAGCAAATCCAATCTCATTACTTCTTTTCTCAAATCTTCAATTCTTGACAGATCAACATATTTTGGCGTTTTATTTAAAAATTCTTCATATACAATATCGTATCTTTTATTGTAGAAGATGTTGGAAAATATTATCCCCACGCTTTTATAAACACTTGGCGGCATACTGCTTGTGTATTTATATTTGTTGAATTTTGGCGCATAATACTTTCGTTGAAGCAATGCCATGCCATAAGCCAAATATCCGAAATAATCTCCGGCTTTTTGATTTCTTTCCGTTCCCGGATTTTTAAAGTCCGTTATACAACTTATGTTTATGAAAAAATTGTCAGCTAAATTTATTACAGCTTGCCTTACCAAGCCTGAATTACTTTGTATATTTTGAAAAACGACATCAATGATATCGCAAAAAAACTCCTCCTCCGCGAACATGACGGGGCGTTTCAAAGAATATATTAGAGAGGCCTTATGTTTATCGTCCAAGTCATGCATATTTTTTAGCTCGTTTATGAAAATCTCCCAAAATAGGCATTTTTCATCGTAATTCTGACATAAATTATCGTATAATTTTTCAATTCCCTTATCGGCAGTTTTCACTTGCAGAGGCGTTCCCGTTTTTAAAATTTTAATCAATTCTTTTAATTTTTCTTGCATATTAGCCTCTCATATTTCAACAATGTCCCATACGCCTTTTTATAATATTAAAGAAACAAAGCAATATCCCGTTTTGATTTTATTTTTGAGGTGCGAGATAAAGGAATTTTCACAGGAGGTTTTGGTTATCTAAAATTTGTCTATATTCATCTTTGGTCATGGGACATTCGCATAAATCTTTTACTTGTTTATTGGTATCCAATTTTAATTGTCTTTTCATTTGTTTTACAAGAGAATCACCATAAGTTTTAGGTTTGCTACCGCGAGAAATATAGGTGGATACTCCGCTGTCTTTTCCCTGATAGGTGTAGTGAAAATATATATGATGGGGGTTTTGTCTTAGAATAAATCCTTTTTTTGGTAGATTTGATTTTATAAGTCTTTTTTCTATCTGCACTTGTATCATTCCATTAATAAGTCTTCATATAAGGCTTTCAGTTTTATAGCATTTCCTGCAATTTTGTTAGAAGCTATATTTTTATAATATTCGTAATAATGGATGATATGCACGCATAAATCATTTATAGCCTCTTCTTCATTTTCGCCACAGCCATATAGAGATAATGTTTCATTTTCGGCAAAAAAAGTTTCATTATCAGAAGATATTTTTACATTAATGGGTTTATTTAGATTGTATATTTTGTTTTTGATTTGTATTTTGAATATCGGCTTAACCGAATAGGTGTTTTCCTCTAAAATTTTATTAGCATTGATAGAATCTGCGGTTTCAATGGATTTTTTCCAAAGGTGTTTGATATCAAATTTAAAGTAGTCTGATGTATTTAGATCAGCTGTATCTTGCGGATAAGCGATATTCATAAAACCTCATTTTTCATTATTTTTCTATACTCGTTTGTAATTAATTCTTCGAAAATGCTTTTGGTAAATTTATGGCTTTCATCAAGGTGCTTCTCAATGGACTTAATATTTAGAGTAGAATTTTGCTTAGCGTAATCAAAATCTAAAATTAGTGCTTCTGATTTGCCTGAAACAGCAGATTCTATTCTTGTTCTTATAACACCAGCTTTTTTTACTTGTGCTTCAAATGTAAAGCTTAAGTTTTTAAATGAGGAAGGTATCGATTTAGGCAAAAGAATGTCTATATTTAAGTAATTATTGATAGGAATATTGCCAGTTTCCCGAGTAAAGGGGATAATATTAATATATCTTAATCCTGTTCTTTTTAGTGATTTAATATGAGGAAATATTTTGCTAAAGCATGAAATAGCTTTTAAAGCTTCGGTTTTAAAGGACGAGTATCCGGTATACTTTTTAATGTTTATGATTAATGAATTGATAGATAATCCAATAGAAGCTGTTTTGTCAGATTTTTTAAATAAATAAGGTTGTAGTGGTAGAGATACCCCCTCTTTAGAGAGTGGCACAAATAGTTCAGGGTATTCATTTCTTACTTTATTAAAAAATTTATTGCGATGGCATTCTATAGTAAGGTCGCCATGAAATTTTATTTCAAAAACGGCCTCAACTAAAGGAGCATTTGGGTAAATGATATTGTTTTTGTTCATAAATCCTACTTTAAAAATGGTGTTAGTATATTAGGTTGTCACATTTTAATTCTAACAAATTTTTATGTCATTTATTCATTCAAAAATAACTTAACTCATTTAATTTAGTCACTTTTTCGGCGAGGAGTATTTCCTTGTTTTCGCAAAGTGTAGTTTCCATGCAGTAAACCGGTGTATTTAAAGAAAAACCATTTTTGCCATTTCAAAAAATCTTTTTTGTCGTAGGGAGAGCTTTTATTTTCTTGACATGCCTTTTCATAGATATTATTTACACTCCCATTTAATCAGAACCGTCCACTTTAACTTGTTGGGCAACTTTCAAAATTTTGTCTAATTTTTCTTTAATTTCAACATCCAATTCTTCGGGCATGGACAATTCAGCTAATTGATAATAATTCCCCTTATCCAGTAGCACCGGCATATTTAGTTTTTTGAAATATTTAGCAAATACTTTATCCAAAAAATCATCGCTTATTTTCGTATTGAACCACCAATCATCGTCTTGGTTTTTTAATGCGATTGGCGGAGCATAGTCTTTAACTAAGTTACTAATAATGATTGCATTATTTTGGCTGAATAAATCATATTCCTTGTCTTTAGAAACATATCTTTCAAGGACATGGGGAATTGGCAAATAATTTTCAATTTCGCGTCTTTTCCACATTATTTCCTCTAATCCTTTTTCATTTTGTAAATTGATATCAAGTTTGTCAAAAATTGCCACTCCAAATAAATCCGGCACAGCTTGTTTTAGAGCAAAAAAATGTTTCCTTGCCGCTACCGGAACATTACAACAATATTTTACAAAAGAACTTTTAAGATATTTTTCGGCGGGATGCCTTAAGACTTTTGCAAATGCTTCCAATACAGCTAAATCCGTGGAACTTTCCAGATACAAAATCCATTTTTTCTCTTCCGCCAGTAAATATTGGTCATAGCCGATATCAGTTAGCGCCAACGATACTTGGCTTCTATTATTCGAATTAACGATATGAGGCTTTCCAATAAAAGCTATAACTTTGTCTTTTTGCCACGCTTCTTCCAATATCACTTCCGAATGGGTGGCAATAATTAATTGCGCTTGTTCTTTCTTGACGGTTTTCGAAAGAATATTGAAAATATCTTTCTGTCTGATGATTTCAAGATGAGCGTCAGGTTCGTCGATCAATAAAATCTTATTGTCTCCCGAATAAATATAGGCAAACAATAATAATATCTGTTGAAAGCCCCTTCCTGAATTAGCTAAATCAAATGTATTATCGCCTTCCCTATAAGTCATGTGTATTTTACCCGTAGCATTATCAAATATGGGCGCATTAATTTCAATCTTAAACAAGTCTCCAAGAGTTTTTACCAATTTGGGCCACTTATCAGTATCTTTATGAACTATGAGGCATAAATTACGCAATACTTCAGCGGTTCTCCCCTCGCCTATTCTGCTATTAATTGAACCTTCCACGAGTTTATCCTCATCGGACGCAAGCCCTGACATTGGCGGCAAAAACCCTATTTTTTCAGTAAGAGCTATTTCAGGAAACTTTATCGGTTGGCCATTTTTATCCTTAATAATTCTGCAGTAAAAGGATTCAGGGTTACTATAATAGAATTCAAAACCCAATTTCCATTGTTGTTTATTGGTGAACCCTTCCATTGTAATTTCCATATTCACATATTTGGTTTCTTGTTTGCCATTTTTTTTAGTTATTTCTCTAACATGCAAATCTTTCCATAATTGTTTAGCGGAATGCACGGGAAGTGTCAAAATGTCTTTTCTATTAATTACAACGCCTACGCGTTGTTTCGCTTTTGTTTTGTTTCTATTTTCCGCCCATTTTCTCATTCCTATATCCCATAATGTGATAGCTTGCAATGCCGAGGTTTTGCCGGAATTATTCGGTCCGACAAAAACAACAGCTGCGCTTAAATCTATTTCGGCGTTTAGTCTTTTAAAATTCTTAATTATAATTTTTGTAAACATAATTCGCTCCTATAATTTATCTTGGATAATTAACTATTTTAGCTTACTCTATAAGCAAGATTACAAAATTTATGAACCATTTTTGCCATTTCAAAAAATTATTTCCATAAACCAAGAAAACCTAAAACAGCATTCCGGTTTCCCAGTTGCCCCCACTTTAATGACTCCCATTTAATCAGAACCGCTTTTTTTTACAATATTTCCTTCGCCTTTTTATAATATTAAAGAAACAAAGCAATGTCCCCCTTCCCATTAATAGAACCGTTGTAACAGTTTATTTGTTTTGTAGCTGCAG
>JAKLQJ010000209.1 GCA_022013385.1 Elusimicrobiota bacterium
ATAGTTGCAAAACTTTTTTGTCAAGATACTAGTTACCAATTACTGATTATTCGTTTCTAAACTCTTCTGACTTCCGCCCACCCTTAAGACCCGACATTAAACCAACGCCCTTTAATCTTACTGCGCTTAGAGAAACCTTCATAATTTCTCATTACCATATGAGCTTCCATCTGAGATACGGTATCCAAAGCGACACCGACAACAATCAAAAGAGATGTTCCGCCCAAATAAAAGGGAATATTAAATCTAACCCTGAGATAATCGGGCAAAATGGCTATAAAACAAACAAAAAGCGCCCCGCCGAATGTTATCCTATTCATAACCCTCTCAATATAATTGGCTGTTTGCTCTCCGGGTCTTATACCGGGAACAAAACCGCCCCATTTTTTCATATTATCCGCCAAATCTTTCGGATTTATACTAACCGAATTATAGAAATAGCAGAAAAATATAATTAAAAGCCCGTAAAGCGTTTGATAAACAAAACTTGTGGGACTCATAAAATTCATCATCGTAGTTGCCCATGCGGCCTGAGGATTGAATTGTATTATCGTATACGGAACGCTTAAAAGCGACATCGCGAATATAACGGCTATCACGCCGCTTTGATCGACTTTCAAAGGGAGAAAAGTGCTAACTCCGCCATAAACTTTCCTTCCCACCATTCTCTGCGCATATTGTATTGGTATTTTTCTTTGGGCGGTTTCAACCCATACAACGAAAGCCACTATGGCAATAGCCGCTGCCAAAATTATCAGCGCCATTAAAATGCTCATTTCATCAACTTGCACCAGCTTAATCATATTGCTGATTGCTCCCGGCAAAGCGTTTACTATTCCCGCAAAAATTATAAGAGAAATACCATTGCCTATCCCTCTTTCAGTCATCTGCTCTCCGAGCCACATGATAAAAATAGTCCCGGTAGTAAGAGTTAAAACGGTAACAAAATAAAAAGTTGCAGTAGGATTTGAAATAATGGGAATATTTCCAGGTGTAGGCATTTTGCTCAATGCCATAGTTAAACCGAAAGATTGGAAAGCGGCCAAAAACAAAGTAAAAACTCTGGTCATCTGCACAACTTTTCTATGGCCCATCTCTCCCTCTTGCTTCAATCTGTCAAGATAAGGGAAAACATGAGCTCCCTGAACAAGACTCATAATAATGGAGGCGTTTATGTACGGCATAACGCCCATTGAAAAAATGGAAAATCTGCTTAAAGCTCCGCCGGAAAACATATCCAAGACTCCGAGAACTCCGCTGGAACTGTTTTGAAAAAGAGATTGTATAGCTGCCGTATTGATGCCCGGTATCGGAATTAACGCGCCCAAGCGATAAACCGCCAAAGCCACTAAAACAAAAATTATCCTGCGCTTTAAATCTTTGATTTTAAAAACATTAGCTATTTGCTGCATGCGTTCTCCTAGTTTTTATTTTTTTCCCTTCTTGTCTTTTTTGCTTTTTACTCCGCCAAGGCTCTTTATCAGCCATTGCGCGTCTTCCTTGATTATCTTCAACGCTTCATCGGTTACAAATCTCTTGCATTTCTTTTTATGCTTGTGCCATTTGTCTTTATCCCATTCTTTAAAGAAATTTTTGAAGTCTTTGTCTTTTCCATACTTTTTTCTAAAATTATTCCATTCGGGTTCTTCATCGCAAAACTGCGGCTTATTGTCACATTTGCGATTGGCTATTTCAAGGCGCTTGATGAACATGTTCAGCACAGCGATGGTGGGTTTGCAAACTTTATCTTTTTTATGTCCTTTTGATTTATCATGACCTTTAGGATTATCGCATTTTATAGATAGTTTCTCGGCAAGATTTATCATTCTAATTAAGCTATCAACAAACTTATCGTCGCCGAGTTGAGTAAGTTTTTGCGCCACTGTTAAATCCGACCGTAAATCATCGAAGGTCACTGTTTTGGTTATCACAATGGGCGGAGCATCCGGCGCGGAATTATATTCCACACTGATTGCTACTGTTTGACCGGCCACAATAAACCCTAAATCGTCATATTCCTGTTTATTATTATCCGAAGCATAAAAATCACTCGATAACCGATAACCGCCCGCTTGTTTCCCAATAATTTGAATTGTGTATTTTCCAGGAGGCGGTGCTGGAACATACAACTCTCTGTAAAAGGGTTCATCTTCTCCACTACCTGTGTTATCGGCTATTCCTTCAACAAAATAGCTGGAATGAGGAATCTCATGAACCTCAGTAATTCCCGATGATTCATCAAAGGGCGCAACAGCATCAAATCCTGTTCTGCGGTTTTGAGGATCCGTTAAAAGCACTTCTGCCGGGGTATCCTTCACTGTATCTGTGGAAGTAAATATGCGAATTATTATGACACTCCTCTCTTTCGCATATAAAACTGAAGCATTTAAAACAACTATCGTAAACAAAACAAGACAAATGACTTTATAAGTGTTTCTCATAATATCTTAGTCCTTGGCAATCCTTCGAACACTCCTAATTATTTTAGGATTCCCATTCGTTATTAAATCGAAATACTGATCAAGGGTTGTTACATGAATATTGTTATGACCAGGATCATTTATATAGATGGTATTGCCGCATTTCTTTGTAGCCACGACAAAATGGGGGCACAACACTTTAGATACGCTATAAAGTTGCAAGATAACCGGATTCCCGTTATTTAAACCATCCTCCAGTGCCGCTTTTTTTTCTGCATCTGTGCCTGTTATCTTCTCATATTCTAATGATATTCCCTGAGCTGTAACCGTAGTCGCCAAAACTTTAAGGTCTACAGCTCTGCCATCAAACCCGCCAGCGGTGTTATTAAGCGTCTTATTTAATTTGCTAGGGTCGGTATCATATCCATGTTTTTTAACAACTTGAGCGGCGGCGGTCAGCAAGCATCCCAAAGCACTTATTTTTCTGGTTGAATGATCATATATATCATCCCACCAATCATTTGTTCCGTCATCAAACTGTTTCCAATTAGGCACGCCGGCAACCTCTACGCATGTCGTGGTTGAGGCTCCCGGGCTCGGCAATTCGGCGGGCGTGTATGCCCCGCGCGTGTAGGCCGCATAGTCCCAGTAACCCTCATACGGGCCGTAAAAGCCGTGGCCGTCCAGCTCCACATAGTCCAGTATGAACGCGGGGACATGGTATATGGCCGTCAAAGTCCCGTCCACATACAGCTCGCTGCGGTCTTCCTTTTTTACGAATCGGTAGGTATGCGTCCCTTTTCCCAAAGACACAGGGATCTCCACATGCTGCTCGCCCGGGTTAAACTCGCCGAACGCG
>JAKLQJ010000210.1 GCA_022013385.1 Elusimicrobiota bacterium
CATTCAAGCGGACATCCTTTTCGCTTCGGTGTATGGGTGGACGGACAATATTCGTGGATGGGACCGGAGTGGGAAAAAGATTTAAGATATCAGAATGATAGTCTTGTGACGGATGTCTTTTTAAAAAATAAGGCCTTGGGTTTGGAACTCCGATGCTCGGATGTGGTGGATTTGGATTTAAACATTTACATCAAAAAAATCGAGGTGACCAATCTTAAACAAAAAACCCGTCAAGCGCGACTTTTTTTTAGCCATGATTTTCATCTTTATGGAAATGATATCGGAGGCACGGCTTATTTTGATCCCAGAAGTTGCTCGATTATTCATTACAAAATTCATCGCTATTTTCTGATCAGCTGTTGGGCGCATGGCGAGTGGGGCGTGAAACATTTTGCCTGCGGAAAAAGAGAGGCTCCGGGAAAAATTGAAACCATTAAAGCGATGGAAAACGAAGAACTTAATGGTAAAGCCTCAGCATGGGGCTCGCCGCATTCCGCCATTGGCATTTGGCTCAAATTGCCCGCCAAAGGAAAAACAAACGCTTATTATTGGATAGCAGCGGGTAAAACTTATCCCGAAGTCGCGAAGCTCAATTTGGAAGTCCACGAAAAAACGCCGGAAGAACTTCTCAAACGCTCGTCAAAATACTGGAAAACATGGGTGCACAAAGATTCTCGGCAACTCCAATGCCTATCCAAACCCATGACGGATATTTTTCATCGAAGCCTGCTTATATTAAGAACACAAATTGACAATCGCGGGGCCATTATTGCCGCCAATGATTCCGATATTATTCGTTTTGGAAAAGATACTTATTCATATATGTGGGGGAGAGACGGCGCTTTTGTAATCGTCGCTTTAGCAAAAGCCGGATACTCGCATGTGTGCGCAAAATACTTTGACTTTTGCGCGCGAGTTTTATCTAAAGAAGGCTATTTATTTCAGCATTATAATCCCGATGGCTCACTGGCCAGCAATTGGCACTCTTGGTTAGTCGATGGAAAGGAAGTGCTCCCGATACAAGAGGATTCAACCGCTTTAACCCTTTGGGCGCTTTGGATACATTACCGGAGTTTAAAGGATAAGGATATAGAATATATTCAGCCTCTCTACAATACGCTCATTAAAAAAACTGCTGATTTTCTAGTAGATTACCGAGATAGCGAAACTCTCCTGCCACTGCCTTCCTATGATCTTTGGGAAGAGCGTTATGCGACGCACACATATACCGTAGCATCGGTGATAGCCGGTCTTAGGGCAGCGGCAAATTTCGCCAGACTATTTCAAGATATTCCGCTTAGCAAACGATATGACACAGTTGCTGATGAAATGACTAAAGGAATTACTAAATATCTTTACCATGACGGCTTAAAGAGATATGCCCGCTCCGGCGCTAAAATTACCGGCGGATATAAACTTAATGAAGTGATTGATATCAGTCTATTAAGCTTGGCAACTTTTGGAATATTGGATCCTAAGGATCCTAAAATGATTGAAACGGCAAACGCGGTGCGGGAACAATTGTGGCTTAAAACTTCGATTGAAGGCTGCGCGCGATATTATGGGGATGTTTATCAACGGAAAGATGATAGCCCAAAAGATATCCCGGGTAATCCTTGGTTTATCTCGACGCTATGGTTAGGAGAATACCTTATTGATTGCGCCGAAAATTTGCAAGAACTTCAAGCGGCTTTACCTTATATTGAGTGGTGCGGAAAAAACGCATTGCCTTCCGGCGTGCTTGCCGAGCAGGTACATCCTATAAACGGTTCTCCTCTTTGTGTTTCACCGCTTACATGGAGCCATTCTGCATTTGTGTGGACAATCCTAAAATATGCAGATAAATTCAATTCACTAAAAAACAACATTATTCACGAAAAATGAAGCTCCTCGGCCTACCACGCTATGCCGCATGGCGTAGACAGCCGAGGTATCAAAGCGGGAATCCCTCCGAAGCTTCATTTCACCCTCCTACGCATCCCCCTACTACGCCAAGACTACGAAGGAGGGCACTCGTAGTCTTCTGCGAAGGAGGATAAACGACATGATGGGAAATTAACCGCTTCGCTCTGTCCTTAATGTCCAACATCTTATTAAAGCATTATCCCGCGGGGTAAGATGTAAATCCCACAATAATTACGAAAGAGCCTTTTTAATTTTATATCAATCCGGTTAAAAACTTGTCCGCGGAAATAATTCTAATACCCTTAACCATTCTGTCTATGCCGCTTTTTTTAATTACCTGATAAGAATAGGGGATATTCAGTTTTTTAGAAAAGTATGTAATATTAGGAGATATCGCGGTATCTTGAGTTTTTACTTCAATGGCAAACCACGGCTTATTATTAACCGTGACAAGAAAATCCGTTTCCCTTTTAGTTGTGTCCCTGAGAAAGTATAATTGAGCTTTGTATCCTTGCCAATCGTATAAAAAGTGCGTGAATTTAAGCAAATGAGATGCGATAATATTTTCAAATCTTGCCGCTTCGTTTTCAATTTCCGACCAATCCCAAAGATATAGTTTAGGTTCCTTTTTTAATGAGCGAAATACTTTCGCTGAAAACGGATAAATCCTGAATTGATAATAAAAGCTCTCTAAAATATTTAGCCAGTTTGACACGGCTCTGTGGCTGACTTCTAAGTCTTCCCTAATAGAATTGACGGAAAGCAAAGAGCCTATTTTCGACGGTAGCATATCGCTTAGAAGTTTCATACTGTTTATGTCTCGGACTATTTCAACATCGCGGATGTCTTCACGAAATAATCTTTCAATTTTTTCATTTTGCCATCTTCGCAAAGCCCGTTCATTTTGGGCGATAAAAGGCTCGGGGAAACCGCCGAATTTTTCAAGGTTTTTATACACATTGACTGCCGCCTTCTGCCCGATTGCAATTTCTGTAAAAGGTTCAAAGGTATTTTGAATATTCAATAGTTCAGCTATTGAAAAGGGATGAAGTCTGTAATAATGATATCTGCCTTGCAGAGAATCCCCGCTTTTTCTGTAAATATCAAGCCGCGCGCTTCCCGTTATAATAAATTTATATCTTTCTTTTAACGCGTCATACTCTCCTTTAATAAACCTCTTCCATTTTTTATATTTATGAATTTCATCCAAAATTATCAGTTCGGCGTTTCCCTGCCAATCCGATGCCATTATCTTTCGTCTTTCTTGCTTATTGTCCCAATTGTAATAAGCGGAATTTTTAAAGTGTTTTCCGATTAGAGCTTTAGCCAGAGTTGTTTTGCCTACTTGTCTCGGTCCGCCGATGAACACCATTTTTTCTCGCAGATCGGATAAGATATTTTGAGCGAGATATCTGTTTTTGAGCATGATTAAGTGTATGATATTTTTTGCGTCAAAGCAAATATTTACATGTAAAATTTTGCTTTGACGCAAATGTTTAGCATCCCCGCGGATTAGGTTCAATGTGTTTAACCAAGAACCCCGTCTGTCATGCTCCTGTCATGGGCATGGTCATGGGCATGGTCATGGGTTTATCCCATGATTTATCCCATGATTTATCCCATGAGCATAGCGTGGCGGGGTTGAATCGGTAATTACCGGATTATTCCAACTAAATTGGAATAATAGTTTAAAGTGTAAAGTTAAGAGTTTAAAAAACTACAATTAATGATTTGTCATTGTAACTATTCAGCGGGTCACTGTGATTAGAGGCCTTTCGATATTTACCTGTATGACCAGGGTCGGCACGAGCTAATCCCGCCCTTCCCTCTCTCACTTCGCTGTATGCGTATGCGAAGCTCCGAAGGGTCCCACAGGCAAACACCAAAATTCCTCTCATTAAATTTTTTC
>JAKLQJ010000211.1 GCA_022013385.1 Elusimicrobiota bacterium
CTGCGCCTGGGGCGTCGGAGACGCTGTTCCGGCAGTCAGCATAGCTTCCTGCACCTGGGGCGTCGGAGACGCTGTTCCGGCAGTCAGCATAGCTTCCTGCACCTGGGGCGTCGGAGACGCTGTTCCGTATATTATTCTATCAAAAGTGTCTTTATGTTCAACGGGTTTTTTTGGGTTTTTGTGTTTAAATTTTATCTCATTCCACTCGCCGTTCAGATTAAGATGAATGCTTATTATTTCCCGATGAGATTGCCTGAGATTATCAAGATAGTCCGCTATCATTAATGTGTCTTTTGCCAAAACAGCTTCCGAAATAATGGTTTTTATACCATTTTCCATTAAAATTATTTTCTCGGCTTCATTTCTTATGATAGTGTCTTTTTGAAATTTAAAAAATACTACCGACACCGATAAAGCCGAAATGAGCGCGATAAAAAAAAGCGCCGCGTTTAATTTGTGGTATAGTTTCATCTAAGTCTTAATATTCTTTCCAATGCCATTTTCGCTTTTTTATTGGCGGGATCCATATTCAATATCTTTCTGAATATATCCGCCGCTTTGCCATGCTCTGCTTTAAGATAAAGATTTGCTCCCAATTGATAGAGGCGTTCTATTTCTCTGGTGTTTTTGTCCTGTTTGCTTAATTCCTCTTTTTTATCTTCGGCGTCGATATCCTTTGTCATTTTTCTTTTGGTTTGGTTTACTATTTTCAAAAGTTTGCCTCTTTCTTTTGAATTGGTTTCAAGTCTGAGAGCATCTTCCCAGTAATATAAAGCGAGCGCGTAATTTTCCATTAAATAATGGCATGAACCAAGTTTTTTTATAGCGGCGATTTTATCAGGTTCAATATCAAGTATCTGATTAAGCTTTCTTGCCGCGTCGTCATATTTTTTTTGTTCATACAGAAGATCCGATTCGTAGAATTTATATTCAACATAACCTCTATTAAAATCCGAAGGGACTCTATCGGCTTTAATATGCGTTAATTCCTCCGCTTTATCAAGGAAATTACTGAGGCCCGCGTCGCTTTGATTTAGGCTCTGCGCAATATTTATTTGTTTTATTGCCAGATTATCTTTGCCTTTAATTATATTTTCTATTCCGCTTGAAAGCAATATTTCCCAATTTTCGGAGTAAGGGCCGATTTCCACAACAGGATAAAAGGCATTTATCAGATTAAGCCTTTTTGAGAGATTCAATACCTCGACATCAGGCAAAAAATCCTTGGCTTTTTGCATCAGCATATTGTTTGCTTTGGCATAATTTCGTTTTTCTATAGCGTCTTTGATATCTTTAAGTCTCGGATCATTAATATCGGCGACATTTTTTATGCTTTTGTAATCGGTCTTTTCTTTAAGCTGTTTATATTGTTCAAGCACTTCAAGAGCGTATTGTTCCTCTACCGTAGGTCCGCCGAAATGATATGTCATTGCCAATTTATGATTGCCGGCGGTATCTTTAATAGCGCCGAGCGGCATGGAAAAGCCGTAGTCAAAGCCCACTTTATTTATTTTATATGAGAGTCCGGCGGTAATTTGTTTAAAGTCTCGGTCCCCGATGGTCAAAGCTGATCTTATCGCAATGTCTCCTTTATTTAAACTTGGAAAAGTTCTTTCAGCCGCCAGCGTAAAATTTTTATCCGTTTTCCCTGTCGGTCCTTGTTCAAAATCCAATTGAGATGTTAATATCATCCAAAGTGTTTTATGTGAAACTCCTATTCTTGTTTTCATCGGCACTTTATCTTTATCTGAAGAAAATGCCATATTGGGCTCAAGGATGTTTTTTACGGCAAGTCCGACGGTGTATTTTGTGGTCAAAACATAAAGCAGTCCGATATCCATGTCAAGGGCGGATTTTGAATTTTCTCCAAGGAGAACTGTGTCTATATCACCGGTGGCTTGGATGCCGTCCATGGCATTATAGGCTTCATCCGTTTTTGTGAATGAATGACTAAGATATTTTAGCGACGCGCCCAAGGCGATTTTTTTAAATAGGCCGGTTTTTGAGAATTTACGGCCATAAGAGAGATGGATAGTTTCTTCGCTGTAAAGACCGGATAGACTGAATTGATTCCATAAAAAACCTAAAGTTCCTCGGTTTGACCTCAAGGGCATGGCAAAGGCTATATTGCTGATGCCAAGATCGGAACCGTCGCTTAGTCCGTGGTATAAAATAGCATGCGCGGCCATGACTTTAGGTCTTTCAACATTGCCGAGTCCGGCAGGATTATAATAAACGGAATTTATATCATCGGCAACCGCTACAAAAGCATTTCCCATGCCGGGAACTCTGGCCCCTATTCCCATGTCATCAAAAAGAGAATGAGCGTTTACATTAAAAAATATGATAGCGAAAAAAAATATCGTTGTTGAAAGAAAAGAGTTTAATTTTTTGTTTAAAGTTCTCATAACCCAATCCATTCCCGTATAATGGCGACACCGGTTAGCCGGTTACAAACAGGTCACCAGTTGCAAGTCACCAGTCACCAGTTACAAACAGGTCACTCCCGCCTGTGGCGGGATCGCGCTGCCGAGCTGATCTACTTAGATTTGTTCTTACTGTTGCACTGTCGCGCTGCCGAGCTGATCTACTTAGATTTGTTCTTACTGTTGCACTGTCGCGCTGCCGCGCTGCCGCGCTGCCGCGCTGCCGCGCTGATCTACTTAGATTTGTTCTTACTGTTGCACTGTCGCGCTGCCGAGCTGATCTACTTAGATTTGTTCTTACTGTTGCACTGTCGCGCTGCC
>JAKLQJ010000212.1 GCA_022013385.1 Elusimicrobiota bacterium
AAAATTGATGTTGTTTACTACTTAAAAACAGCTTGGGCATTTTAGTTTTTTGCGGCATAATAACCTCCATTGAGTTTCGTTTTGATTATTATACCAGATTTCTTTTTATCTGTCCATATTTTTATGAAACGCTATACTAGACAGCAAAGATAAAACGCTTTTCTTAAACTTAGCGGTTTTAAATCTTTACTCCCATTGTTACTTTTCTGAATCTTGAAGGGCTATTTCCATGGCTCATCATGGCCCTTTGAGAGGGTTGGCCTTTTCCGCAATTGGAAACCCCCCATAATTTCCAATATTTTCCATTACATATCCCGTCGCAAGAATTCCAAAAATTTGGCGTTATTCCCTGATATACGGGGTTTTTTATTATGGATTTTATTTTACCGTTTTTTATTAGCCAGCCGATTTCACATCCAAATTGAAAATTGAGTCTTTTTTGATCAATACTCCATGATTTATTGTTTTCCATCAATACGCCGGTTTTTATTTCTTTTATTAAATCGTCAAATTCATATTTACCGGGCATAAGGCTTAAATTACAAATTCTTGTTATTGGTATATTATTGTAGCCATCGGCTCTGTTTGCTCCTTTGCTTCGCGTTTCCCTTATTCTATGCGCGAATTCCCGATTAGTCATATAGCCGCTTAATATTCCGTTTTTTACAATATCCCATCTTTGCGCTTTTACCCCGTCATCATCATAACCTGCGGTAGCAAGCCCTCCCGGAACAGTGGCATCGGCCACTAAATTAACAATATTTGAACCATAATGAAATTTCCCCAATTTTTCCATTGTGGCAAAACTTGAGCCGGCGTAACTTTCTTCGTAGCCTAAAACCCTGTCAAGCTCCGTGGCATGCCCCACCGATTCATGTATTTGCAGAGCCAGCTGATTTCCGCCTATAATAAGATCTAATTCTCCCTGAGGGCATTGAGGAGCTTTTAACAAAGCGATAGCTTCATCACGAGTTCTTTCGGCGTTTTCAAGCAGTTTTAAGGACTCAATAAGCTCATATCCCATGGACAATGTTTGACCGCCGTGAGTTGAGGGATATGAACGAACTTGAACTTCATTGTTTGAAACGGCGGTCGCAGTATACCCCGCGCCGCTACTTAAAAGCATTTGTTCTATGTAAGAGCCTTCTGTTGTCATGTGATATTGGTGTTCTCTTATGAAAGTCATTGATGAAACAGCGGATTTTATTTCCGGTTTTTTTCTAAGAACAGAATCTATTTTAAACAGGAGACTGAATTTATCGTCAATTGGAACTTCAAAAGGATCTATAATAAACGGAGTTTGCCAAATATCCTTATATATCGGTTCTTTGGCGAGTTTAACTTTTTTTTCTTTTAATAAAGAGCTTGCTTTAGCTATGTTTATGGCAAGGAGCGTTGTCCTTTCTATTTCTTTAATACTCATAATATTGCTTGAGGCGAAACCCCAAGATCCGTTTAAGAGTATTCTTATGCCAAAACCCAGCGTAATTGAATTGTCAAAATCTCCTATTTCTCCGTTTTTAACGCTTAAATCCTGTTTTTTTTCTTTGATAATTCTTATATCGCCAAAATCAACATTGTATTTACCGGCTATTTCAATTGCTTTTTCGCAAAAATTAAACATTGTTCCTCCGGAAAAACGAAGAATATGGAATACAGAGTAAAACATCAAATTATAAAACAAGAAAAATACTTAAACGATGTCTTAAAAGGCATATAACGCCTTTTGTTAAAACTCTGTTGATGATGAAAAATTAAAATCTTTAATTTTTAAAGCCGGCGCTGATATTTTCCCCCAATTGAACATGGTTATCGTTTTGTCTCCCACGCAAACAATGTTATTTAGGGCTTTTACTATGCTTTCGGTAAACCGCATATTTTTAACCGCTCTTTTTGTTTTTCCATTTTCTATGAGATAAGTCCCGTTTCTGGTCATTCCCGTTATTTCAAGATTTAAGGGTTTAAGCATATTTGTATAATGAAATTGGGTTATTAAAATTCCTTTTGAGGTTTGTTTTATCATATCGTCAACACTTGTTTTTCCCGGGGAAACAAGCGTGTTCAATGGTAGCGGGCCGTAGATATTTGGAATAGGAAGACCGTGTCCTGTATTTTTAGTTTTGGCTTCTAATGCTGTTTTCCTGTCAAAAACCGCGTTTTTCACTACGCCTTTTTCTATCAAAGGGAGCTTTTTTCTGGGAAACCCTTCAAAATCAAAAGGCATGCCGGCGGACGGACCGTCAATGGAATTATCATAAATTGATATTTTATCGCTTAAAACCTTTTTTCCGAATTTGCCGGAAATAAAACTTTGCCCCTCTAGATAAAATTTTCCGCCAAAGCCATAAATATTCATAAACATTAAAAGGTCGGCAACAGCGGCCGGTTCAAGTATTACCGTGTATTTTCCGGGGTTTATCGCGATAGGGGTTCCGGCAAGAGAGGCTTTTCGCCGAGCTGTTTCCTCGGTCTTATCAAAATCCATGAGGTTAATATCATTAGCGCCTTGTTGCGCCCAACCAAAACCGTCTTTATCTTTAACAGTGATACCGTACGCGATATAAGATTCTTTATGCGATAAATAAAGGCCTAAATTATTGGCGACTGTTATTTTTTGCCAGCCGTTTTCCAAAGTCCCGTAACAAGTTTGTTTGGCGGCTTTGCATTTTTTGACAAGATTTTTTATTTTCAAAGCTTTAAAAACGGGGGAAACCTCGGCGGTACTTTTAAAGAAAAGATTTTTTGTTTTAATAATAGGTTTAGACGGTTTTAAAAGTTCCAAAGAGCCGGAATTCCCCGCCTGATTTTTAAGCAGATAAAAAGCGTTTTGCACGGATTTTTTTATTTCCGCGGGGTTGTTTTGATTAAAATTTACTTTTGACATTTTTCCGTTTTTTACCAATCTTACGGAAACATTGGTATCCGTGTTTGAAACATTTTGAGAAATGACATTGTCGGCAAAACGGGTAAGAGCGGATTGGCGAAAATCAATTATCACTTCTGTTTGAGTTCCTCTTGTAAGTTTAAAAATTCTATCGCAAATTTTCTTATGATTATTCATTTCCCCTCCACAAAGTTTAGAGGCGCGCCAAGGGCGCGCAGCTACAGCGGTAGAAACAAAAGAATAGAATGTAGCTGTAGCCCCTTGGGCTACCTAATTTAACTATAATATGGAAGCCCGACTTCCCACTTCGCGAATATTTTAATGATTATTCATAGTTTTCCTACCAATGAATATGGAATAAAGAACTATCGGCTATTTCAAGGGATGACATCGGAATGGTTTTTTTTCTTATCGCGTTTTTTATGTTCTTTTGGCAGGTCTTTTTGCGTGAACAAAGGAGAGCTAGCGTCTTTTAACTCTATCCATTGTCTAAGGGTTTCCTCTTCTTTCACGGTATAGGTTTTTGGCTGGCTTTGTGTTTTCAATCTGTGTTTTTTTATTTTTTCGTAAATATCATCCGTTAAATCACCCGTAAAAAAATTAATCTCTTCCAACAAATCCAGATTATCAAAGGTTATTCCGAAAAGATACGGGGTTTCATCCGTAGGTCCGATAGCTACGGTTTCTTTATTCAGCGCCTCAAAGCTTTTTTCTATCCATTCGGGTTTTACTTCCGGCGAAGAATTGGCAAGCAAAATGGCTTTTTTTGCGCCCGCGTTAAAAGCCCAATTAAATAAGGATAAAATTCTTTCGTTTAAATTTTTAATTTTTGCTTCCAAAAAACCAGGGTCGTCTTCGTCAAGCCATGTTAAATCGGGATGTTTGCCGGAAGGTTTGTATGAAATTATTATTGATGTATTCTTGACCGCCTTCGCCGTTTTATAGGAGTCGTTTAAAAGATCCGTATAAATATGCGTTGCCCGTTCGGTTCCGAAAACTTTTTTAAGTTCGGGGCGAATGTTTTCCGAAACAGGAGCATCAATTATAAAAATGAGGCAATTGTCTTTCATTAGTTTAAAAAATGAATGTCGCGCGAAAATTTCTTTGAATGCCGACATAATATATATTATACTAAATTAAGTCCGTTACATGGATAATGTTGGTCATTCGCATAGCTACCGACACCTTCTTGCCCGCCTAAGTAGTAGTGGCGGGATGAAGCATAGCTTCCAATATTGGTCGTTCGCATAGCTACCGACACCCTATGAAGCATAGCTTCCAATATTGAGCG
>JAKLQJ010000213.1 GCA_022013385.1 Elusimicrobiota bacterium
GCTATCCCTTCATCTGAAATGTTTAATATAAATAAATTCTCTTTCGAGTCCCAATAAGCTTTTGTTGTGAGATTAATGAATCTGGCATAATAACGATTACGACCTGTCTTTCTATCTTTTACCCGAATACCCAAATATTTTCCATTTGGAGAAATTTCGCCCACTCTACTTAACCTAATGTCTTCTTTATTGTTTTTTTCATCGGGAACTACGAGAATTTCACTGCCATTCTTATCAAACACATACACTTTATTACTATACCCCCCTCTCCGATTAATATCTTCAGTCTGTATTACAACCATATTTCCATTATCGGAAATAAGCGGTTCGGGAGATAGATATGTAATTACGCCTTCCGGAAATTCTTTTTCCCATACTATATTGCCCTCTTCATTTAACAATTGAAATTTTCCTCTGCCTCCCCCCTCGCCCATATAACTCTTTTCATTTCCTTTTTTATCAATTTCCCCTAAGTTAGACTCACGAATGTTTATTCCGATAAATCTGTTGTTTTTACTGAATGCAACAGATTTATCTGTTGCTATTTTGATAATTTTTTTTTGCTTATTAAATGTTTTTTCTTTAAGCTTTTCTTCTGTTTTTAAATCAATTTCCTTGACTAAATCTCCATTGCCATTTATAAATTTTATTTTATCGTCTTTTTTAAGTCGCACCACTTTCATCAATTTATTAACTTCCATATTGAATTTTCCATCCAGTTTCTTCTTACAAGCCTCCATTGATGATTTTAAACCCATTTTTTCACACACCCGCTCTTTCACTTCCCTCCTAATTGCCAATTCCTCATAACTGTAATTATTTACCAATTTCTTCTTTATCACTTTTCCCTTATCGTCATAAACCGTTATTTCCTTCGGATTAAACAATATCTTGGGGCCATTGAACTTTTTATTTTCTTGAACAAATACATTAAGGGAATTGAACAAAAAAATAACAAAAAGAATACCAATCGTTTTATACTTTAATGTCATACTATCCTCCTTGAAAAATCAGTTTTAAATTTAGCTTTCACTTTATCACAAGCTTTTACCGTGTATAAACCATCTTCGCGCAAATATCCGCAGTATTTTGAATCCTGAAACCAAATATTGCCGTCTTTGTATATCTCAAGCTTGGCCAATCCCGTTGCAGTATCGCTTGCAGATACGCACAGATATGTATCTTGCGTTCCGCCTGTCCCTGACGGGATTAATCTGTTTAATGAATCTGTGACCGTTATTTCAGGTGAGATACTATCTATTGTTATTTTGTGTAATGTATCAGTTGTATTTTTTACCCAGTCTTCTGCATGAAAAGATATATTATATACTCCATCTGCTGAAAAAGTTTTTGTTAAAAATCTAGTTCCCTGATATTCTGCATATGCATAGGGGTCATATTGATTGGTTTGTATATTATCTCTAGCAATAAATGAAACTGTAATATCTGAATTAAATACTCCTTCATTTTGAGATCCTAAAATAGTTAAAACAGGTGAGCTTGAATCACTTCTAAAATGATACGGCACATAATTATTAACAGCTAAATAACAATCATCTCCATAATTTATATCTTCAGGATTAATATATACATGTTCTCTCACACCCGTTGAACCAACAGACTCTATAACTTTAAGTTTTGCCACCCCACTTTCTGTAATATGCCCATCAAATATCATAATATGACCTGAAGTATAAAAAACATCGCCAGACTGTATATTATTCCATGTTGTTATAGTGGTAAAACTTATTATTTCTTCAGAACTATAATGTCTACGCAAATTTCCTGCATACGAGACTAAACCTGAACAATCAAATCCTCCTGTCCAATTTACGATATCAAAAACTGCACCATAAATATAATCTTTGTTTGGTGGTTGACCTTCCTGATAAGATTCTCCAATTTGTGCTATAGCATTGGCAACTATTACACTATTGGGATTAGTAGCAAAACAACTATCTATAATATAGATGATAAGGAGTACTGTAAATAATAATTTAGAAATCGCTCTTTTTATCACTCAATTTTCCACCTAATTAATTGAAATCCGTCTTCCAATTTATTGTTTTCCCAGAATATCTGATAAACATCACCATTCCAGCTTATATATGGAATAGGCTTATCCTCACCACTGGGCATAGTTAATTCTACTTTATCAATTAAACTTCCATTAGAATTATATTTGTAAATCCAATCCGAAACTAAAAAATACAAATTACCCTGAATATCCTCACTTATTAAATCTCCTTCTGCCGTTAATGATTTTTCTATATACCCCGTATCATCAGCAAAAAGCATTCTTACATCTTTATATTGAGAGTTAGTTTCTATTTTTTGCTTAAGTACTTTGGGTAAAAATTTCTTAGTCCAACCCGGACACAAAAATATTTTGATTCTTTTTTTTCTTTTATTGTTATAATACGAAGGAACTTTATTTAATAAAGCCCCATCTATATAACCTTCTACTGGAATATAGCTTTGAGTCAACAATGTCATTGAATTATAACCTAATTTAAGTTTATTTTTCTTTTCTAACTTCTTAAAGTAGTTATTTATTCTTTTAAATTTATCCTTTTTTCTTAAACTTTTAGCTTCTTCTGTGTTCCTATATTTATCAATATAAAGCGTCGTTAAATCCCCTTTTCTATTAAATTTTCTAAGCATATATGGATTCTTGTTTCCCGTGTAAAGATAAATATTATTAGCATCATCTACTCTAATCTCATCTCCACCCCGTCCTTTTAAAGCATATCCACCTGAAAAGCCATATACACCCCGTATTTCCTCTGCATCATTTTCTAATTTTATAGTCCCTTTATATTTCCCATTATTTGCATATATATTTATCCTCCAATTAATTGGGTCATATATATATATATTTCCTTTTTTATCAACATCCATTGCTACGGGACCTCTTATTGAACCTAAATACCCATCTTTTATAGCTTTTTTATAAATCCCAAATTGATTAGCATCGCTTCCCCATTCAGATTTTATTAGTATCTTTGATTTGTACCTCTCAGCATATGTTATTGAGTTAAGGCTTGTAATAAAGAATATTGCCATAACTATTTTTAAATTTATTTTATTATTAGACATATTAATTTCTCCTAAATTTCTCTTATCAGCCAATTGTGCTTTTATCTTGCCCACATACTTCTCTTTTTAAGGATATAATTTAAATCCGGCAAAAATATCGTCCGCTATTGTTTTTGGCACAATATAAACATTTCCTTTTAATGGTTCATGCGGTCCCGCTACGCCTATTCTTACTTTGACTTGATAATTTAGTTCTATTTTTGACTTCGGTTCTATAACAGACAAACCCCATTTTATAAATGGTGTCGACGCGTATTTACCATCTATCCACCGTGCGACATCATAATAAGCGTAATTTCCGGACGCGGATATAAAACCGGTATGCTGCGGCGCTATAGCAATAATCGACATATTCTCAACTGCCTTTAGACCATCATTATTCATTTGTATGGAATATGATAATATCCCTCCGGGACTTGCCGTACCAGGGCCTGTCAGTATCACACTTAAATCTGTTTCGGGAGACAGTCCGGCATCCAGCCTTTCAATATTGATAAGCAAATTTTGAGGGGACATATTCTCATTCAATGCCCCTCTCATATGACCATAACTCGGATTATCTATAAAACCTTCAAGCGTTGTTACGCCTGGGATAATTTCTTTCGCATATGACCAGCCTTGCGCGTTGCCGCGGCTTGTTTCATATGACGCGATAAAAATTCCTTTATCCTTGTAAATATCGCTTCCCTCGCCAAATTTTATATATGTAAACACGGCATTTACATGCCCTGCATAAAACATATATCCGGTCATATTGCCTTTTATATTTTTTTGAATTAATTTTAGTTCAACTTGCGGATATTCTTTGACAGTTATGGGTTGATTAACAGTTCCTGTCAAATACAATTTTCCGGACATTATTTGCGTTCCAAGCCGGTTAAAATTCAATTTGAATCGTAAATTTACTCCGTCCATTTCGCCTTCCGCGACTCCATTGATTTCATCGCTGAAGGTTCCTTTAATATATGTTTTGCTTTCTTTGTTGAAAACAATTCCTTTTAACTCGCCTCCATAATTCACACCATTTAAATCGGCCTGCCATTTGGCTTTTATTATTCCTGTTTCTTGAAAATTCCCGGTTTTTATTTTTATAATTTCAAATTCATTGAAATTAAAAGTTCCGTTTAATGTTCCCGTGGTAATCATACTTTGCGCTGATATTTTTTCCATTTGCAATGTTTCTGTCAAATATCTTTCACTGCCTATGGTTTCCGCGGCTTGGGCTATGGCTATTGACGCGGTTGCACTTATTGGGGATATGGACTTTATTTCGCCGTTTTCCAATACTGTTCCTTTTTCACCCAAACTGCTTCCTCCTCCGCCTAACGATAATATGTTTCCATTGAATTGTTTTGTATTATAAAAAATTCCTATTCTGCCTCCGCCACCGCCACCGCCCTCACCAATTGTTTGTCCACCATTTACAGCTATTGTTCCATTGCCTTCCAGATTATTGGTTACAATGTACATGCTTCCGCCTGAACCACCCGCGCCGTTACACGACCCGAAAGAATTACAATTACCTCCAACTCCATTTGAGCTAATTGCTCCATTAACGCGCAATATGTTTCCAACTTCCAGTTTTATCAATCCGCCGCCCGCGCCTCCTCTGATATTACTGTATCTGCCTTTTCCTCCGCCACTGCCAAGTTCAAGCGGCTCTGCTATTGAACCGTAAACTTCACCGCCTAAAACATTATTGTCACCTTTGCCACCTTTTCCGCCATAGCCGCCGCCCGAACCTTGCCGCACTCCTTCTAAACCTTTGCCGGGGCCGCTATTACTTCCGTATCCTCTGCCATCGGCAATTATCTTGCCGCCCTGTTTTATATCCAAATTGTTCGCAACTTTTAAATCGAATTTATCCACATTTCCATTATGTGTGATAACTCCGCCTGAATAAATATTTACATCATTGGCTATGGTTGAATTATTTAAATAAAGAATTCCTTTGTCCACAACTTCTATCACATTGGCATTAAAATTACTGCTATTGATATAAACCTCGCCGCCAATAATTGCCGAGGTAATTAAAATACTGCCCGCGCTTGTTATTTTGCCATAGTCCGTTATTTTTAAACTATTGCATTCCAAATTAACGCCGCTTGATATTGTTACGGAAGCCTTGCTACTGATAATTATTTCACTAAAATTATATTGACCGTCAAGAAAAGGGGTATCCGCGCCCGTTATATTGGAATTGTCAATTATTAGTTTATTTTGAATAGTAAAATAAATAGTCCCGGCCCCGCCATAACTGGCACTATTTCCACTGGTTCCGCCGTGGGCTTTAAATTCGCCCGTGAAATCAGTTGAATTTGCTGCGTTAATCATGATTCTGCCGCCGCCTCCGCCGCCCACTTCGATGCTTTGATATCCGCCGTTTGCAGATATTGTTCCAACGCCTTCCAACTTATTGGTTACTATGTATACGCTTCCGCCGGAACCGCTCGCGCCGCACGGATACCATGAAGAACATTTGCCTCCAATACCGTTCGCGCTTATTTCGCCATCTACACGCAATATGTTTCCTACTTCCAGTTTTATCAATCCGCCGCCCGCGCCGCCTTTTAAGTCGCCGCTCGCGCTTGCGCCGCCGCCCGAGCCAAGTTCAAGTGGCTCTACTATTGAGCCGTATATCCCGCCGCCTAAAACACTCTCGCCTTTTCCGCCTACTCCGCCATAACCGCCGCCGGAACCTTTCCACCCGGTTATTCCTTTGCCTGGCCCGCCTTCATAACCTCTGCCATCGGCCAGAATCTTTCCTGTGGAACTTATATTGATTGAAGGAGAAATCAAATCCAATCGGCCTGATTCGGCGCTTCCATTATAACCGCCTATATAAAGAATGCCGTCTATTTTGATCTGATTTGTATAGGAATGGCTGCCTATTAAGACATAGGTTTCATTTTGTGGGATTATTAATTCTTGGGGGGTATCGGTAATTGAAGCATAAAGCGGTGAAACAAAAAAGAACAAAATAAGAAAAAATTTCATGATTATTTTTCTAACATACATTAGCTATTGCTACATGTGTTTCCTCTGTTATAAATGTCAAACTCCAAATCTCAAAATACAAATCTTCTTCTAAAGATAACCTTTGCAACTATGAGAATTTAGTACTGAAGGTTTAACGCCGTTCCTTGTCACCTTGTTGCCTTACTAGTGTAGTGCGTCGTAAATAACTTGACATTTACTATTTACGCATCTTGCGTCGTGGTTTTAACCCCGCGGGTTTTTTCTACAACCAAGTTTACCCAACCCACGGGGTAAAAACAAGCA
>JAKLQJ010000214.1 GCA_022013385.1 Elusimicrobiota bacterium
CAATAATAGATGTTTCCGCTATTGTCTGCCTCCAAAGCTCCTATGCCCCAGTTAAGGCCGCTGAATGTGACGCTTGAGACAATCTCAAGCTCTGTATTGTAACGCCCTATAAATACTTTGCCCTGCGCGGCGGCGTTGTCGTAGTATTCGGCTAATACATATATTTCGTCTTGCGCTTTGCTCCCTGTTAAATCAAGTATCGCGGGATATGTGTCGGGGGCTAAAGGGAGAACGGCGCTTTTTTTCACTTCGCCGTACGGTGAATATTTAAGTATGGAGGTCTGGTAGCTGTCGTAGTTGCTTACTTCGGCGTAGGCGTTGTTTTCGCTGTCGGAGAATATTCCTCCCAATGATATAATATAGTCGTAGGAATCGGCATTGTATAATACGCTCCACGCTTTTTCGCCGTCGGCTTCCAGCTTTGTAAGGGTGTCGTAGCCGCCCACATAAAAGCTCCCGTCCGCGGATTGTTCCAGGTTCAACAGGGATTCGTATTCACCGGGTATTATTTCGAAGTAGTTGATTCCGAAGTCGTCGTCAGGCTCGGGCGGCTCTTCGGCGAACGCGCAGACGGCGCATAAACACGCTATGGCGGCGGGCAGAAGTATTTTCTTCATATTCAGAATTTCGCTCCTAATGTAACGGTATGCGATTTGCCTATGTCGGCGAACGGCGATGAAGCGTAATCTATGCTGAACTCTCCGTATTTCAGTCCGAAGCCGGTTTTAAATCCTTCCGCTTCGCTCTGAAAGCCGGTTGAGTTCTTCAAATAGCCGGCCCGCATGGTAAAATTGCCGAATACGGCGCATTCGCTGCCGAATGAAAAAATGGTTTCGCGCTCGTTTATTTCGCGCCTGGCTTCGACGGCTATGGTTATGCCGCCGGGGAGAGGATATCCGGCCCCCGCGCTCGCGCTTAAAGGCAATGGCGAACTTTCATCCATATATTTTATTCCGGGGCCAATGTTTCTCACGGCCATACCGACGCTTAATCCTCTTATAATCGGAGCTTTTCCCTGCCAGCCGGCGTCTATCGCCCAGCCCGCGCCGCTTTTGCTTTCTATGCTGCTCCTTATGTACTTGATGTTGAAACCGAGCGAAGATTCCGGGTTTAGATTCATTCCGTATGCCAGATTCACGGCAACATCGGACGCGCCGAAGGAACCGGTTGCCGTTCTGTCCGCATTCCTTCCTTCTATCGAACTGTGATTTAGATAATCTATTCCCAACCCTAATGCTCCCGATCTCGTCCTTCTGCTATAGCCGAAAAAATTATAGCTGATGTTTTCCACCAATTCTGTCCGGCTGAATCCTATTTCGCTCTTTTTCAACTTTGTCAGGCCGGCAGGATTATAAGATAAAGCGCTCACTCCCCGCGCCAATGAAACGAAAGCTCCGCCGAGAGCCGCGGATCGCGCGTCGGAATTCAGCTTGAGAAAGGCGGCGGTTGTTCCGCCCGCTGAAACGCTCGCAGACGATATCAAACATACTGCCGCCGATATCAAAACGGATTTCTTCATTTTATCACCGCGCACCGGCCGCTTTTTCTAAGCTTTTTTCCGGCCTTTTCGCTTGTAATCGAATATATGTAAACGCCGCTGCCGGCGTTCCCCGCATTCCACGCGTATTCATAAGCGTATTGGGGACCCTGTCCGTCATCTATTATCTGCGGCGATCCTGAAAGAACTGCTTCATGCGCGAGGTCCCCCGATATGTCGTATATTTTTATCTCGACTTTATCGGCTATTCCGGTCTCTACATGAAATGTGGGGGCGACCTTCTTGGCGGGGTTGGGATAGCAGTAAACTTCGCCGAGCTTGAAAGCCGAATCCGCGGTCTGAACCGAAATTCCTTCGACGCTTTCGGCTTTGGACGCGCTAAACGCTCGAGCCTTCTTTCTGAAATGACGGGCTTTTTCTCTCCGCTCCAGCGCACTCTCGCGGTTTTTTATTACTCGCTTTAGGATGTTTTTATAAATTCGGGGGGTAGCAACGGAATCACAGATTTTACGGAGTTTATCGGTTCTTTTATCCGCGCGGGAAATACCGCAAAAGCTGACAATCAAAATTGAGAAAATCAAAATTTTATACATAGAAATATTTTTGGCAAATACAGACATATTTCCCTTTTTTACTCTTCCCTTCATACTCTCAAATTTTAACTGTATTTTAACGGTTTAGTCCCGCCTATTGGCGGGAGACTACCAGGATTTCTTTAAATTTTACTATTTACCATACAATTTGAGAGCTGAAAAAATCTTTAATCATGTTCATTGTTCTTGGTTTTCTTTTCTTTCTTGTCGGGTTTTACTTTTCCGCCTAAATCTTGTATCAATATTTCGGCATCGCCTCTTATTATATTTAACGCTTCATCAGTTACAAATCTTTTGCATTTATTTTTCCACTTATGCCATTTGTCTTTATCCCATTCTTTAAAGAAATCTTTGAAGTTTTTATCCTTGCCGTGTTCTTTCCTAAACGCAAGCCATGCCGGCTCTTCATCGCAAAACTGCGGCTTATTATCACATTTCCTGTTTGCTATTTCAAGTCGCTTGATGAACATATTTAAAACGGCAATGGCCGGTTTGCAGACTTTATCTTTTTTATGTCCTTTTGATTTATCATGACCTTTAGGATTATCGCATATTTCGACCAACCGTTCGGCAAGATTTATCATTCTAATTAAGCTATCAACAAACTTATCATCACCTATTTGGTTTAGTTTATACGCCACATTTACATCATCCCGCAATAATTGGAATGTTACTGTCTTGGTTATGATAGGTTTAAATGGAATAGGTTTTGTTGGATCAATAAATGTGGCATACTGCAGTGTTGTGCCACTACTCATAAAACCTTTAAACTCTATTGAAATCTTATTGTCAATTGACAGATATTCTTCAAAACTCATATAATAGGTAGTATCCGCAAATGCAAAAACAGTAATAGTGTATGTGCCAGCAATCACAGGGTGAGAATAAAACTGGATACTTTCATCGGACCCTACATCCCCCGCTTCCTCATCCCATAATCGTTCTGTATCATAAAAAGTATTTGGTATTTCTTGCAAGTTAGCTACACGAAGTGGACTTGGATCATTACCAGGTTCAGGCAAATAACCAGTTCTTCGTCCTAATGAATCTGTCAGCACGAAATGAATTTTAATATCTTCTGAGTTCGTCCCGGCAAAGATATTAAATTTAACATCATCTTGCGCAAATGATGTTAATGGGAATATCAGAAACAAAGCCAAGCAAAATATTATAGTCATATTTATCCTTTTACTTTTTATTAAATCGTCTAATTCCATCTATAGGTCCAAATGTGTCTTTCTTCCAATCAGAACTTACATTAATCTCATTTATACCAAACAATATTCTACCGCCTGAACCAGGGTCTGAAACTATATATTTATCTCCACACTTGCCTATAACCAGCATAAAGTGTTTACCCTCTTTCTTTTCATTTTTGTTTGTTTTTGGATTATAAACGAACTTACTTCTGTAAATACGAACCATCCCCGGTCGTTTTTCTATCAACAACTCGTTGTCGAGGAACTGACCAATTTTTTCCACAGAAGAGGCTGTTAAAGGAAGATTATAGTTAGAGGATTTTTCATTGTTATACACAATATTGCCTTTTGATATTTCCTCAAAAGAAACAGCTTCAAAACTTAAGTTATGTCCTTTATCAAAACCAGCGGGTTTTAATTTACTATTTAAGTCTTTTGGGTTTGTGGTTGAAATTTTCAATTCAGGATGTACATCTGCATAATAATTCACAAGCGTCGCCATAGCCGTCAATGAACATCCAACTGATCCAATTGTTTTTGCATAGGAGGAATTTTGATTATTATAAGGTTCGTTTTTCCAAATGTTAGAGAACTGTTTAAAGTCATCATTCTTTAACTTCCCGCAACAAGTAAATGTAACAGAACTTGCGGAAGGAACGCAACTTGGGCATGTAGCCGTTACACCATATTCAGCGGGGATATTGCCGAGCATTAATCGTGTACTCGCAAGACCGTTTTCGTCTGTATTTGTGCTTAATAAGGTTAATTCCCACCCTGTCGCGCCGGCGGGGAATGTAGATGTTGTGAAGTTTACTGCTATGTTCTCGGCTGTTTGTGTGCTTTCAAAAATATTAACAAGACTGACCAATGAGTCACTATGAGTATTTACAACTACTATCTGATTATCACCGTCCGACTTTGTTATTGAATACTTTCCAGCGGGAGTAGAGGCCGTTACTCCCTGCGGCGAATTAGACAATTCACTTATGTTTTCAACTTCATCAGCTGTTTTTAAAGCAAAGTAATAGGTTGTTCCGGGTTTAAGTCCGGTCACGGTGAATGTTTCGTTGCTTCCGGCTATCTGCGGCGCGGGTATGTCGAAAATTATCGTCGCGGCGTTGAAATCGGCATCTGTTGTTATATATCCGATCGCGCTATACGCTATGCCATAGCTGTCGGCTGTTCCTTCTTCTTCGTCGTCGCCGGACGCGGTCCATCCAAGGGTTGCGGAATAGCTGGAAACAGCTATGACTCTAAGGTCTTCTACAGCCGCAGGAGCAATACTATCGGCTTCCGGTTCTTGCAAATATCTCGCTATATAGAAATCGCCGTAATAGGTGCTCTCGCCCACCGCGTAGATTCTGTTTTCTTGGTCTATCAATATCTGACCGGCAAATGTCCATTGTTCTTCCGTCATTTCCCATGCTTGGCTTCCGTCTTCGCTTTTA
>JAKLQJ010000215.1 GCA_022013385.1 Elusimicrobiota bacterium
CGCAAGCCATGCCGGCTCTTCATCGCAATCTTGAGGTTTATCACATTTCCTATTGGCTATTTCCAATCGTTTTATGAACATATTTAAAATAGCAATGGCGGGTTTGCAGGTTTCTTTCTTATTATGCCCTTTATAATTATCGCATTTTTCCGCGAGTTTCTCGGCAAGATTTATCATTCTAATTAAGCTATCAATAAACTTATCATCGCCTATTTGGTTTAGTTTATACGCCACATTCACATCATCGCGCAATAATTGAAAAGTTACTTCTTTTATTATTGTCGGAGCCGGCGACCCGGGCGTTGGGTCAAATTGTAAAGCATAGTTCCGCACAGTACCTGAAGTTATGTAGTCCTTAAATTCAAAATGGATGCTCCCACCATTTGACTTGTCGGCATTTATTTCAAAAATGTATCGCACATCGCATAAACCAAAAATCTCAAAATTATATTTTTCTTGAATTAAATTTTCTGTAATATCTATAGTGAAATCTGCCGGGCCTGGATCTCCAGTTTCATTGTCGCCAATAGAATCTGAGCCACTACCAGAAGACGGTATATCACGCTTCCAGCTATTTGTAAAAGGATTATATCCAGTCTCTCTGCCCATTGAATCTTTAACGATCATAAAAACATTTTCGGTTATACTAAACGCACCACTTGGGTCATACGAACCAAGACTTGCATTTAAACCACTCATGTCTGCCGCAAACAAACCTGTATTACTTAAAAGCAAGCAATTCAATAATATCCATTTCATATCATTACCTCATTTTTACTGTACATATTTAAATCTTCTTATCCCCACTAACGGTCTTGCGCCCTTTGGGTCATACAAAACCACCTCTGGGTTGGAAATACCAGGATCTGAAACAATAAATTTATCTTCACATATTCCTATTGCCAGAATAAAATGTATTGATTTGGAAATTTTCAATATTACTGGAAGACCTTCATTTATATCCTCTGTTGTAGTTTTAATCAAATCATCTCTTACAATTTTTGGGGTATCCATTCTTTCCTTAAACCTAATGTTATTTCCATATTCCTTAACGCATTTAAAATTTACTCCGCCTTTATCAGTATAACATCCGGCTTTTTCTTTTAAAAAAGTATTTAAATTTTTAGGAGTTGTAGAAGATATCGGCAGATTATACGCATCCCTATAGTAGTTAATCACCGTTGCTAATGCGCTTAAGCCACAGCCTTTGGCTCTTATGTTGAATTCATATTTCGTGTATGGCGTATTATTAAATATCGGATCATCACAACTATATACAGGCCTATTCTTCATGCCAGCCGGAGAGGTTGAACAAATATTATCATAATGCTCACTTTTCCACTCATCATCAAACTGCTTAAAATCATCATTCTTTAATTTCCCGCAACAAGTGAATGTAACAGAACTTGCGGAAGCCTCACAGCTGTTACATGTAGCTGTTACGCCATATTCAGCGGGGATATTACCAAGCGTTAATTGTGTGCTCGCAAGACCGTTTTGATTAGTTGCTTCACTTGATTTTGAAAGTTCTTGCCCTTCCGCTCCGGCGGGGAATGTTGATATTGTGAAATTTATTCCTATATCTGATGCGGGATTTGTGGTTCCGAAAATATTAACAAGGCTTGTCATAGGTTCGCTGTAAGTATTTACCGCTATTATCTGCTCATTTCCCGTAAATATGCTAATTGAATATTTTTCAACTGGCAAGGTTACTCCCTTAGGTGAGTTTGATAATTCACTTATGTTTTCCGCTTCATCCTCGGTTTTTATCGCAAAGTAATAAGTCGTTCCCATATTCAATTCGGTAACAGTGAATGTTTCACTGCTTCCCGCAATCAGAGGGGCGGGAACGCCCTCAACTTGTATCGCATTATTAAAACCAATGTCCGATAATATTTCTCCCGCTGTAGTGTAACGGATATCATAACTGCTCGCCGTTCCTTCATTCCCGTCATCGCCGGGAGCTGTCCATTCAAGCATTATTGAATAGCTGGAAACAGCTATGACCGTTAAGTCCGAGACCGCTTCGGGCGCGGATGCGTCGCTTGAAGGCAGTGTCACAGCCGAGGCGCAGTTGGATTCGTTCGAATTTCCGGCTTCGTCGAATGTCCTGATTAGAAAATAATATGTGGTGTCCGGTTCAAGCGCGCTCACTGTGAACATTTCGTGATGTTCGGCGCCCTGCGGCTCAGGTTCGTTTTCGGCTTGCGTCGCAATTTCAAAATCCAAATCTGTCATTATTTCTCCCGCCGTTGTATACCTTATATCATAGTTGTAAGCTGTTCCTTCATCCAGGTCATCGCCCGTTGCCGTCCATTCAAGCGTTACTGAATCGGTCGTTACATAGCTTGCGGCTAAATCGGTTATTTCGCCGGGCGGCATAAAATCCAATTCTTCCACGGGCAGGTATCTCGCTATATAGAAATCGCCGTAATAGGTGCTCTCGCCCACCGCGTAGATTCTGTTTTCTTGGTCTATCAATATCTGACCGGCAAATGTCCATTGTTCTTCCGTCATTTCCCATGCTTGGCTTCCGTCTTCGCTTTTA
>JAKLQJ010000216.1 GCA_022013385.1 Elusimicrobiota bacterium
AAATAAAATAAATTTGAGTTTTCCCACTTTAAATTTTTCTCTCATAAAAAAGTAGCCAAAAAAAACAGCGAAAATAAAAGCCGATATGCCGAAGCCGAGCCAAGCTCCTTTGGTATTTGTGCTATACAAACACAATAAATCAAGAGCCATCAATGGAATAAGATAAACTGACCGTTTCTTGAGATATTGAGTCAGCATTATGGGTAGCATGATAACTAAAAAATTGCCAAAAAAATTCGGATTGCCATAAGTGGAAAAAACGCGTTTTCCAAAAGCTCCCCGCCACACAAAAGGATCCAGGCCCGGCCCTATATCTTTGGTTGGAAAAAACATAACATCCATCCACTGCACAAAACCGTATAATATGGCTATGGCGGCGGCAATGATAAGATACTTGGTTAGCTTCTCAATAGCCCTTATACTGAATTCTCGTATAACTATAAGAGATACTGATGTATAGAGAGTATAGCGCAAAAAATCATCTATACTTGGTCCTTTATACGGAGCATGAGCGAATGAGATGACATTGTAAATCAAATAAGCGAAAAATGGCGCCAATAATACAAAATCCTCTTTTCTGAATGCCCTTCTCCCTTCAAGGATAAGCAAACTTACCCATAAACCGATAAGCGAAATTCCACCCATTTGAAGCAGGGTTATTTTGATTTGAGCGGAATCATATGTCCTTAGATAAAATGTGTCTGAGATTAAGAGATAAAGCAAAGGCAGCCATGTCCATATAACTTTTCTGGTAAAAAATACGCCCTTGGCCTGCTTTATATCCGAGAATTCTTCATATTGTTCATTTATATTTTTTGCCATAGATTTAGAAAATCCAAATTACAAATAAATTCCAAATATCAAATCACAAACTTCAAAATATTTTCTTGCCTGTATTGCTCAAATATCTTTTCTACCCTCTGCCGCGCTCTTACACTATTATTATCCGGCGCGCATATACTTCTATCCGCCAATACGACAAGGCGGATTATTATCCGCGCTCAATGCGCGGATAATAAAAAAGCCGAGGATGGGACTTGAACCCACAACCTATCGCTTACGAAGCGATTGCTCTACCATTGAGCCACCTCGGCATTAAGAATAGCGTCAACAATAATAAACTCACCGTCACATAGTACTACAATTCTATTAATATATATATAGGTTTTGCAAATGTTTTTAACTCTTTTTTAACTCTTAAAAACAAATCACAAGGTGTGCCGACTTTTTTGCATCAAACTGATAATCAAACCCATCTAATTACCTTCCTTGCATATTCCTAAGGAAGTCCGACTTCCTTATATCACAAACTCATTTCTTTACTTCTTCTTTCAATCCATAGATTTTATCGCAAGCCGCCTTCAAGCCATTATGCACCGCTTCAACCTTTTCTTTAGACCAAAGATTTTTTTCATCTCTTAAAAAACTTGTTTTATCCGCTCTATTGTCAAATCTGCCGAGCGGAATATTATATTTCGTTCCGTCAGCTTCAATGGCAATAAAACCTTTTTTTCCTGAATTTTCTTCAAGCCAATCCATATCATCCGTTCCATAATCATTCATCATAACATCAATAGGCACTCCGTGATGCAATATAGAACCCGGATCGTCCGGATTTTTTCTAGCTTCATTTTTTCGTCTGGACTCTTCGGGAGTAACCCAAATATACAATATGACGGCTTTTTCAAGAATTTCCTTGGATAAGCTGCCTATAGAATGTTTATATCCGAAGGGAGGATTTAAAGGCATTGAAGAACCGTGCGGTCCTCCTCTCGCGAACTCTATAATTATCGTTTTGCCGTCAAAAGAATCCGTATATTGCGCGTGTTTTTCTTCTAAAAGATCTGCGGCTTCTTTTTCAAGGTTGAAATATACAGTCTTCATTGTTTCTTGAGCAATGATTGAAAGTCTCGGCTCTATACCCGCCTTTATAGCGGCGCTTTCAATTCTGGAACAAATAAGCTCTCCCGCCGATGCCGGAATTAAAACATTCCCGTTCATCAAATCATCATAATCTTCATTTATGATGTGAATCAGCGTTCCCCAATCCTTAGAATTTATAAAAGACTTGTCCCACGATTGAAAAAACACTCTTTCCTTGCCAAGGGCAGAAAGTTCATCGTCTATTCTTCTCATAATGTGAACATAAGGGAAATCATCAAGCTGAAGATTTTCCCCTATATGCAAATCACTCCTTAAAACTTCAGACGGAATATTGGCCAAATACTTTCTAACTTCCGATTTTCCCGAAGCGGGCAAAGCCAAAAGCAAAACAATGTCAAAAACTTCATTCATGAAACCTCCTATGAATTGTAATATAGTTATTTTAGCCTTTATGGTATGAGTATTCAATTGTTTTTTTAGAATCGTTTTTTTAAAATTCTATAAAAACATGTTAAAAAATATATAATAATGCCATGACAAAGTTGAACATAATGTGGATTATTTTCGGAATTTTAACGACCATTCTTTTTTTCGCCGACCTAAAACTCTCAAGCCGCGCGAAAGAAATAACCCAAAAGGAATCCGTGATTTTATGCCTTTTTTGGGTGAGCGTGGCCGTTTTATTCGGTTTGCTCATAGGAACCATGCTCGGCCAGCAAAAGATGATTGAATTTTATACGGGCTACCTTATAGAATACACCCTATCCATGGATAATATGTTCGTCTTTCTCCTTATATTTTCCTATTTTTCCATACCAAAAAAATATCAGCCAAAAATCCTGACATGGGGCATTATCGGAGCCGTCTTAATGCGGTTTATTTTCCTATTCGCGGGAGTAAAACTTTTAAACGCTTTTCATTGGCTCATCTATGTTTTCGGCGCCATACTTATTTTAAGCGCCATAAAAATGGCCGTTCAAAAAGAAGAGGGCATGGACCCGTCAAAAAACCCCCTTCTCAAGCTTATCGGCAAATTTATCCCTATAGAAAATACGATAAAAACCGGCGATTTTTTTACCGTCAAAAACAAAGTGCTTCACGCCACTCCGCTCTTTGCCGCCCTGATAGTTATAGAAACTTCCGACATAATATTTGCGGTGGATTCAATTCCGGCCATCCTCGCAGTTTCCCGCGACACATTCGTTGTTTACACCTCAAATGTATTCGCCATAGTCGGTCTCAGAGCATTATATTTCTTCCTCTCATCCCTGATTGATTATTTTAGATTTTTGAAACTAGGAATTTCAATAATACTTTTTTATGTCGGCGTAAAGATGCTAATTTCGGATTTTTATCATATCACCCCCCTCATTTCCCTTGCTTCGATAATATTCGTATTAGCCGTTTCAATGATTCTCTCAATAATTGTGAAGGAAAAGAAAATCAATGCCTGACGGCCGATAACCTTATCAAAAAATATCATAAAAAAACCTCCGCGTTTTAAAGCGCGGAGGTTTAATTAGCGGTTGAATTTATTTATTTTTTCGGAGCTTTCTCGGTTTGTTTTTTAACTTCTGCTTCTTTTTTAACTATATCCAAAAGCTCAACATCAAATATTAAAGTGGCGCCCGGCGCTATAGTGGGAGGTCTGCCCGTATCGCCGTAAGCGATATCTGAAGGACATAAAAGCGTTCCCTTCTCCCCGACTTTCATTTTCTGAAGCCCTTCAGTCCAACACGGAATAACGGCTCTAAGAGGAAATTCCGCCGGCTGTTTTCTCTCAACGGAACTGTCAAAAACTTTTCCGTCTATGGTTGTTCCGTGATAATGAACCTTTACCGTATCGGTCTCTTTTGGAGATTTCCCTTTGCCTTTTTTGGTTTGAAGATACACAAGTCCCGAGTCAAACTTTTTAGCTTTTTTATTTTTGTTAAGATAATCTTTGACAAAATCAGCGGCTTTAGCTTTTTCCTTTTTGGCGCTCGCTTCGCGCTTTTTCATAAAAAACTCGTTAATTTTAGGCCCATAAGAATCATCCACTTTAGATTCTTCCCCCCTAATAGTTTCAGAGAAACCTATTATTATGTATTTCGTTTCTTCTTTCGTCAAATCGAACTGTTTTAAATTCCGGCTAATAGTTGCGCCAAGAAAATAAAGCGTCTTCTCCTCTTCGGTCTTTGGCGCCTCATTAGCAAAAGAAAACGCGGGCATAAGTAATACGCTTGCTATCAAAAATACTTTTCTCATCATGAATCCTCCGATATAAAATATAGTGTGCCATATCTATAATACAAAAAAATACTAAAAGCATACAAACATTATCCATGCTGATATGAAAAGACAATGCGCCATAATAGAACATAGATAATTCGTCGGTAAAAGTGTTTTCTTGGAAACATCTTACTTTTAACCCAAAGTTCCCTGTTTTTTCTTGTGACAGCCATGGACCAAATGGCCTATATAAAGCCTGATAAAAGGCCTAAATCCCAATAAGCACTTTTTCGCAAAATCAAGAGACTTTTGACTCTGTTGAAACACGCGAAACTTTATTAAACTTTAAGTAAGCAGCAAAACTTAACGGAGGAAAACAAAATGAAAAAATTAGCGATAACAATCCTTACAGTAGCGAGTCTTGCGTCAAATACAGTGTTTGCTTTTGCCAGCGGGTTTGAGGTAAGCAAACGGGATTCCGGTCTGAAGTTTAATGAAATAACATCGGAGAGCAATCTTGATAAATCCGCGCCCGTACGGATGGATTTACAATTGTCACCGGTTGAAACGATTAATCCCTCAGAACTAAAACAAACTAAGCGCGGGCTTAAGTCAACAGTACAGCCGCTGAGCAAACAAAAAGAGCCGAAAAAGGAATCATCGGTTACTATAGGCGGAAACACAATCACTACTGTAGTAGGAGTAGTGGGCGGACTTATAGGCGGAGCGCTCGGCGCTTATGCCGGCGGATATGTGGCGGCAGCCGCTTCTATGGGTTCAGGAGCCACAGCGGCATTCCTTTGTTCGGCAGCCATACCTATTGGCGCTGTTGCCGGAGCTGTTATAGTCGGAGGCGGAGCGGCTTTAATTGCGCACCACTACCTAAGCAAGTAAACGAGCAGACTGTTTTAAATTAAAAAAAGCCCGATTAAAAAATCGGGCTTTTTTGTTTGCAGTGGCCAGCAATAGAAATCCAAGTTTTGCGGCGCCTTAATAAGTGTTATATAATTCAGTATTATGCGGAAGATAAAAATTTTATCTTTTGTAAAATCGGCAGTCGATGGAAAGCGTATGGCGCTGTTCCTACTATTTGCGTGCGCCCTTTACCCGTCAAACCTTAATGCCGCCGGCGGATTGAAAAGTCCTATTATTCACAAAGACAGTTCGGTAACCTTCAACTGTATATGCGGTAGTGCCGCCGCTGTTAATGTAGCCGGAGAATTCAATGGCTGGAAGCCGGCCGCGCTTATCAAAAAGCAAGGAATTTGGTCATATACGACAGCGCCGCTTGCGGAAGGAACATATACATACAAGTTTATAGCGGACGGTAAATGGATGCGGGATGAATTAAATCCGTCCGTCAATAAAACGCTTTCCGGCGAGGAATCTATATTTGATATCGGAGACGGCGATCATTATGCGGCGCCCGGCGTTTGCGCCGCGCGAAGATCTTATGCCGATAAAGGCCGGCTTGTGACGGTAACGCTTAACACCCATAGCCTGCAGGAGACTACAGGCAGATTCAAAAAATTGCATTCTATCGCGGCGGGGCTTGCCCGTCTTAATGCCGATATTGTCGGACTTAATGAAATCGTTTTTGGAAATATCTTCAGCAGAGGCTATGGTGGCCAATACTATGATACGGCGGAAATTATCCGTCTGCATCTGGAATGCCTATCCGGCCGCCCCTACTATCTGTACCGTGAAGGGTTTGCCCGCTGGGAAAACGGGGAATGGCTGGGCAATGCTATACTTTCGGCGCACCCTTTAATTGCTACGGATACCGTAAAACTCACCACTACTAATTTTTGGCCCGCCCCCGCTTCACAACGCAATTGCCTATACGCTAAGATTGCGCTACCGGCCGGCGCGAACGCGGATGTGTTTGTCACGCACCTAATGGGCTATGATTATCCTGACACGGCCATCCAGATTAGTGAGCTAAAACGCTTTGTGAACACACATCGCTCAAGCGGCGCTGTAGGCGCATTGATTATGGGCGATTTTAATATACCTTCCACGCACAGCAACTATAAGATTCTGCTTGAATCTGCTCCCGTATTTACAGACATATTTTTTGCGGCGAACGCGGGCGGAAAAGATACGCCCACAACCCTTAACGGTCAACGCATTGATTATATCTTTTGGCTGGACGGTGATTGGCGGCTGGCGGAGCGGCAGATTCGCTCAAGTGTGATTTTCGACGGAAGAGAATACGATGAATACCGCTATCCCGTTGTTTCGGACCACTTCGGTGTTGTGGCGGTTATAGATAAAGCCCGTAAAAAAGCGTTAAAGAAGCAATGAGGTAATATTTTTTAGAAGAGTGAAAAAAAATCGGGCTAAGTATTGCGGCTTTTCCGTCATGAATTTTCAATTTACGCATTTACTCCGTCGCTATCATTGTTTATTGTTTATTTTGCGGTCAAACCGGATTTTAATTGTTTCCCCGCTGATATCCACCTTATTTGAACCCGGCGCAGCGTCTTCAGGAATCGGCAGTATTTTGACATAACTGCTTACGGACTTTTTTTTCGCTATATTATTGCCGCTACTTTCATCTGTCGTATTTTTGGAAGTAAATATAATTTTTATCCTGTCATTGTTTACATCTATATTGAAAGTTTCTTTTAAAAGCCCCGAAATTTGTATGCTGACTATAACTTCTTTATCTGTTCTTGCTATATCGGTTTTGAATTGCCCCATATTCATTCTTTCGGAAAACCATTTATCCCATGAATCATCAAAATTTTTTAAAAAAAGCGCACACAACCTGTACACTAATTAATGCCAATACCTGTACACTTTAAGAACGGCGTTAACAGCTATGCCCATCAAACGACTTATCTGTCTATGAGAAAGCGCTAATAATCCCCCAATATATGATGCCGAAACGGAAATAAAGCGAAAAACATCTACTTATAAAATCAGCTTCACTACCATCTTGACAAAAAAGTTTTGCAACTATAGTAGTTGGGTGTTCAGGATTTCTTGGCTACTGCGGGACGGCGCTGTTCCTTGTTGCCATGTTGCCGAATTAACTTGTTGCTAACTACTTCATACTTCCAAATATTGTTGAAGCAAAAAATTTCTAATGTTTATATGTTTAATACCCTTAAATTGTCCTCCTGCCGTTTTGTCCATAGAAACAACAATTTTAGGGTAATTGTCATTAATTGCAAGCAAATTTCCGAATTCTCTTGAATGCGTTGACTTATTTTTAAGCAAATAGGCAACCTGTACATACACCCTTTCCCCCGATTTTTCACAAACAAAATCAATCTCACGATTCTCCAATTTCCCAACATTTACTTTGTACCCCGACATCTTTAAACGCAAGAAAACGATATTTTCAAGTATTTTGTTTATATCGGTATGCCTATAACCAATTATGGCATGCCGAATGCCAATATCCTCAAAATAATATTTTTCTCCGATTTCAAATATTTTTTTACCGCGCACATCAGCGCGCGGAACTTTAAAAATAAGAAACGCCGAAGTTAGAAATGAAAGATAATTCAATACGACATTTGGAGAAATATTGATTTTCTGCGACTTAAGAAAATCGCTAATTCGCTTGGAAGACACCAAGCTTCCTATATTATCGGACAAAAATTCCACCAACCGCTCAAGAAAATTAACATTTCGCGCGCCATACCTGGTTACGATATCTTTGAGCAATATTGTTTCATATATTGCGCGGAGATATTCATACACCACATCATCTTCCAATTTTAGATTTATAAGGTAGGGTAATCCGCCATATTTTATATATTTAAAAAATGAATCTTCACTATCATCAAGCTTATGAAATTGCAAAAATTCCGCATAAGACAATCCAAAAACTTTTATTTCTATGTACCGCCCGCTCAAACAAGTGGCAAGCTCGCCGGATAATAATTCCGCATTGCTGCCGGTGCAATAAACATCGCATTCGCCCTTGGCTTGCAAATTGCGCAAAGCTTTTTCAAATTGTTCAATTTCCTGAATTTCATCAATAAACACAAACGATTTTTTTCCGCTTTTTGATTTGCGGGCTATATATTTTAAAAGGTCTCGATAATCCTTGATAGCTTCAAACTCGCTCAGTTCTTTATTTATGTAAATAATATGGCTATTCTTCGCCTTAGAGCGCTTGACTATATCCATTATTTGAAACAATAGATAACTTTTGCCAACCCTCCGCTGACCCGTAATAACCTTAATCATTTCTTTTCCAATAAATGGCTTAATTCTGGAAAGGTATTGTTCTCGTTTAATATAAGTTTTAATCATAGTTAAAACTATAGCATATTACAGCAAAAGTTTTAAGTATAAGTTATACCGAAAAGAAATCTTAAAAACAGCGCCTTTATGTCGGTTGGAGGAAATGTCCGCTTTTCCAATAGTTATACAGACATTACATTTCCCGCGAATAGATTATTTTTATTACTTTAAACTAAGCAGCCCAAGGGGCTGCGGCTACACTTTGAAATTCCTATACTTCAAGCTGTCATTTTCACATTTTTCCCATGAAACTATCTTACCGTCAATTCGCTGGCGCTCTTGTAATCTATACAATAGCGGCGACTTTATATGACGGGCTCTATATTTGGTAAACGGCGCTTTAAATAACTCGCAATATGTCGCTCATTTTTAATATATGTTTCTTAATTTTCAGAATAGTTTCAACAGCCCAGTTATTTTTCTCAAAAGTTTCGGTTAGCGATTTTGCCGCCTCAGGCGCTTTTTCTCCCATTTCTTTGCAAATACCGATAATGGCTTTTTCTCCCACATCTGCGTCCAAGGCCAGCCGTTCCCAATGTCTCCTCATTATCCATGCAAAACGGTTTTCGCCACCCACTTTCATTGCCAGTTTACTCGCCAATTCCGGATAAATTATTGTGGACATTAAATCATAAAACGGGGCAAGTTGTACTTCCTCCTTATCAAACAAAATGGATATATTTTTGGCATGAGCATCGCAATTTCCTATCAAATAATTGAATACAACCCATTGCAACAAATTTCTTTTGTCAACAATTGGCTTTGCGCTATATTTCGCTAACAAAGCAAAAGAATCTTTTAGGCTTGGTCCTCCTTCAGACTCATATTTTTGATCATAACCATATCCTAATGCTTGGCAAAAATCTTCTTGATGAAGACGGAGAATGGAACCGTCCGGTTTGATTTCTCTATCATAACGTTTAATAAGACAAACAGGGTATTTACCCTGATGTATGCTGATTTTAGGAACAGGAAGCCCGCATTTTTCCGCCAGCATCATACAAAAAGCTTCATTTTCAACAGTATCTTCAAATTCGGGAATTTTTGGTTTAAGTATATGCGAACTGGAGAAATTTCCATAAGGCAAATAGAATATTTTGCCTTTTATATATATGGGAAGTTTGTTTTGCGCTCCCGCAAGAGATAGTCGCATGCCCTCTTTTGCCGTTAACATCGGTTTGCATGGCATATTTTCTATCATCTTGTCTAAATCGGGTGAAGAAAGCGGTTGGTAATGCCCTTTTGTTTCCGGGGAATGGTTTTCAGATATAAGCGATATGGCTCCGGCGCATTCTCCTCCCAATTCTTCTAAAAGTTTAAAATCATTTTTCTCCGAAACCCCCAGCTTTCCGGCTATAAGTGTTCGGATGCGCGATTCGGGCAAGAGATTTGAGAAAAATGGTTTTGAGACATTATCGGGAAACGGTTTTTTTCGTAGCGGAAGGCGCAAGGATAGAGGATTTTTTTTAGCATTTATCCATGCCTCATCGTACTGAAAAATAAAATTTCTTTTGTCATCCAACCATAGCCGCCCCACCGGCAGAGCTTGCCAATAGATATTTAATCTTTTAGCCATTATCTCTTCCCTTTTTGCTTAGTATAACCAGAAGACCAAAGTTTTTCAGAACCCGAAGGACTTTTCCCAGATGAAGACTGGGTTTTCCGTTTTCAAGATCAGACATAAACCGAACACCGACCTTGCACATGGCGGCGGCCTCAATCTGCGTCAGCCCGGAATTTTTGCGAAGGTGTCTAATGATTTTTCCTATTTCCGATGAATCTTTTATTTCTGCTTGACCTGATAATAGTTTTTGTATAACAGGATTTATTTTCATTCAAGTAGTCCTTATTTTTGCGGATATTGCGACTATTGTCGCGATATGCCTATAATATTCCCGAACGGTAATATTATAGCAGAAATATCATAAAAGTCAACATATATTCCCGAACGGGAATAATTTTAAAAACAAAATTACTCCCCTAATGCGATATTTCAGATTCCCGGTAATAATGGCTTGTCGCTATCAACTATCGTATATCCGAGCATTTTATAGGTTTTAAGACGTTTCTTGTGCATATTGGCTAAGACAGATATTTGGGAATCCAAATAATCGTAAATGACAATATTTGTCTTATCCTTATGTTGCCTATGCAAGCGACCGGCATACTGCACTATTTTGCCTTTGAAAGATGCCGGCATGGTTAAGAACAATGTGTCCAATCGAGGCGAGTCAAAACCCTCGCCGATATATGAACCTGTGGCAAGTATGGCTTTGCGAGAATTGTCCGGAATACCTTTTAATTCTTCAAAAATTTCTTGTCGTTTTTTTTGCCGCAAACCGCCGTGAAGAACGACCAAAAAATCGATTTTATCTTTTAAGAAAGTTTCAAAAAGCGCCAAATGTTCCCTGCGTTCTGTTAATATAAGTGGAAAACGCCCGGTATCTAAAACTTCCTCTATATCGTTAAGGATTTGTTTATTGCGTTCTTCATTAGCGGTCAATTTAGGCCAAAGCTCGTGTATTTTGGAATTATCGTTCCAATCGGCTTTAAAAGTAGTAGTTCGGACTATAACTTTTGAGTTCGGAGCGCAGGCGATTGAGTCTTTATCTTTTATGCGGTGTATTAGCGGACCGCACTGCATATGTATGATAGGTTGGTGTCCGTCTCTTCTGTAGGGTGTAGCTGTCAAACCCAGCACATATTTAGCTTTAACCTGATTCATGACTTTTTCAAATGAAGATGCGCCCACATGGTGGCATTCATCCATAATAACGAATCCATATTTAGCTATTCTGTCATCAACACCATGGCATATATCCATACTCTGAACCATTCCCACATCAAGTAACTCTGTCGGACTATTTTTTCCTCCGCCTATAAGACCGATTTTTTTCTTGTCTATTCCAAGTAAAGCTGAAAGCTGAATCTGCCACTGATACATAAGAGGTTTCCTGTTGACTAAAATAAGGGTATTTTTTTTACGTTTGGCAATTACGGCCGCGGCAATTACGGTTTTTCCGAAACCGGGCGGCGCAGATAAAACTCCAAAATCCGCGGATACAATATCGTTAAAAGCTACCTGCTGAATATCGTAGAGATTTCCAAGAAAAACAAAGTCCGTTTTTGCGCTATGAAAACGTTTATCTTCCACTTTTAACTTGATACCATAATCGTTCAGTACAATTTTCACTTCTTTCATACAGCCGCGCGGTATGGAAAGCCAACCGGTATCTAATTCGGCACAGCAAATTACGCGAGGGGTGGCATGTGTTGAAAAACGCATTTTTTGTTTTTTATAAAAATCGGGATTATGAAAAGCCGCCAAATGCTTGAATTGATTTATAAGCGCCGAGGGGATATGTTCAGTTTTTATGTAGATTCGGTTTGAAAGCACGGCCTCTATTTCATTAGGGAGCTCTTTGATATTTACATTAAAATGTCTTTTACCTGATGGCGGTCTCATCCATGGTTTCTCTTCCTCGTCAATGAAACTCCAACGGGCAGGTATTTTGCCACCGGTTTTTTTAAGTGTATCAACCAAAGTTTCCGTTTCATCACGCGATAATTTATTGATAGAGGCTAAATATGCCCATTGGTCTGAATATGGCAATCCACTCTTGTTTATAAAAACACCATTGCCGGCAAGTAAAGTTTTTTTCTGTAGAGGCAAAGCTATTAGGTTGCCAAAACCGCCCTTCGGTATTGTATCCTGATTTGGGAAAAGGCGATCGTAGCTTTTCATACTAAGTTGACAATGCCTTACCATTGTTTTTGATATAAGTCCGGTTCCAAGTTTCCGCGCAGATATGGCGGAAACCTCTTCGCTAAAAAACATCCAAAGGTGACCTCCTTTGCCTGAACGCGAACGCTCCATGGCGGCGGAAATATTCTCTATAACGCAAGTCTCCATGACGGCATTAATATCGTTACTCCAGCTGTCGCCATCGAAATCTATTGCTAAAAAATAGCAATTATCGTTATTTAGTAAAGGATAAATTCCAGCAGTTATTTCTCCGTTCAAGTGTTTTGTAATCGTCGAGCTATCGAAAGGAAGAAAGTGTCGGTTTTCGCAATTTGAACACTTAATTTTAGGTTTGAGGCATAAAAGCTTATCCCATTCATATTTACACACAGGGCTATATCCGCTTCTTCCAGAATAATTTTCCCAACGCCGCGCGTAAATATCTTTTCGTCCCTTGAAATAACTTTTAAAAAGTTCGGTTTTAGCTTCAATAGAAAAAGTTGTTTTATTTACAGAAGTGAGAACATCTACATTAGAAGAAACATTTGAAACAGCTAATTTCGCAAGGTGTTTTTTCTTATGTTCTTTTAAAGCGGATATTTGCAAGTCTATTTCGGCTATTTCTTTTTCAATATATTCTCGGTCATGTGAATCTGTCATAAATCCGCATTATTAGTTTAAAGTGAATAGTGCAGGTTCCGGTTTTTATAAAAACCTTATATGTAGTATTCTATAACATTGGAAAAGAAACGAACACTTTGAATAAGTATCTCAAAAAAAAGCATACTTTGAAAGTATTATTTATAGGATCAAATTAAACTCAAATCCTCTGCAAAGGTTATTGCGGGGTTTTTAAAAAATTTCATTTTAAAAATAAAATCAAAATTATTAATCCTTAATTTTAGGCTAAATAAAAAAATATTTTTGTATTTTTTCGTCGGGAAATTAATTTTTTACACATTAAAGACCTGTTCGTAAAAATAAAAAAATCCTTCGATAAAAACCGAAGGATTTTTTTGCAGGCGCCCGCAATGTTCGCTACAGAACTTTTTCATCCACCTATGAAAAGTCCCTAGTATCTTGACAAAAAAGTTTTGCAACTATAGTAGTTGGTGTTCAGGATTTCTTGGCTACGGCGGCGGGACGCTGTTCCTTGTTGTCCCGCCACTACTGCATCGGCGGGCAGGCCCGCCATATTCGCCACTACTACTTAGGCGCTCTCCATTACTACATCGGCGCTCCCCATTACTACATCGGCGCTCCCCATTACTACATCGGTGA
>JAKLQJ010000217.1 GCA_022013385.1 Elusimicrobiota bacterium
ATGGCCGCATTTGTTAAAACACTGTCTCTTTTAAGCGATATGAATGACCCGGGCACCGGGGCATTATTTGAAATTGCCGGCGGAGTAAATTTGAAACTCTCAAAAATAGCCGTTTCAGTAAATAATTTTACAGCAGCCGGAGCGACTCCCCTTATTGATGTGACTAACATTGGTATGGGTAATGTTGGAGGCCGAACAGGGGTATCGCTCACTTCTGAAAGTAATGTTGATCCAAGTTCTGCTTACATACCAGCTAGAGATATTATATCAGACGCCATAACAACTATAGGCCTTAACAACTTGGAAAATATTATGTGTGGAGCTTTAGGATGTTCAACAAGTGAAGGAGCAATAACAACTGCAGATCAGCTGGCAAACGCAATTATCGATGCTATGGCGGCTACAGTAACTGTTGAAGAAGTTTTATCCGCTGCCACTGTGATGGCTGAATACGCTGCAGAAGTTGCCCCGATAATAGATGAAGTTGTAACAGATGGCGGAGATGACTATACCTCCAATACTTCAAACTTGACTGTTGAAGGCGCTTCATTTACCGAGATAGCTTTCGGCATGGCAAAACCGTTTTTAATAGACGGACTTTTAGTCGGCGGAAATCTTAAAATGGTTAATGGCAGAGTGGGTTATGCCACCTTCAATTTCCTTGCAGAAGAATCGGGGAAAACCGACGCCTTTGACGATTTTTCCGATAATATGGAAACCAGCTGGAAACCGGCTTTAGACCTCGGATTCCTGATGGAGCTCAATAAAAAATGGACTAGCCTTCCGATGAATCCCAGACTCGGCCTTGTGATAAGAAATATAAATAATCCGAAATTTGACAAGCCGGTAACGGCTGTCGCGGCGAGAAAGGGCAGTGAATATACTTTGGATAGACAAGCCAGAATGGGACTTGCGATAAGCCCCGCTAATTTCTGGCATCTGGCCATGGATATGGATTTAACCAAGAATGATACGCCTATTGACGGTTTCAAATCAAGACAGTTGTCATTGGGAACCGAGATAAATATTTTCAATAAACCGGCTATCAATATACCTCTTAGAGCTGGAATAATGAAAAATCTCGCCGAGAGCGATTCAAAAATGTCGTACACTGCGGGACTTGGAATAAATCTCATTCATCTCCATATTGATCTGGGCGGCGTAATGAGCTCGGATACAAGCAAGATTGACAATGAAGATGTTCCAAATAAATTCGCCTTTTCGGGAAGTTTGGCTCTTTTGTTCTAAGACGGATAAACGGCTAAAAATAATTACGACGGCGCGGGCTAAAATCTCGCGCCGTTTTTTCAACTGGTGACTAGAAACTGGCCTGTCCTGCCTCTATGGCGGGATGACCGGTGACCTGTTTGTAACTGGTGACATGTGACTTGCAACATGCAACTGGTGACTGGCCTGTCCCGCCTATGGCGGGATGACTTGGAAACTGGTGACCTGTTTGTAACCGGCTAACTCGCAAATCGGCTAAACGGCTAACCGACAACTGAACCTTGTCAATGTCCTTAAACTAATGCTATTCTAAAGACAAAGATAGTAGTTTCGTTAAAAGAAAATCGCTCTGTATGCTAAATCGGCTTAAATTTATAAAACTTATATTTTCTTTTGTGGCTTTGGAGAAAATTATTTTTCCGTGCGGTTTGAAGGGAAATATATTTCGCGGAGCGTTCGGATTTATGTTTAAAAGGCTTGCGGATAAAAATCCATCAGCGGAACAATATCACGATATCTCTGGACTTTACGAAAAAATATTTTCCCCGCGCATTGAACATAATGCGCCTTCAGGATTAAAAGATGTCCCCCGTTCGTTTGTATTCAATCCTTGTGAAGAAGAAAGAAACACAATATATCAAGGTGAAAGTTTTTCGCTTGGGATAAATATTTTTGGATGGGCATGCGCTTATTATCCGCATTTTATAAGGGTTATGGCGGAGATAGGCAATGAAGGAATAGGACCTTTAAGAGGAAAATACGCGATGCGTGGCGTCTACAATGAAAATTGTTTTGGAAAGAGGCAAGCCGTATTTGATAAATCAGGGATGCTTTGCGAAATAAAGCCTTCAAGCATAACTCAAATGCCCGAAGTTGAAACGACTGTGTTTAAAATTGAATTTCTTTCACCCGCGGAAATAAAATATGAAGGCAGAATTCAAAAAAATCCGCTTTTTCACCATATATTTCGCCGGCTTAGAGATAGAATTTCCAGTATAGCGTATTTCCATCATGGGATGAATCTTGGAGAAAATTATGAAGCGCTCGCTTTAGAGGCTGAAAAAGTTGAAACTTTAATGTCCCAATGGCGATGGGTGGAACTTAAAAGGCGTTCAAGCAAAACCCTTAAATACCACAATCTCTCAGGAGTGATTGGAAGCGCGGTATTTGATGCCGGAAATACAGATAGGCTTAAATATTTCTTGCCATGGCTTAAATTGGGAGAAATAACAAATGTAGGTAAAAATTCCGTTTGGGGTATGGGAAAAATAAAAACTGAATTTAATCTTGAGGGCAAATATGTTTATATGCCCCGAAAGGAGATGAAATATGCCGGAGAATGATAATTTATGGAAAATCAAAATACAGGCGATTCTGCATGATACACCGAACAAGGCTTTTCTCCTTGCCGAAAAAACAGCGCATGAAAAAATGGCAAAAGATTTGATAAATTCTCTTGGAATTCAAATAAAGGATAAAGAATGGGTCAAAAAAATAAAAGAAGCTGACCATATTGCTTCTGCCGAAGATCGATTAGTATTTCCAAATGTATCTGTAAATTGGAAAGACGCTCCTTTGCTTATTCACCCTTTATCTTCCGAAGAATATGAACTCGGTTCATTGAGATTGTTTGAAACAGATAAGGCATCTGATTCACTAAAGGAGGTTTTAAGAGAAGCGCATAAAAAAACGGAGAATGATTATAAAAAGAAATTTCTATATATTTGGCGGTTCTTAAATGAAAAACTAAAAGAAAGAGAAGATGGCATGGGCGCTTTATGGGACTTAATGCCTGCTGAAACCAGAATGCCTCAGCATACAATTTGGCATCACAACAGAATTGTGTCAGCAATCGCCGGCAGTTTGCCTAAACCCGCGCTTGTTTTAATGTCAATAGGCCCCGTACAAGAATTTATCAATGCGGCGAGAAGCACGGCTGATTTTTGGGCGGGAAGTTATATCTTGTCATATCTTTCATGGCAAGGCATGAAAATATTTGCCGAAGAATTTGGCCCTGATTCCATAATCTTTCCTGATTTGAAAGGTCAGCCATTGGTTGATAAATGGCTTAAAGATGAAATAAAACTTGGAGATATGCAATACAACAATAGAGATTTAGGCAGGCCATGTCTGCCAAATCGCTGGCTTGTTATAGTTCCTTCAGAAAAGGCGGAAGATTTAGCAAAAAAGTCTGAGAAAAATATAAAAGAAAAATGGGTTGAAATGAGAGGAAATTGCGCCAAATCTTTAAATCTTGAAACAGAGTTTAACCTCACGAAAAAACAAGATTCTTTTCTTGAAGTTTATTGGACATCTATGTCCTTGCCGGATGATTTAGATGAATTTGTAAAGCAATATAGCAAAATTATTGAACTGCCAGATGATTTTAATGAATTTATCCAAAGTGGAAAAGATAAATATAAATCGAATATGGGAACTTACTTTTCTCTTTTCCAGAACAGTCTTGAAAGAATTATGGGCGCAAGAAAGGCGGTGAAAATTCAAAAAAGCGAACCTGAGTTTGGCCATAAGTGTTCAATATGCGGCATAAGAGAATCTGTGCACGATGAGAAAACCAGTCCTTCAAAACATAGCGAAATAACCGAATATTGGGAAAAGCTTTATAAGGGAATAAATGAGAAATATCCTCTTGCTATAAAAAAAGGAGAACAACTTTGTTCCATATGTCTTGTCCGAAGGATGTTAAATCGAATCCCCAAAGATATTCTCGGCTTTGATTTGGGCGATAATACCCATTTTCCTTCGGTTACGGAAATAGCCGTTTCCGATTTCAAATACGAAGTGGCGAATCGCTTGCTTGGAAAAGAAGACAATAAAAGCGGCTTGCGTGAGGACTTAAAAAATAAAATCCTTGAGTTTTCTAAAGTAGTTGAAAAAAGCAAAAACATTATAAATCCTTTGCGCCAAGTTAAAGCAAAATGTCGAAAAGCGAAAATAGAGCTATTTGCCAAAATAGAGGGGGAGTTTCTTTTTGAAGCCACTTATGAAAAAAATGCGGAAGAAATCGGTTTAACGGAAGAAGATAAAAAGGCCGCGTTTTCTTTGCTTAAAGAAATTCTTCAAATAACTTCAAAATTTGATATAGCCCGCCCAGCGCCATATATTGGATTTATTTATTTTGATGGCGATAAAATGGGTGAATGGGTGTCCGGCACTCATAGCAATATGCCTAAACTTGAAAATATAATTCATAGAAATTTGCGGAATAATGATGAAATAAGAAGACACTTTGGAGAATTATTTGAAAAAGTTCCTCCCAGAACCCCGTCTTTACAGTCCACAATAAGTTCCATTCTTTTAGATTTTTCCCTTTACACCGCTAAATACATAGCGGAAATAAAAAATGTGGGCAAGCTTGTATATGCGGGAGGAGATGACGCTCTTATAATGTGTCCCATGTCTCAAACTTTAAAGATAGCAAGAGATATAAGAGAGTTTTTTACCAAGTCAGTGGTTATTGAAGATGAAAAAAAGCTTATCGCCAACCTAAATAACATAAATACAAATGTCAAAAACAGAATTTCCTTGTCTATGGGTAAAAACGCTTCCGGTAGCGCTGGAATAGCGATAGCTCATTATCATAATGCTCTAACTAATTCGCTTAAAAATGCCAGAGACGCTGAAAAATTCGCCAAAGAAAAATTGGGCAGAGACGCCTTTGGCATAGCTATGCTTAAGCGTTCAGGCGAGCATAGCACTGGCGGAGCAAAATGGTCAATACTAAACTCTGCAAACGATGAATCTTTTAACTTTATAGATTTTTCCGAACTGTTTGCCAAGCGCGTAATTTCTCCTTCTTTTATCACACAATTATACGCAGAACTTGAAATATATTGGGGAATGGAGAGCAAAGGTATAATAATTGACAGAGTCAAGTATCTATGCGCAAGGCATATAACAGATGATAAGGATATTATCCAGAAACATTGCAATGGCAAAGAGGATATTTTGCAAAAAGTTATAGGATTGATAAATGAGTTATTGTTTGAAGATACGAGCAATTTAACAGAAAAAGGAAAACTTGATAATTTCAAAACTCTATTGTCTTTCTCTTTATTCATAACTCGCTATTCAAAAGTGGAGGAATAAAATGAAACAAATCAAAATTGAACCCATTGACCCCCTGCTTTTCAGGGACGGAAAACCTTTTCAACATAATGCGTCATCTGTTTTTCCGCCAGCCCCATCTGTGTTTGCGGGTTTTATAAGAAGTAAAATATTGCTTGACGCCTGTTCTGATGGTGATTTGGAAAATGCATGGGAAAGTGTAAAAACAGAAATAGGTTATAAGAATGAAGATTATGGAAAATTCCGATTAAAAGGAGTTTTCATATCAAAAAGCGGCAATGACATATCAAATTATTATGTTCCCGCGCCTTTGGATTTGTATAAGGAAAAACGAGGGAAGAATGAAGAGACCATAATGATAATATCCCCTGAAAATAAGCCGGAGTTTGACTTTAATGCAAATCTGCCGCAAGGCATCAAAGAACTTCCATTTTCTCCGAAAGAGTTGAAATTTCCAGAGCAGAAAAAAGGATTTATAGCTTTAAAAGCTCTTTTTGAAAAATATCTTATTGGAGAGAAACCTTCAACAAAAAATATGAAAAGCGAAGAAGAGTTTGTTGTTATAGAATCCCGCGTAGGTTTGGCGATGGATAATGTTAAAAATGCGGCTGAAAAAGGCAAACTTTATACAGCGGAATTTCTGAGATTTAAAAAAGACTATGGTTTTTCTTTGCTTTTTGACGGAATAAACTGGCAACAAAAAGAAGGAGTTTATTTTTTGGGCGGAGAAAAAAGGCATGTCCGATTTTGGCTTGATGATTTTAATTTGGACAATCATTTAATAAGCGCTGTATCGGAAAAAATAAAAAACAGAAAGAAGTTTAAAATTGTTCTTTTATCCCCGTCATATATCGGCTCTTTGGATATTTTGGGAGATCGCGTAAAAAAACTTTTTCTTGACCATGGTATTAAAGCGGAGCTTGTTTCTGCCGCTGTTAAAACGGAAAATATCGGCGGGTTTGATTTTGCCAAATTTGAGCCAAAACCGATGAAAAAAGCATTTTCCGCAGGTTCTGTTTTTTATTATGAGCTGAAATCAGGAAAAGCGGAAGATTTGGTAAAACTCAATTTCTCCGCCATATCCGATGAGGAATGGCAAATGGGAATGGGAATATCAGTTATAGGAGGATGGTAAAATGCAAACAAAAATAATGACAATAAGAGCTTTAAGTTCTATTCATCCCGGTTCAGGCGCAGGAATCGGAGTAATAGATATGCCTGTTCAAAGGGAAAGGCATACAGGTTATCCTTTAATACCGGGTTCATCAATTAAAGGCGTTTTAAGGTCTGTTTACAAAGGTGAACACGAAGATGACATTTTTGGGCCTAAACATGGGGATTCTAACAGTTATGCTTCTTCCGCGAGTTTTTCAGACGCAAGATTATTCGCCTATCCAACGCGTTCATTGAAAGGAGTATTCGCTTGGATAACCTGCTGCGAAGTTTTAAGAAGGCTCAAAGCGGATTTAGCCGCCATAGGTCAAAAACCGGAATTTGACATTCCGAATATTAGCGATAGTAAAATTATATGCTCAGACACTATTAAAATAGGAGATAAAGTTATCCTTGAAGAATATGATTTTTCCGCCATTAATGGAAATATCGACAAAATTAAGGGTTGGGCTAAGGAAAAATTTTTCACCAATGATGATGATAAAAAAAGTTTCTCAGAACGTTTCGTCATAGTTTCTGACAATGATTTTAGCCATTTTGCCAGGTATTCAAGCGAAGTGGTTGCTCGCATAGCTCTTGAAGAAAACACAAAAACGGCAAAAAAGAAGGCATTATTTTATCAGGAATTTCTGCCGCCGGAAATACTTTTTTATTCACTCATAACCTTTGAAAATTCAAGAAAAAACGGTGAAGATGCCGAGGTTCTTTCGAAAGAATTTGAAAGCAAAATAAAAAATGTAATACAAATTGGCGGAGATGAAACCATAGGCAAAGGAATATGCGAAATAAATTTAAAATAGGAGGTTTTTATGCGGACTCTTGATCAAAAATGCGCGAATAGCGCGTATGAAGCATTTTCAGAATTGAAGTCAGAATCAAAGAAGGAAAAGCTTTTTAGGCATGCAAAAAAAATGCCGATGCTGATAATAAATTCCGGGCTTGGCAATGCCATCATGTTTAAATATGGGGATTATGAGGAATTTAATAAACACTTTCTCAAATGGCTGAAAGCTGATATTCAAGATGAAGTGTTAAATTGCGAAAAAATTGGCGACCAAGTTATACAGTTATTTCTAAGCTCCCGCGAAGAGTTGAGACAAAATACTGTCAAAGCCCTAAAATGGCTTGAATGGTTTAATCGTTTCGCGGCAGTTGAAAAATGATTAAAAAGGAGAAAATTATGCCTGATGCAAAAATTTTAAGCAAGGTAAATGACATATTGCAGACTGCAAAAAAAGAACAGATAAATCCATCTCTATATCTTGATAAATTTACAGGCTATCTTGAACAATCACAAGCCAAAAGCGAACTAAAAAAAATAACAGAGTGCAAAGGAACATATAATGTTTCGCAATTCAGAAAGGTTCTTTTAAATGACCTGCCATGTTTTAATTGTTTAACCTTTAAAAATTCTTCGCCTCTTGCTTTGCATTTATCCAGGTCCATAGCCCTTGAAAATGCCGGCATATGCATGCATCCGACCTATGGCTTTGTATATATTCCCGGCTCAGGGATAAAAGGCATGGCAAGAGCTTATGCGAAACAGATATGGCTTCCTGTTCAGAAAAATGAAGAAGAAGCAAAAGAGGTTATAAATAACATATTTGGAAGTCAAGATGACAAAAAACCTTGCGCCGGAAAAGTTGTGTTTCATGACGCTTACCCCAAAAAGCGACCTGAATTATTTGTAAGCATATCAAATTGTCATCATCCAAAATATTATAAAGGCGAATTAAAATTGCAACCGGGCGATACAGGCGATTTTGAAGATCCAAAGCCCGTTTATTTCCTTGCAGCAAAGCCTGGCGCAAAATTTGAATTTTCACTTTCATTAAGGCAAGATATAAAAGAGCCGGATAAATATAAAAACTTTGTAAACACCGCTTTTGAATTTTTAACCGGCGCTCTTTGTCATATGGGAGCCGGCGCCAAAACGGCGGCAGGTTTTGGCTCATTTAGTCCCATTGGCAAAGATATTGAGACTACTCTGCCGAAAAACCAGACAAGATATCAGATTTTGAATCTGACATTGAAGTTAACCACTCCAGCCTTTTTAGCGGGAGCATTTCAAGAACAAGACGATTGTAAATTAACAGCAAGCGCATTAAGAGGGCAATTAAGATGGTGGTGGAGAGTAATTCATTCATGGGCATTAGATACTTCACAATTGCTTAAATTGGAAACAGCAATTTGGGGTAGCATCGAGCATGCCAGCCCGGCAAGAATTGAATTGAGCGATACTAATAATAGTATTCGACTGCCGGACAGGATTTCAATGGAATTGCGATATTTAGCTTATGGAACATATCCGATGCGAAATGAAAACACATCCAGACCTTTAAGATATTATCAAGAAGCTATTGCAGAATATAATTCGGCGATTTATTGCTCAGGGAGTTTTTTAGATAATACAACAGATGAAGGAAAAGAAATATCTAAAGAAGATGTGGCTATGCAAGTTTGTCAAGGGGGACTTTGGCGAAGGCGTCATTGTGGAAAAGAAATATCTAAAGAAGATGTGGCTATGCAAGTCAAATTTGCTTTATATCTTTTAACCAAATATGGCGGAGTAGGCGCAAAAGCCAGAAAAGGTTTTGGTTCAATAGTAGTAAAAGATAGTGGTTTTTTCAAGATAGATAATAAGAATATTGATGATAGTCTCATAAAACAAGAGTCTGCCAAGTTTAGAAAAAAACTTTTTGAAAATAAAATAACTTCCAGTGAAAAAAAAGATTGGCCATTAAAATCCCAAAATGTGATTTTTACAGCCGATGAGCCATTATCCGCCTTGAGAAAACTTTCCTCCGCGTATATGGGCTTTGCCGGAAAATATAAAAATAACGAGAAAAAAATAGCGCTGGGTTTACCTCGTCAGATTTATGGACCAAACTCCAAAGGGTCTAAGCGAGAATCATCGCCTATTCATTTTCATCTTGAACCGAAAGACGGTAATAACTGGCTTTTAAGAATGGCTGTCATACCATCAAGATTTTTGCCGGATTATGCATCTTGTGAAAATTTTTTATCAGAATTCATGAAATATATTGAAGAAAATATTAATAGGTCTTGCCGATCCAATAATACAAGGAGATAATAAAATATGAAAAAAACAAAAACATTGATAAGTTTGGTAAGCGACCAACAAATTCCGAATTTTTTGTTTTCAAAGCAAATTAAACCGGATAAACACATACTCATATCCACAAAAAAAATGGAAACAAAAAACCAATCACTAAATCTAATCAAAGCTCTTGGTTCACCGGAATATAAAATTGTTGAGGTAAATCAAGATGATATTCAAGATATAGAAAAAAAACTTTCAAACTTAAAATTCGGCGATGATGAAGAATTGATTGTAAATATTACTGGTGGCAATAAACTTGTTTCACATGTGGCTTATGAAATTTTTAAAGCTAAGAAGGCATCAATTTATTATTTGCCATTCCCGTCAAACAATTATCTTAAACTGTATCCCAAAGAAGACGCAAGCAAGTTAGAGATAAATCAAAAAATAAACTTGGGAGAATATTTAAAGGCTTATGGCGTGGAATTCAAGTTTCAGGGCCTTTTTTCAAAAGACATTGCATTGCCTAAAAAAATGTTTGAAAATTTTGCAAATAATGAATTGAATGGTGAAGAAATAAAAGAGCTGAGGGGCAGTCGCCGCAAAGACAACATTGCTATAACCGAAGATATAAGAAACTTTCTTAAAAAAATTGATTTTCAATCAAAAGAGGAAAATACATTATCAAGAAGAGAAATTTGCTTTTTAACAGGAGGTTGGTTTGAGGAATATATATACTTCACACTACAAGAAATATTGCAACTTCAGCGCGAACATATTGCCGCTGGCAAAATATTCAGAAGTGGCGTCCAGAATGAGCATGATGCAATGTTAACATATGAAAATAAGTTATATATCATTGAATGTAAAACCTCTTTAAAAAACAACGGACAGTCTATTTTTTCAGAGACAATATATAAATCTTCCGCTTTATTAAAAGATCTGGGCTTGTCTGCGAAATCCATTTTAATGACGATGGATAGTACAACATTAAGGAACAATAATGGCGAGTTTAATCCAGATTTTTTAAAAAGGGCTAAACTTTTTGAGGTGAAAGTTTTTGATTATAAAATAATTTCAGATTGCGACGAATTCAAAAGTAAATTAAAAGAGTATTTTGAGATACAATGAAACTTTTATCATCTTTTTCATTTTCAATGGTGAATGAATATCCCATTGAAATTTTGGCTCAAGAGGTATCCCGAAACCGCGTAAAAGCGATGTTGAAGAGGAAAGAGGTGGAACCGTCTATCGGTCATCCTTCCCTTGCTGCCGTCTTCAGCGGAGTTTTTGGCATGAAGATAGAGTCGGAAAGAGTCAAAATTAAACTTAAAAAAGGCGAAAAGGCGCTTATTGCTCAATTGTTTAGAGCCAATCGTTTGCCTGAAGGCAGAATTTTGACGATTGAAGATATTAAGAAAATTAAAATAAAATTTTTGCTTATTGAAATAAGATGAAAATGCATACAATGATATTCTCAAACCTGCCGAATACCCTTGCGAAAAATGGGTTTGAGAAATTTTTTTGCATTTTAGATAAAAAAATGTTTATAATAGATAGACAATTTGTGTTGTATAAGGCCTATTCCCGATAAGAAGGGAACTAAAACAATATTATATCGCTACCAATTCCCACGATTGACCCGGTATAAGGCCTATTCCCGATAAGAAGGGAACTAAAACCCATGTGCCGACAAATGTATACTCTTGTGACAACTCCGTATAAGGCCTATTCCCGATAAGAAGGGAACTAAAACCTTTATAACCA
>JAKLQJ010000218.1 GCA_022013385.1 Elusimicrobiota bacterium
GACATTTACTATTTACGCATCTTGCGTCGTGGTTTTAACCCCGCGGGTTTTTTCTACAACCAAGTTTACCCAACCCACGGGGTAAAAACAAGCATTTAAATGTAAAGAAGTGTTGGACGCACTACACTAGTTGCCTAACTAGTTATTTACATCAATTACCGATTCTCCGATACTTGCTTTAGGTTTAGACGAGTCAAGAACTTTTTCACCGTCCACCGTATAATGGAATAAATAAGATCCCGGCAGTATCCATATATCAGCCTGCCATATTCCGTTTTTCTTTGCCATTTTTATGTTTTCCCATTTGGTAAAACTGCCTGAAACCGATACTGATTTTGCTTTCAAATTCTTAGTCGTCTGATGAGCATAGCTCCCTGATACGACACCCGCCGGAGGCTTGTATTTGAAAACGGTTTTAATCGCCTTAATTTTTTCCGGGTTTTTTGTCTTTTGCGCTGTCGCGCTGTCGCTATGCCGCGTTGTCGCTTTATCGCTTGTTTCCCCAAAATCTTTTTGAGCATTTTCAATTAGTGAAGGATTGCCTGAATCATCTTCTTTTTCAGCGGTTTGAATGGAAATGTCTTCGGATGTAAATTCAAGAGCGGGAACCGGAGTAGGATATATTTCTTTAACTTGAGGCGAAAAGTGAGTATCAAGCCTCATATAAAGCATATATCCCGATATCAAAACAACTGAGGCATTTATCATTATCACTATTGCCCAAAAGGACTTTGATTTTTTAATAGCCATTTATTGAAACCTGTTAGCCTTTGTTTCCTTCGCTTCTAAGTTATTATTTCTGACCTCTTTTTGTCAAGAGCGGATGACGGGGATCGAACCCGCGTCTAAAGCTTGGGAAGCTTTCATTCTGCCATTGAACTACATCCGCCATACAAAACTCGCCATTTTTTTTGCCAAGACTACGAAGGGCAAGTATGTCACAATTTGTCCCATTCAAAGAAAGGGCTTCCTGCGATTTAGTGTATAGGAATTTCAAAATGTAACCAGTTTAATTGTTTTGTAGCTTCTCCCGCCATAGGCGGGACGGGACTAATTTATCGTAACGGAATTTCAAAGTGTAACCAGTTTAGCTGTTTGTAGCTGCAGAGCTTGCTCTGCCTAACTTGTGCCACAGTTTCGCTACCGCGCTATATTGCTATTGTGCCTTTTTCAACAATGTTATTATATATAAAGGCGCATACCATTTCAATGCAAAGAAGAGTTTGAAGCTCAAGGTCTAAAGTTTAAATACAAGATGCAAAAGAGTGAAGCGTTGCGAGTTGAGCATTATATTGGAACACCAATAATGCTAACGGTTTATTAATGTCTAAAGCAAAGAACATTGTCTATTCGTATTTGGAATTGTTTTTTATCAGTAGCAGAAACTCTTCTCTTGCTCTATTGTCTTTTAAGAAAGAGCCGAGCATGGAGCTGGTAACAGCTCTTGAAGTTTTATTTTTTACTCCGCGCATTGTCATGCATAAATGCTGAGCTTCTATCACGACACCGACGCCTTTAGGCTTAAGTTTATCGTAAAGAGTGTCGGCTATTTGCAAGGTTAGTCTTTCTTGCAATTGCATTCTTTTGGCGAAAGCTTCTACCAGCCTAGGTATTTTTGAAAGGCCTATGATTTTACCATTTGGTATATAAGCCACATGAGCTGTTCCGAAAAAAGGAAGCATATGATGCTCACACAGGGAATAAAAACTGATATCTTTAACTATAACCATCTCTTTATAGTCAACATCAAAAAAGGCATTGTTAAGAAGTTTGTCTATGTCGGTATGATAGCCGGATGTTATTTCTTTAAGGGCTTGCGACATTCTTTCCGGCGTTTTTTTTAACCCGTCTCTATCAGGATTTTCACCGATTTCCTTTAACAGAGCGCGTGAAAGTTTAATTATTCTGTCACTCATAAACCTATTTTACCAAAAAATAAGGCTATGCTTCATTCCCACGGCGTCATAGGCGCCATGTAGTAATGGGGAGTGCCAAAGAAGTAATGGCGGAAAACTCTTAAACTTTACTTACTATGAAAAGCCATTTGCTTGTCGCGCATAATTTTTTTGAGGATATCTTTAGTTGTTTGATATTTTTTGCGAGTTTGTGGATAGCCTTTTGTTCCTTAATTATTCTAAGAAGGCTTTTTCCTTTGATTTTTTTTGTTTTTTTTGAGTTAGGAGTATCGCGTAAAATTGATTTTTTTGATAAAAAATTTTTGACTAGATTTTGCGCGCGATATATCTTCTTGTCCAATTTGTCGGCATAACTCAATATTGTTTTAGCGTATGTGAAGGTATTGTCGGAGGGCTGTATTTTTATCAGCTCATTTTTGGTAAGAAGAGAGAGCCGTTCTAAATTCGTGCTTATGATATTGGCGGTCAGGTCCAAAGAAGATATTTGAATCAAACTTAAGGAATGTTCTGATTCTTCCATTTCGTCAATAATATCATCCATATGCTCATTTTGTTTTATAAGTTCTAAAAGAATTTTTTTAAGTTCAGGCGTATCGGCCTCTTCTGTAGTTTGTGTTCCGGTTTTTGCTATAGCCTTATCCGTTTTTTGGGCTGTTTGATGTTTATAAGTTATAGCGCCTATGTCGCCGCTATAGGACAAGCTAAATGCTAAAAAGAAAGTTAGCATAAGCATTGTGGGGCATTTAAAACTGAAGGATTTTATCAGTTCCATTTTTTTTATCCTCTTTTAATAGTTTAACAAAAACAAACGATAAACGCATGAGTCTATTAGGCAGGTTATCCATTACAAAGGGGTATAGATAAAATAGGACTTTAGGGCAAAAAGTCGTAAATAAAAAAAGATTAGAATAATAGAGGCATGGAAGAATAGATGTGTAGAAGTGTAGTAACGACAGGACCGGGCCACTATCTTTTCCCGACTGATTACTGTTCACTGATTACTGGTTACTGATTTGCCAGTTACCAGTCACCAGTTGCAAGTCATCCCGCCTTTGGCGGGACAGGCCACTTGCTAGTGTAGTGCGTCCAACACTTCTTTACATTTAAATGCTTGTTTTTACCCCGTGGGTTGGGTAAACTTGGTTGTAGAAAAAACCCGCGGGGTTAAAACCACGACGCAAGATGCGTAAATAGTAAATGTCAAGTTA
>JAKLQJ010000219.1 GCA_022013385.1 Elusimicrobiota bacterium
CCGCGACAAATAAACCGCTAAAAACCAATGACTTAAATGTATAAGTCCCGCCAAAAACCACCCAGCCAAACAAAACAGCCGCCAAGATGTATGTGGCCGTAATCGCAAGAGTCATCACCGAAAAAATAGTGCTCCTCTTAATAATAAAACCAACATCCATCAAACGATAACGGATGATAGCGTAGGCAGTCGTTATAACATAAATGGAAGCAAAAATATTACCGTAGGGCTTTATTGGTATATCATACCAAAGAAGATAATTAGTTGATGCCCCTATAATGCTAATAGCAATACCTATAAGCATATACTTTATTTGCGCCCTTTTTAAAGTATCTGCTTTTTTAAGAGCCACAAACGACAAATATACTGCGTAGGAACATATCCACAAAAACACACATAAGAATGGAGCATATGCTGCGCCAGGTTTCGGCCAATAACGAAAAACCATTTCAGGTTCTACGCTTCTCACCATTAAGGGGGTAAAAAGCAAAACAGTAAAAAGAAAGCTTATCGCGTAAAACAGTTTGATTAAATTTCTTTTACTTTTTTCAATGCTAAGAAAAATACAAACAAGCCTAAAATAAGCAACTGGCACCCAAATAGCTCCTAACATTAATGCTCTTGACCAAAATAAAGCGCTTGCTTCATCTCCAGGTGACTGATGTAATTGCCATATAAAATAAGAGCCACTCCATAGCACCACTGCAAGGCACCAAAAGAAAAAACTCTTATTAATTTTTGCCTTCGGGTTTTTGTAAAACACAAAAAGACCTATAAACAGGCTCACAAAAGTGTTAATAAAGGACGAAATAATATAATAGTTCATAAACCACTCACGCCAATTTAAAAAAGTGGCATACTTTTAGTATACCACTTTTTAATAAATGTTGAAAGATTTTCTAGCTACGGCATAGGGATGTATATGCCACGGCTCAATAAAAACCTTTATTTTTTGAAAATTGTTTCTCCAAAGAATATCTGCTAATTCATCAGGAGATCTATAAACAATCTCCCAATTATATGTCCATGTTAATATACGGGCAGCGTGCGTTCTGTTCATGTTAGAGGTAATAAAATAACCTCCGCCATTCAACAAAAAATGCACCTGCCTGAATAATGTAGCCACATACAAATCAGACAGATAGTCAACTATACCACACGCCTCAATAATGTCATATTCTCCATCTAATTTTTTAGATAGATGGCGAAAAGGAGCTTGCACAAACTTCACTTTACTTGCAAGACCACTTTCAACGGCTCTTGCCCTTGCTAAAGCAAGTGATTCCGACGATATGTCGGTCAAAGTTAATTCTACCTTACTAATATCTACGCCCTCTACAGCCATGAGTGTAATCTGATGAAAAAGCGTTTGCGCCGATCCGCAGGCAATTGACAGAACTCTAATTTTATTTTTTCTAGATAGCAATTCTATTATTGCCTCTCTGAATTGTTCCCCGACTCCTCTGTATCTATTTCTCACCGCTTGAGCATTTGGACAATTAAAATAAAAATGAGCAATAGCATCCGTTTTTGCGGATAAGGGAATAATCTGTTTATTATCGAACCAATAAAAACTTGCATTAGAGTTGTAAATATCATCTAGCGCGGCAGCATTAGCAATATTTTGGCAAAGATGCTGAAGAAGCGGCGATGAGCGATTAAAAAAAGCTGTTTTCATATCTCCCATTTGTCTTCTTTGTTTGCTTATGTGTTTTTTTCTATTTCTTAGATTCCGCCAAATTTTTACAGCTTCGGAAAATGGAACACTCTTCCAAATTTTCCACATAGATTTAAGAAATATCCAAAAAGCCAACAGCCATCCCGCCGAATAGTCCCAAACAAACCAAAAAGTTGGTCGTTTTTTTTCAAAGCCCACTGTTCTGTCGTGATACAAAATACTTATTTCCCTGCGCTTAACGGATGTAAGATTGTCTTTCGTTTTTGCTTTTGCTGCCATTCTAAAATCAAAAACAGCTTCTTCCCTCATCTCCCCTCACCTCCTCTCTTAATATTCACTTGTTAAAAAACTATTCCGAACCCCCTCCAAGTCCAGACGCCAGATTGCTCGCCCCAGCCAACAACCTAACGCCTGAACTCTACTTGGAAGCCTGGCTTCCAAGTAATCTAATCGCGCGCCAGCTGAACAACTTTAATACATTCATCAATAGAATGCGTCTTCAGCCATATTTTTAAAA
>JAKLQJ010000220.1 GCA_022013385.1 Elusimicrobiota bacterium
AGCCATAGGCTCGTTTATAGGTCGTTCGCATAGCTACCGACACTTGCCTGTCCCGCCTTAATGGCGGGAATGAGCCATAGGCTCGTTTATAGGTCGTTCACATAGCTACCGACACTTTATGAAACATAGTTTCGTTTATAGTAAAATTGTTCCTTATTGCACAACTAATCTAATATCTGATTCTTTCAATCTGTTCCATTCATCCGTAAAATCTTTAGGAGGGTCGCATTTTAAGGTTTGCTTTTTCTTTTTAGAAGAAAGTTTAAAGGTTATCTCATTGGAGTGGAGCATTAATCTTGATGCCGGCGAGCCTTTATAGAGTTTGTCTCCGGCTATAGGATAGCCGATATAAGAAAGATGCACTCTTATTTGATTTGTTCTGCCTGTTTTGGGAAATATTTCAAGAAGCGAATATTTTTTTCCATTTTCAATAATTTTAAATTCCGTGAGAGCGTATCTGCCGTATTTCCAGACTTTATTTTTTTTATCTCCTTTCATTCTGCCTATCGGAGCTTCTATTCTTCCCTTTGAATCTTCAGAGACTAAATCTGTCACACCCAAATATTTTTTATTTACAAGCCTAGCTTTGAATTGTTCGCTTAAAAAAGTTTGAATTTCAGGCTTTTTAGCTACAATCACCAGGCCGCTGGTATCTCTATCGAGCCGATGCACAAGCCCCATTCTTGAGACTCCCGAATCTATTATTTCGGGTTTTGATTTTAAAATCATTGAAACAAGGGTTTCTTCTCCCAATAAAGCCGCCTCGGGAGTTTCTTCCCAATTAGAATCGTTTGGATGCATTTTTATTTGACAGGGTTTGTTTATCGCGATAATTTCTTCATCTTCATAGAGAATAATATTTTCAAGGATATTTGTTTTGGCTTGTAATTGAGGCATATCTAAAATTATCTTATCGCCAAATGCTAGGAGATAGGACGGTTTTCTTATTTTGCCGTTTACAGATACTTTGCCGCTTTTGATTAATTTTTTTATAAATTCTCTGGAAAAATCATGTTCGCTATCCGTTAAAAAAGCGTCAAGTCGCTTAGGTTCTTCTTCATATATTATTGTTTTTGACATATTTTCCTTTGTGAATCAGTTTAAAGTTCAGAGTTCAAAGTTTAGAGGATTTAATGAGTTTCTTATTTTCTATTACGCTCGCTTTTTTTTCTTGTTACTTGTGACATGAGACTGGTGACTTGCAAACTACTATTGCCGTTTTACGGCAATAGTTTTGTTTAAAGCGAAATAAAAAAAGAGCAGGGCGATTGCTGCCCCCGATAATGATATTATTTGCGAGGGCGACATTGCAAAAATAAAATCTCCTCTTGCGTCTCCCCGAAAGAACTCTATTATAAATCTGGCGATAGAATAAAGCAAAAGATATGAATCGGCTATTAATCCGTTTTTCCAATTATGTTTGAGGGACGCCTTTAACATAAAGTGGAGAGTTAAGAAAATAATAAAATTTGCCGCTGAGGAATAGAGTTGAGTCGGATGAATGGGAATCCCTATCAGAAGGGGAGACACCAAGCTTTCAGGATTATTAAATTTTACGGCGCAAATAAACTCGGTAGGTTTGCCGTGGCAGCATCCCGCGAAAAAACATCCTATGCGGCCTATTGCGTGGCCTAAAGCTATGGCGGGAGCGGCTATATCCGCGAACGCTAGGAAATTTATATTCTTTTTCACGGAATAAATATAAACGGAAACGGCTGATACTATCAAGCCCCCGTAAAAAACAAAACCGTATCTAAAATCTTTTAAAGCATTAAGCGCTTTTTGAAAAAATGTTAAGCCGTAATCATTCCAGAAAATAACCGCATAAAATAATTTTCCGCCCAGTAAAGCGGCAATAATGGCAAAGAGAAGAATATCGGAGACTTGCTCTTTGCTTATATTCAGCAAACGATTTCTTTTGTAAATGTAAAAAGCGCCTAGAAGATATCCGGCGGCTACAAGAATCCCATATGTCGGAACGGAAAAATTGCCGATTTTAAAGAGATATGGATGCATAATATATCAGACCAAACAGCGAGAAAAAGATGATATGAAAATATGTTGATAAGTGAAGGAGGAATTTCCTCAATTAAACATATTTCCATATTGTCTTATCATCGTATTTCCGTACTATCAACTTATCATCGTATTTATATATTCGCGGTTTCTTTGCGTTTCTTGCTGTTTTTTTATAATAAATTTTTTTATGTCAAAAAAAGTTCTAAGCCATGAAGTTTTCACATTATTAGTTTTGCATAAACTTAAAAGTTTTTTTGTCGCATAAACCTTATCGGCGATTATTGCCGCTTTTAAATCGGTGGTCGCGTCGCCGCAGAAAATAACTTTCCTGTTTTTTGTTTGATAAAACTTTACTCTGGATTTTTTGAAATTATCAAGAGAGCATCCCTTTAAATAAGGATAGCTTATTTTATAGTTATTATCCATAAATTCAGCCTTGCCAAAAAAGGATTTGACATTCAGCCCCCATTTTTTAAATAAAGGAGAGGAATATAAATCCAAGCCGCCGCTTACAATTTCAAGAGGGATTTTGTTTTTATCACAAAATTTATTTATATCCTTGAAACCTTTTCGCAGCGTTATGGCTTTTAGAAGGTATTTTTCTATTTCTTTGGGAGTGGCGGTTAAACGCGTGAAAGTATTTTTCATCCATTTTGCCATGTCCACATTAGAATTATAAGAGTATTTTATTTCTCTTTTTGTCGCGGCTTTAAAATGGGTTAAAATCGCGTCGCCAACATCCCTAAGCGTTATTGTCCCGTCAAAATCGCAAATAAGAGCCCATTTGTCCATAATAAATCACCAATAATAACGGAAAAAAGTTGATATAAAAATATGAAGATACAGAAATAAGGTGGTTTGCTGCCTATTGCCTGCGACGCTTTGCGTCGCTATCTCATTGCCCTTAAGAATGTTTCTTCATCTTTAATCGCAAGTTGCATATAAAGATTATGCTCTCTTTCCACAGACATGGTTGTTAAGAGGCCATTATAAGAATGTCCTGGATAGACTTTGGTATTGCCCGGCAGTTTTGATAATTCAACAAGGCTTACGGCAAGTTTTTTTCCGTCAGAGCGAGGCAAGTCAATCCTGCCGCAGGCATTTATAAAAAGAGTATCTCCTGTGAATAAATTGCCGTCAAAAAGAAAACAGCAGGAACCGGGCGTGTGTCCTGGCGTGTGAATAACGGATATTCGCTTTTTGGCAAATTCCATTTCCCGCCTATTTTCTATGAATTCCGATTGTTCTTTCGGCGCTTCACCCCACCACCTGCTTGTGATGCTATAGGCATCACTTGTTTTTTTTGATCCCGCTTTTAGGCGGGATAAGCAGGTGGTGGGGTCATACATAAAGGCGTCCTCTTTGTGGAAATAAACTTTCAGTTTTTTGTCTTTTTTTAAAAAATAATCAACCGCGTTTATGTGGTCGGGGTGAGTATGAGTAAGCAGGATGAAAGAAAGTTTTAGAGAATTGTCATTTAAATTCTTATCCAAAATTGTCGGATCCCACGCGGGGTCTATCATAAAACAATTTTTATTTATTTCATCTGAAACAATATAAATAAGATTGTCCAGCGGCCCGAGCTTTATTTGTTCTATTTTTATCACCAAACCACCTACTTGTGGCGCCTTATGTCAGCGCCACGAATGTTTTTCTTTTGATTGTCCTTATGGACAATCATCATTGCTCTTCATCCTTTGGAATGGGAAATCTATATTCAAGCTCTTTAGGCTTGATAAATCCCAGTTCTTTCCTTGCCATCGATTCCATATATTCATCGTTTTTAATAAGCTTCAGTTTCAATTTTAATTCTTTGTTTTCTTTTTGAAGCGCCAAATATTCTTTCTGGAGGGTTTGAAGTTCACGGAAATTTGTTATTAGCGATTGAAACCCTTTATTGCCGACGAGGAAAAGAATAATAATCGCAATTATTATGTATTTGAACTTTTTTGGATATATATGGCCTAATTTATTTAAGCTTGAATACCATGTCTTTAGCATATTTCGCTTTTTTACCCAACTCCTCTTCTATTCTTATGAGCTGGTTGTATTTTGAAAGCCTTTCCGAGCGGCAAGGAGCGCCTGTTTTTATAGCGCCGGCATTGACGGCAACCGCGAGATCGGCTATAAATGAATCTTCAGTTTCTCCCGAACGGTGGGAAATAACGGTGGCATAATCTTTATTATGCGCCATTTTTATAACTTCTATGGTTTCGCTTAAAGAGCCTATTTGATTGAGTTTAATGAGGACAGCATTTGCAACTTTTTCATCAAACCCCTTCTGTAATCTTATAGGATTTGTTACGAATAAATCATCGCCGATAATGAGGGCCTTTTTTCCGAGTTGTTTTGTAAGATGGTTCCAGCCTTCCCAATCATCTTCTGCTAACGGATCTTCATAGGATACAATGGGAAAATGTTTTTTCCAATCGACATATCTTTCCGTCATGCTTTTGAATGAAAGATTATGCGATTCAAAAACATAGCTGCCATTTGTAAAAAATTCATTAGCGGCGGAATCCAATGCTATTTTGATTTCTTTGAAAGTATAGCCCGCCTCTTTTATTGCGTCGGAAATAGTTTCTATTACGGCTTCATGGGTAAATATTTTGGGGGCAAATCCGCCTTCATCTCCGACGGATACGGTATAACCTCCTTTTGAAAGTATTCCTTTCAGGCAGTGATATACTTCCGCGCTCATTTTCATGGCTTGAGCGAAATTGGAAGCGCCTACCGGCACTATCATGAATTCTTGAATATTGATGCCGCTATCGGCATGTTTGCCGCCGTTTATTATATTTAGCATCGGTGTTGGAATTATAAAGCCTTTTTCTTTTAATGAAAATGTCTTCCTTATGTAGGCGTAAAGCGGAAGATTATAGGCATTCGCCGAAGCTCTGGCTATAGCCATGGATACCGAAAGAATTGCATTTGCGCCGAGTTTTGTTTTTAAAGAGGTGCCGTCTATTTCATTCATTATGGCGTCTATATTTTCCTGTTGTTCGGCTTTAAGCCCCACTATTTCGGGCATAATGCGCTTAATTACATTTTCAACCGCTTTTGCCACGCCTTTTCCCATAAATCTTTTTCCTCCGTCGCGAAGTTCCAAGGCTTCATGAGTTCCGGTAGAGGCTCCGCTCGGCACTGCAGCTCTTCCAAAAGAGCCGTCCGCAAGATAAACATCGGTTTCAATGGTTGGAAATCCTCTGGAATCAAGGATTTCTCTGGATACTAATTTTTTAATTTTTGTGTCCATAATTTGTTTTCTCCTAAAACTGGGAACTCAATTTTAAAACTTGCCGCTAATTATTTTCTTCCCCGCATTCACAAAACTCAATAGTTTAGGTTTAGTTTGAGCTTCGGCGTAAATTCTTATAACGGGTTCGGTGCCTGACGACCTTAAGCCAAGCCAGCTTCCGTCTTTCATTATAAATTTGAATCCATCGGCATCATTTATTCTCCAAACGGAAAACCCCGCTATATTAAGAGGAGGTTTTATCGTAAGTCTTTCATTAATTCTCTCAATATTTTCTTTCTCGTTTAAACGCAGATTCACCCTTATGTTTATAAAGTTTCCGACTTTTTTATACAGGTCGTTTAAAAGTTTTTTTAAGGGTTTTTTTTCATAAGCTATCATTTCAGCCATTATCAGGCATGCGAGAATACCGTCTTTTTCAGGGACATGTCCCATTATGGACATTCCCGCCGATTCTTCTCCGCCTACCAGATATTGTCCTGTTTTGAGAAGGTCGCCGATATATTTGAAGCCCACCGGTGTTTCTCTCGTTTCAAGCCCGTGATATTTGCCTATTGCGTCAACAAAATGAGAGGTCATGACGCTACGGCAAATTTTCCCGTTCATGCCCTTGTTTTTAACAAGATGCTCAAGAGCAAGCCCCAATATCATATTTGGGGAAATCCAAGTCCCGTCCGAATCTATAATGCCGTATCTGTCCGCGTCGCCATCGCAGGCAAGTCCGAGGTGGAGTTTGTTTTTTATTACGGCTGTTTGCAGTTCTTTAAGATTTTCTTCATCGGTATCGGGGGAATGACCGCCGAATAAAACATCACGGTTTTCTCTTAATCCGATTACCTTTACTCCGAAGTTCTCAAGAGCCGGTCTAAGATATGTTGCGGCAGTGCCAAAAATCGAATCCGCCGCAATTTTAAGTCCGGCTTTTTTTATCGTATTTTGGTCAATCAGAGAATATATTTGTCTTAGATAATCTTGATGGAAATCTATAACTTTTATTGTATGTGAAGATACCCCCTGTTCAAAAGGTAAACGCCTTTCAACTTCGGCGATTGTCAGGGTGTTTATCTTTTTTTCAATGTCCTCGGTTATTTCAGGTGTGGCAGGGCCGCCCCAAAATGGCGTCCATTTAAAACCATTATATTCCGCCGGATTATGGCTTGCCGTTATTGTAACCCCGCCTACCGCATTATTGGACATCACTTGCCAGGCTATTGTCGGTGTTGGAACCGCCGCGTCGGAAAAAATAACCGAAATATTTTCAATAGCGAATACCTCTGCAACGGTCTTCGCGTATTCATGGGACAAATATCTTGTGTCATAACCCACAATTATACACGGATTAATAGACGATTTTTTGCCATGCTCTTTAAGATAAAGCAAATATTCCTCGCCTTTAAAACCATATATTTTATGTGTTTTCACATGGGCCGCGACAGCATGCGCCACTCTGCGCAGATTATTAAAACTGAACTCCGCTCCAATTACGGCTCTCCAGCCTGAAGTTCCGAACTTTATATTTGTAGGGCTCATAGATAATGAAATATAGCAAAAAACAAACAATAAGTCCAAATATAGTCTTGTCCAAACATCGCGTTACCCATCGCGTTACCCATCGCGTTACCCAAAAGCTCACATAATGCGCATATCCCGTCGGAGTATTTTTCATCATTCTGGTGAAAGCTTTTTTAAAAACTCCGTCGAGTGTGAAAAGTTACATGAGCTTTTGGGATGTTAGGCGAGACCGATGAGCATCCTGCGCATAAAGTTCAATTAAACGCATTCTACATGGATAAAAATGAAATCACCATCAAAAATTATTTAAAAATTATTTAAAATTCGTTAAGGCGACAAACAGTAATTATCCCGAATGGCTAAAACAGGGCGGAGTATTCAATATTAAAACAGGATTAAAACAGGAAGCGATGATTATTACAAAAGACTATCGCACATTCTAAAATCATCTCACTATCCCATTGTCGGCATAAAATGGCAAAACGCCAATGCTTATTGCCAATGGGCGGGCAAAAGGCTTCCCACTGAAGTTGAATGGGAAGCATCAGCAAGGGCAAACACCGAAACAAAATATTATTTTGGCGATGATGAAAAATTGGCAAAAGATTATGTTTGGTTTAAATCAAATTCTAAAAGTATGTCTCACATCGTCAGACAAAAAAACCGAACACTTTTGGCTTATATGATATGCACGGCAATGTTTGGGAATGGGTAAACGATTTTTACGACAAAAAATCTTATCAAATCTCTACCATATAAACCCAAATAGACCTGAAACAGGTCTCGAACATATTACACGCGGAGGCTCATGGGATTTTGATATTGATTCTTGCCGTTCCGCTAACAGAGCGAGCTACTCAGAGGCAAATGATGATATAGGATTTAGATGCGCCGTTTCCAAAACAGTGGTAGAAACCCAAGAACTTCAGTTGAATTGAATTTTCGTTTATATAAGTGAAACATGCAAATATTGCCAGCTAAAGGCGGGCATGCAGGCAATGAATCAACCAAATTACTGACAAATATTCATACTCTTTACTTCTTAAACGCTATTGAATCAACAGGACAAACGCGTAAACAACGCGCGCAACTAAAACAATCGGCTGGCATTTTTTTCTTTTCCAAAATCCCATAAGCCGCTTGATTCGGACAAGCATTAACGCATGCTCTACAGTTTACGCATTTTTGATAGTCTATTTTTATTTTAAATATGCTGATTTTTTCAAGTATCCACGATATCAATCCAAACGGACAAATCAATTGGCAAAACGGCCTGTAAAAAAACGATGATATCAAAACACTGCCTATTATCACCGCGATAATGCCTATGGATTCAAAATCAAAATTAAACAGATTAAATGGGTTAAGATAATGATATATGACCAAACCTTTCCTGCCGCCGATTATTCCGAACAAAAACAAAAGCATCGCCAGAAAAAGCGTTCCTCTAATGCCGTTAATAAACCAAAACGGCAATTTTTTCTTTTTAATTTTTTTAAATATGGGGATTGTATAAATCAATTCTTGAATAGAACCAAAAGGGCAAGCCCATCCGCATATGATTTTATTTCCTATTATCGCGAGAAAACTAAAAAATAAAAAAGCAATTAATTTCATCATGACATCGGGATAAAGTCCGGCCATTGATTTAAAAACCTTTACGACTCCTTCCATGGGATTAGGCGATTTTCCCAATAAAAACCCGCATAAAATTACCGAAGCCGCCAGAAAAAGAATGTAAATTGATATGGGATAACGATGCTTTATCAATTCAGCGTCCGGCTTGGCGAATTTTCCAAGCTTTAAGAGATAAATCAAACCTCCAAGAGAAAGAATGAAATAGAAATAATATTTAAGCGATGAATCTTTATGCGAGAATAAATGTTCTATCACATGCTCAAAGGTTTCTTGATTTACACCAATTTCCTTAATCGGTTTGTTTTTTGAAATATTCAGCTTTAAATTTAATTCCCTCGCTAAAGCTTGTTTTGTAATTCCCAGTTTAGGCGCTATATCGCTTATGGAATTATTTAAATTAAAATCAAACGCTCCGATATTTTGAGGTTTCGGCTGAAAAATAATGCCCGTAAATACTATCATGCCCGACAACAATGCCATTGCGACTATTAAGTTTTTCTGTTTTTTTGATAAATATTCAAACCAAATTCTCATAATTGTGTATATTGTACAGGTTTAAAAATCATTGGTCGTTCGGTCGTCCACATAGCTTCCGATCCCGCCATAAGCGGGACCTGTCCACAACGAAGTATGGGGGAACCATAGGTTCGTTGTTTGTACAAGACTGTGTCATATTACCAGTGCCGTCCCGCCATAGGCGGGATGCCTATCAGACGGCGAAACTTCCGACACTTGCCTGTCCCGTGGCGCCTATGGCGCCACGGGAATGAAGCATAGCTTCCATTATTCCAAATTTTCAGCATATTCCATTGCCCGATCGACTATCCATTTTGATATCCGTTTATCCGGCAAAAGCCCCTGTTTCGCAAAAAAATATTTTTACCACTCCTCTTTAACCATTTTCCACCTCCGAGGTGGAAAATGGTTAAACTGAAAATAATTTGCTTATATGGTAAATGGCAAATGACAAAACCCACGCAACAGTTATTGAATAGGAAATATATATGCCGGTCCATTTCCATGCCCCCGCTTCTTTATGAAAAACAGCCGTAGCCGCTAAACACGGCACATAGAGCAAAACAAAAATCATTAATGACAAAGCCGTAGCTATATCGTATTTTTTATCCTTGCGCAATTTATCGGCTAAATCGGATGAACCTTCGTCATTAGCGCCAAGTGAATAAATCGTTCCCATGGTTGCCACCACAATTTCTTTTGCCGCCAAACCCGCCACTAAAGAAATACCAATACGCCAATCAAAACCTATCGGACGAATAAAAGGTTCAATAAACTTTCCTGTTTTGCCGGCAAACGAATATTCCAATTGCTTTGAAAGCCTTATATTTTCAAGGCTTTGCAGTGTGTCGTAATACGCGCTATGCGCATCTGAACGACCAAACTCAATAAATTGTTTCTCTTTCTGAGCGTCATTAAGCATTTGATTATATTGGACGATATGCGTTCTCTCGGCATGTATCTTGTTTATTTCACGGTTTACGGGGAAATTGCAGGCGGCCCATATAATTACGGAAGCTAATAAAACAATCGTTCCCGCCTTTTTAATGTACATATAAGCCTTAATCCACATCTGTATAAACACAGCCTTAATCGTCGGCATTCTATACGGCGGCAATTCCATGACAAAAGGTTCCGATTCACCTTTAAACACCACTGTTTTGAGGAATTTGGCGGATAAAATAGCGACTATAATTCCGAATAAATAAACAGCGAATAAAATATTTCCGGCATAGGCAATCGGAAAGAAAGCGCCGATAAGCAGGATATAAACGGGAAGCTTTGCTCCGCAGCTCATAAAAGGAATTATCATCATTGTCGTAATACGATCCGCCCTATTCTTTAGCGTCCTGCAACTCATAAATGCCGGAACGGAACAACCAAAACCGGTTATCATCGGAATAAATGATTTGCCGTGCAGACCCACTTTATGCAGAACTTTATCAACCACAAACGCGGCTCTCGCCATATAGCCGGTCCCTTCCAAAAAAGCCAAAGCTAAAAACAATAACAATATGTTCGGTAAAAAGACCAATACTCCGCCGACTCCGGCAATAATCCCATCAACCATTACAGACTGCAATAAGCCCTGACCAACAATATTTGTGACGGTTTTTCCCAAAAAACTAAAAAAAGATTCTATCCAAAACATCGGAATTTCGCCTAATTTAAATGTAAATTGAAATATCAGCCACATCAGGCATAAAAATATCGGCAAACCCAAAACTCTATTTATCAAAACGGAATCTATATGATCGGTTAAAGTCTTTTTTATTTCACTGGGATACTGAACTGTCTCTTTTACCGCTCCTCTGATAAACGAATGCCTATCCTCGGCAATTATTATTGCAGGACTGCTGTCAAACAGATCATTGTATTTCCCGATTATATCCAACAATTCCTTCTCTATATTCAGCCATATCACTCTTTCCTTTGCCGCGGCGTATGTAAGCTGATCGCTTTCCAATAACTTAATGGCAAGCCAACGGGGATGATATTTATTGGCCAAGTTCTGATCGCATTTAATTATATCTGTCAACCTTTCAATATTTTTTTCCACTTCCCCGCTAAAAAACAATTTATTCTTAGCGACCGTCAAAGAGCCTGAATGAACGCGTATTATGTGATTTAAGAGAGATTTAAAACCTTCCTTTTTTATGGAATTTGTGGGAACAATATGAGAACCCAATAATTTTTCCAATTGCTTAAAATCAATTTCAATTTTTTGCGCTTTTACTTCGTCGTACATATTCAAAGCGATAACCGAATTTACTTCCAATTCCATTAACTGCGTGGTCAAATATAGATTTCTTTCCAAATTCGCGCCGTCCAAAACATTAACAATGATATCGGGTTTTTCTTCAATGATATAATTTCTGGTTATAACTTCTTCCGGTGAATAAGCCGTTAAAGAATAAGTTCCGGGCAAATCCACAAATTTTATTTTATAGCCTTTATATTTGAGAAAACCTTCGTATTTTTCAATAGTCACGCCGGCCCAATTACCGACTTTTAAATACCTGCCGACCAAACCGTTAAAAAGCGATGTCTTGCCGCTATTTGGATTGCCCGTTAGCGCCACTGAGATTTCTTTATATTCTTTCATGTTCTTATTTTTTGTCATCTTTCTTTTTTCTTAAATCCTTCGCCTTGTTTCCAGTTAGCCGGTTTGTCCCGCCAAAGGCGGGATTGCCCAATTGCCTTATTGCTAATAGCCTATTGGTTTTCTATTCTGTTCTCCCGCCTCTTCCGCGCATAGGTTTGCCGTCTCCGACATGACTGGAACAACGAACCTATGGTTCATCAAATGTCATGAACTATGTGAATGACCTATTTTTTCAACTAAAATATTTTCAGCTTCGCTAAGCCTTAAACTTAAGAAAAAACCTCTAAGCATTATTTCTATCGGGTCGCCTAAAGGAGCTTTGCGGATAAGTTTAAATCTTGTTCCTTTAACCAAACCCATACTAATCAATCGCGCTCCTATTTCTCCTCGAGCTTTAAAAGAAATAATTTCCGCTTTATCTCCCGCTTTTAGTTCTGTCATTTTCACGAAGTTTTCTCCATTTTAAGCGCTATTGCATTTTTTACAAAGACCAAGAATTTTTGTTCTAAAAATTTGAGGTTTGAATTCTTTTTCTTTGGCCGCTTTCTTTAATAACTCTTTTATTTGTATATCATCAAACTCTATTATCTTAAGGCAATTGGAACATATCATATGCCCGTGCTGTTTATGTTTATATGAATGCTCGTATTTAATAAGGCCGTCAAAATTTCTTATTTTAGCGGCTAATCCCGCATTAAATATAATTTTCATTGAGCGAAAGACTGTGGAATGACTTATCTCAGGATATCTCTTTTTAACCAAAAAGTATAATTCATCCACCGATAAATGTTCGTCATTAGCAAGAAACACCTCAAGCACTTTATATCTCTGATTTGTCTTTCTCAAACCCTTTATCTCTATGTGTTTTCTAAGTATTTTTTTTTCTTCTTTCACTTTCATCTCCTCATAATACTTCTTGGCTGTCTAATGAGCATCCCGCCCCCTCCACTACGACATCGGCGGGTTCGCCTAAGTAGTAATGGCGAATATGGCGGAACGGCGCCCGACACAGTCTTGAATTTGAATTGCAATAACATTATATCATTAAGGCTCTTTAAATTTATTATAATTTCTCCAGCGGCAGTATTTGGCTAATCTTCTCATTAATAATATTCCGAAAATGTTTTTAGCCAAAAACCGCTAAATCATAAAAATGCCCGACATAAAAAAGAAATTTGCAGCCCTATTTATATCCGCGTTTGCCTCAATGCTGGGCATGGGAATAATTGTTCCTTTGATGCCCATATATGCCAAAACCTTAGGCGCTTCAGGGCTTTGGCTTGGATTAATATTTTCAGGTTTTTCTTTATCACGATTAATCTTTATGCCCCTAATGGGCAAGATGTCGGATAAAAAAGGGCGAAAAAAGTTTATTTGTTCGGGACTATTTCTCTATAGCCTTCTATCATTGGGCTATATTTTCGCAAACAGTATTTTTTCTCTGGTCTGGATAAGAATATTGCATGGTTTCGCTTCCGCAATGACAGTGCCCATTATCATGGCTTATGTGGGAGATATCGCGCCTAAAGGAAAAGAAGGGCGCTTTATGGGCTATTTTAATGTTTCTTTTTTTATGGGTATGGGTATAGGCCCTTTTGTGGGCGGAATTTTAAATGACTCCTTCGGCATGGCATCCGCTTTTATTGCGGTAAGTATTCTTGCCGCCGCCGCGCTTATTTTTACATTGCTTTTTCTATCGGAAGAAACACCTGCTATGATAAAAAAAAGCGAGGCGCAAAAGAATCCTTCTTTCAAAAGATTATTAAAAAACAATCTTATTAAAGGCCTGTTGATATATAGGTTTATAGGCGCGGTCGGAAGGGGGCCTCTTATGGCTTTTCTTCCCATTTTTGCCTCGGACTTCGGAATTACGGCTTCACAAATCGGCATCATCATATCTTCCCATATGATATTGATGTCTATTCTTCAAATACCATTTGGAAGATTAGCGGATAAATATTCAAAGATAAAACTGATAATCTTCAGCGGCTTAATTATGACCTTTGTTTTGGGCGCAATTCCATTTGCCGATAATTTCAGGGATTTATTTTTATTAAATATCCTTATGGGCGTGGCCGGGGGAATGGGCATGCCGGCGGCAACCGCCATTAATGCCATAGCCGGGAAAAAATACGGCATGGCTTCAAGTATGAGTTTATTCTCAAGCGCTATGTCGGCGGGCATGGTGATATCGCCTTTAATAGCCGGAATATTAATGGATACCGCCGGCATTAAATATATTTTTTACTTCGGAAGTTCCGTAACATTCATCGGTGTACTGATATTTTACGGTTTTGTCAAAAAATATAAAAAACAAATTGAAAAAGAAAAAATTCAAGAGCGATTGGCTTCGGAATAAAAAAGAAAAAAGTTCAGAGTGGACTGGGCTTTCAAGGCTATGCCGGGTTGGCTGTGCCATCGCCGCCTGTCCTCGCGGTTTTGTTTCCTCTGGAAACAGCAGAGGGTGTCACGGGCTATGCCCATCAAAACGGCCAAAGGACTGCTTTGGACACCCATCAGTGTTCACCTTGGGATAAACCCATGGCGCCCTGATGCATATCGGGGCAAGTGGACTGGGCTTTCAAAGGTTTACTGTGACTATCCCGCCATAGGGGGGAGACATCCATTAGTGATCAAATTGAAAGTTTTTCGCCATTACTACATGGCGCCTATGGCGCCAAGATTTAGTGGCAGAAGAGATAAAACAGAAAACAAATAGGTAACAAGGCAATTGGGTAAAGGTAACAGCAAGAAAAGGCTATTAGCAACCAGATTTGACGCTGTTCCTTATTGCCATGTCGCCTTATTACCTTGTCGCCTAACTATGTCCGAGAGGAAGAGGGCTTTCGTAAATAATAGGTGCGCCCCCTTTTTTAAAATGAGAGTTTAAACGTCTTCTATTACCATTGTTTTGGCTATTTTATCGCCGAGTCTTATACCCTTATCGTCAGAGATGACAAGCACAATTTCTATTAAAGCTATGAGCATATTCACTATGGGGATGATAAAAAGAATTTGTCTAAGCGCTGAATCCTTATAATTACATCTTAGGCCGGTTTCCGTATTTATAACTCTAAGCCCCATAACTTTCTTGCCTATGCTTCTATTATCAAGTCCGCCAAAATCAATGCCGTCTTTCACAAATGTGTATATAAAACCGGCTATCCATCCCAAAATGGGAATAAAAGCCACAACAAAACAACATCCGATATCAATTAAAAGAGCCGCAAATCTTTTGCCTAGATTCGCTTTTTGACGATTTGTTGATTGTTCTTGAGGTTGCTCAGCTTGTCTACCGGGTTGTGACGCATTAGCTTGCGGAATTTCTTGATTAGGCTCAATAGGTTTTTGAGTTTCTTGTATGTTTTCATCCATGATTTTATCCTACCTCCATATGTTCCCGAATAATGGCGCCATAAGCGTCGCGATTCGGAAAAAACACTAAGATTAACTATTGTATTTCAGCTCAATTATACAACAAAAAATCTATTTTTTTACTGATAAGTCCGCAATTTGATACTATTAACAGATAATGAGAAAAAACATCATTACAATCCGCGCCCATCATCTTCTATGTATGCTGGGGTTTCAGGGTTATGGCTATAATGAAGCTTTTACAGCCAATCTTAAAAAAATTATTGAGTACATAGGCAAAGATAACAGTACTGAGATAAGGATAGTGGATACCGGCGATATTATCTGCTTGGCCTGTCCGCACAACAGAAACAGGCTATGTCAAAAAAATGAAAATTCCGCTAGAGAAATTCAAAATATGGATTTAAAGGTTCTAAAAAAATTGGATTTGGAAAACAAAACAATAATTAAGCCGAAAGATGTTTTTTCGCTTATAGATGAAAAAATTAAAACGCCCAAAGACAAGCGGGATATCTGCGGCAATTGCGAATGGCAAGACAAATGCCTTTGGCATATAGGAAAGAGGCAAATGTACTAAAGTGCGGGAGGGTTAATAACTTCCAAAACTGAAGGCAAGAATATAAGCTAAGGTTGTGCCCAAATTCACAACTATCGTCAAACCGCAAATCATTTCAAGTCTCTTAGCGTCTCTATATTTCCGGCGGATAATTTCATAAGCGAGAAAAAAGCTTATTGCAAAAACCGGCAAATAAAAAATTAATGCCGATTTTGGAACGCCGAATTTTATAACGCTTAAAGAAAATAAAATCCATTGAAGCGCCGCGGCGGCCACATATATGCGAGAGGAAATTTCTTTGCCGAATCTAACCACCAATGTTTTTTTGCCACATTGCTTGTCCGCAGGATAATCGGGAAATTCGTTTATCAATATAACATTGAATATGCTTAACGCTATGGGCAGACTTACCCATGAAATTAAGGGAATTATTTTTCCGCTCATCAAATAAAAAGCGGAAGCTATCGTAAGCCAGCCATAGGCAAAACCTATTATAATTTCGCCGATTCCCCTCTTGCCCCAGTTAAAAGGCGGAAGAGAATATAAAACCCCGCAAAATATTCCGATAGCGCCGAGCCAAATGGTTAAAGGACCCTTGTTAAAAAACCAATAAATAAAAAAACCGGTTATGCCGGCAAGCCCCATGAAAATAAAACCGGCGATTAAAACATTTTTTCTGGATATCCCGCCGTTTTGCAAAACTTGACTGCCGCCGGAAAATTTATTTTTTTCCATTTTAGCCGAAAGAGCGTCAACTTCAAAATCAAAATATTCCCCCACATAATGAGTCGCCAGTAAAATGAATAATAAACCCAAAATAGAAAAAATAAAAACCGGCCAACTGAAAGTTTTTTCAATTTGAACGGAAATTATAATTCCAAGGATAAACGGGAATATCGCGCTGTTATAAAAAGGAAGCCGCGCAAGTTTTAACCAATTTTTAATGTTAGTCATTAATTTTTTCCGGAAAAAATTAACTTCATGTCACAGGCTTCATACTGTTTTTAGCCTGTTGCTTGCCGCCTGAAAGCAAAGCTCCGCTTTGCGGCTACACATTTTTTGCCTGTCGCGTGTTACCTGCCGCGCTGCTTTTTGCTATTTCCTTGCTTTCTTCAATGCCGCTGCGCCAAGAACTATTGCAACACCCATAAAAACAGTTAGTCCTACTCCTGAACCGAAAATAGGCTCTCCGCCTATCTTAACCCAGCCTGTCGCCGCCAATATGGCTATGGCTATCCCCATTAAAGCGTCGCCGGCCACAAGTCCTGAAGCCATCAATATTCCCCTGTCCATTGTTTCTTGTTTAGCTTTCTGCCTGTCCCCTGCCTCCTGTTGCCTGCTCCCCGACATTTTTGAAACAAAAAGAGAGACCAAACCTCCGACCATTATCGGAGCGCTTAAACTTACAGGCAGATAAAGTCCGATAGCAAAAGGCAATGAACCTATGCCCATAAGCTCAACAACGGCGCCTATCATCATTCCGAGAATAATAAGCGTCCAAGGAAGGGTATTGCTCATTACGCCTTTCACCACCATAGCCATAAGTGTAGCCTGCGGGGCCGAAAGTTCTTTGCCGCCTATTCCATAAGTTGAATGGAGAAGATATAGCACGCCGCCCATCGCGGCCGCCGGAACAAGAATGGCCAGAATTTCGGCTAATTGCTGAAATTTGGGCGTAGCTCCCAGTAGATATCCCGTTTTTAAATCCTGAGAAGTATCGCCCGCAATACAAATGGCTATGCATATAACCGCGCCCACCGTCATGGCCGCTATCATGTGAATTTTTTCCGTCCAACCCATAAAAACAAAAAGCAGGCAAGTTATGAGCAATGCGGTTATCGTCATTCCTGAAACAGGATTTGAAGAACTTCCGACCAAACCAACAGTCAATGACGCTACGCTTACAAAGAAAAAACCAAGCAAAACAACCAGGCCCACAGCCATTAAATTTATTCCAAGTCCTGGAGTCATCCATAAGAGCAAAATCGTAGCCGCCGAGCCGAATATAACCCAACTCATAGGCAAATCATCAGCCGTGCGCGATATGGCTTTGCGATGAGAAAAACCTTTTGTAATTTCAGAAAAGCCAAGTTTAAAAGAACGAAAAATAACAGGGCCTGACTTTACAAGACCAACCAAACCGCCGAAAGCAACCGCTCCGGCTCCGATATACCGCACATATTTAGACCATATATCCCAAGAATCCATTTGAGCTATTGGAACGGCTCCGGGATAAACAGTTATTAGCGAGCCCGCCGCGAACATTTTTATCATCGGGATTATAACCCACCAGCCCAGCGCTCCGCCTGCCAGCATCACAGCCGCAATCCTTGGACCGATTATAAAACCTACGCCGAGCAATACGGGCGTTGCCTCAAGATTAACTATGGCTCTTTGATAAAAACGCAATGTCCACTCGGGAACATCTTTCCATAGGTGAAACCCGCTCATTAAAAGTTTATACGCGCCGCCAAGAGCGCCTCCGCCGACGACAAGCCACGCTTTGGCTCCGCCTTCTTCTCCGGCTTTCAATATCTCGGCGCAAGCGGTGCCTTCCGGATACGGCAATTTACCATGTTCCTGGACAATGAGATATCTTCTTAAAGGAATCATGAATAAAACGCCTAAAACTCCTCCTAAAAGTGTGAGCCAAAAAATCATGAATATGGAAGGATTATAACCCAATAAAAACATGGCCGGTATTGTAAATATTACGCCGGCGGCTAAAGACTCGCCGGTTGATGCCACAGTTTGAACAATATTATTTTCAAGTATCGTTCCCCCTCTAAAAAAAGCTCTAAATAGCGCCATGGATACTACGGCGGCAGGTATTGAAGCCGAAACGGTCATGCCGACTTTCAATCCCAGAAAAGCGTTTCCGGCGCCGAATACAACGCCCAATGCTATACCCACAAGAACGGCGCGCAATGTAAACTCTTTCATCTGTTTTTCAGGCGCGACATGCGGTTTAAAATTATGTAAATTTGAACTCATAAAATTCTCCTTGAAGTTAGTCCCGCCATAGGCGGGATGTACAACCGAACAACCAATTATACTATTTCCTCTTATCCGTGCCATCCTTTATAATATGCTAAAAATAACAAGTAGGAAAGCAGTTATCAGCATAATTAAACTTATTCGCCGTGTCAAACGCCAGCATTGAATTTAGCCAAAGCTCTTTCAGAGCATACACATTGAAGTTCGTCAATAAAACCGTTAATCCGCCTATCAGTCATAATATCCGACTTTCTAATTGGTCTCGCTAAAGAAATTCCCTCTAAACTTACGCAGCGGCTTAAAGCCACATATACCTGACCCGCGGTAAAAGCGCGATGTCCCAAATCAATAATAACCTTATCAAAGGTCTTACCTTGGCTTTTATGAATGGTTATCGCCCATGCAAGTTTTAAGGGATATTGCCTGAAAGAACCGATTGTTTCAGAAACGATTTTATCTGTTTTATCATCAAATTTAAAATGAAAAAGCTCCCATGTATAAGGCAATACCTCAACAAGATTGCCATTTGAAAGCATAACCACAATCTTGTCTCCGCCTCCCTTTAAATCCTTAACAATATTCACTATCTCGCCTATGGAACCGTTTACCCATCTTCCCAAAGAATCATTATTTAAAAGCATAATCTGCGCGCCAATTTTGAGAAAAAGTTCTTCATCGGTGGGATAAGACCGCGAGGAAAATTCACCGTCTATATCGGAAATATAAATATATTCTTCTCCACCGAGCCGATTCAAATGCTCCCTATTTATTTCATTAGCAGTCTTATTTGTGGTTACAAGATTTATAATTCGCTCTGATGCGGAGGCTTGATTAAAACCTAAGTTTACGCGCGAATTTAAAACGGATAATTCTTTTATACCCGCGGAATTATCTCTTATAGCATTTAGAACTGAAATAAAGCTTTTTGATTTCTGGCGGTAAATCTTTTCAAGCTCAATAAATTCCATTTCAAAATCTTCAAAAACATCGGCATCAAAAAAATACGGCCCCGAATAATGTCGAGAGAAAAAATCTCTTTCCTTGAAAGAAACTACCGGCGGCAGTTGATATAAATCGCCGATAAATATCATTTGCGTGCCGCCGAAAGAACTATTGGGTTCCCTGCCGTTCAATCTTAAAAAAGCGTCAACACAATCCAATAAATCCGCTCTTACCATTGAAACTTCGTCTATGATTATAGTGTTTATTTTTTTAAAGGACCGACTTTTTGCTCCCTTCAACTTTTTCACTTTATCAGTAGTAATATCGGGCTTAAAGCCGAAAAAGGAATGGATTGTCTCACCGCCCACATTTAAAGCCGCTACTCCCGTTGAAGCTAAGACAACAACATCTTTTGATGTATGCCTGCGAAAATACCTAAGGAGAGTGGATTTGCCCGTACCGGCCCTGCCGGTAATAAAAACGCTTTTTGAAGTGTTTTCAATCAAATCAAGCGCTTTTTTAAATTGGCTATTCAGTTCTATTTATCCCGCCTTTGGCGGGAGCGCCATGAACAACCGATAATTGGTTTAGATATCAGGCTTAATTTCATAAATAAACTAGGCAGCCCACTTGTCCGCTGTTTTGGCGGAAGGGGCTGCGGCTACACTTTAAAATTCCTATACATTGAATTATACAAAAATACTCCATACCAAAATCCTTAACATTACCATCTCCGCTCTATGCTTTCAATCCGATGCCAAATATACCGCCTAAATCTATTGCGACAAAAAAAGCCTCTATCTTAACAAAAAAGTTTTGCAACTATAGTTAATTGGCTATTCAGAATTTTTTGGTTGCAGGGGAAGCTGTTCCTTGTTGTCCCGCCATATTCGCCAATACTACTTGGCGAAGAAGTCGTAGTGGAGGGTCGTAGAGGGGGATGGGATTGCCGAATTAACTTGTTGCCTTTCCTAAGCTTGTTACCGTAAGGAGGGTTGCCTGACTCATCTTCTACAGTTGGGAGCCGTTTTTTGTTCCTCTTCATTGGAGAGCCTCTGTAAATTTTCAAAAAGTGCGGTGCCACGAATAACACTTTAGGTCTTGACATTCCGTCTAATATC
>JAKLQJ010000221.1 GCA_022013385.1 Elusimicrobiota bacterium
GCTGTATCGCTGTATCGCTGTCGCGCTGTATCGCTGTATCGCTGTATCGCTGTATCGCTGTATCACTGTCGCGCTGTATCGCTGTATCGCTGTATCACTGTCGCGCTGTATCGCTGTCGCGCTGTATCGCTGTATCACTGTCGCGCTGTATCGCTGTATCGCTGTATCACTGTATCGCTGCATCGCTGTATCGCTGTATGACTGTCGCGCTGTATCGCTGTTCCTTATTACCATGTTGCCGAATTACCTTATTGCCTAACTAATATGAATACAAAAAAATTCTTGCTGAAAACAACCGAAGAGGCTATTTGCGTTTTAGGACATCAAGACTCAAATCTCAAACTTCTCGAAAAAAAATTAAAAATTTCAATATACGTAAGACATAGCCGCAAAGATGAAACGGTAATGCTTACCCTGCGAGGCTCCAATTCAAACACGGATAAAGCCATCCGTTATATTCGCCAAAACATAAACGACTATCGCTCGGCGAGCGACTTGGCGTTTCCAAGCAAAACAAATATTCTCAATAAAGATATCAACTTGCCGGAAAAAGCCGTTTATAGAACTGAATACGGCGAACTTATTTTCCCCAGAAGCAGAAATCAAGAACAATATATCAAAGATATTCTATCTTTAGACATGATAATATCAATAGGCCCTGCAGGAACAGGCAAAACTTTTCTCGCCGCCGCTTGCGCTTTAAAATATCTTCAAGAAAATCGCGTTAAAAAAATAATCATCACGCGCCCAATAGTTGAAGCGGGAGAAAATTTGGGGTTTTTACCCGGCGATATTGAAGATAAGGTTTATCCTTATCTCAGACCTCTTTATGACGCCTTTTATGCGCTTCTGGGCGCGGAAAAATTCAGAGCGCTTCGCGATGAAAATATTATAGAAACCGTTCCTCTCGCGTATATGCGAGGAAGGACATTGGAAAATGCCTTTATAATCCTTGATGAAGCGCAAAATACATTGCCCGAACAAATGAAAATGTTCTTAACCAGGATGGGAGTTTTTTCAAAAATAGTGATAACGGGCGATGTCACTCAAATTGATTTAAAAGAAAAAAACAAATCAGGACTTGTGCTAATATGCGAAATTTTAAAAGACATCAAAACCATAAAGTTCGTAAAATTCACGGACCAAGATATAATCAGGCATTCTTTGGTAAAATCCATAATCCAAGCATATGATAAGTATGAAGAAGCCAAAAAATGACCCTACCACCTGTTTATGGCGCTATAAGCGCCATCATAAAATACAAAAGCTCCGCTATGCAGAGCAAACAGGTGGTAGGGTGAAAATATCTCTCTTTTTTAAAACTCCGATACCTGTCGGTATAAAATCAAAAATAAAAATACTGAAAAAAATAAGCGAAGAAGCTTTAAAAAGCGTAAGAAATAAAAACTCCGAAACATCCATTATATTCGTAAATGCCGCTCAAATAAAAAAAATAAATAAAAAATTTTTAAAAAAAATATCCGTTACCGATGTTATAGCTTTCAATTATCCTAAGGAAATAAAGATTAAAGAACCCTTGTCTTTCGGAGATGTTTTTGTATGCGTGGACCAAGCAAAAAAACAAGCCGAATTATTGCAACATTCATTGCTGAAAGAATTGGCTATACTCGCGGTTCACGGCTGTCTCCATTTAAAAGGCATGGGAGACGGAACCAAAGCTGAAAAAGCGGCAATGGATAAAAAAACCGAATTTTATATCAAAAGATACTTTAAAGGATAAAACTCATCTTCCGCCTCGCAGCGTGGTAAAGGCAAAAATGTTTTTAAGGAATTAGCGCTAAAAATTTATTTATATCTTTTACGCTGTGGTGAAGAATATCATATAAAATATCATAATTCATTTCTTCATAATCATGCGCCAAAATATTTCTAAAGCCAACCATATTAGTTAATCTGTCTTTCAACGGACTCGATATTATTTTTTCTTCATAAAGAATCCGAAAAGCTTCACCCATCGTGGTCGGTTTGCGAAAATTTTTTAAAGAGATTAGAGCCTCCGCCAAATCTATAGTTGATTGAACCGCCAAATAAAGATATCTCTCAATCATCCCTTTTATATCCACATCTCCTTTTATTTCTTCTTTTGAATATTTTCTGTATCGTTCAAGGATTTTGAGGTATTTTTTAACAGAGCTTATTTTATTTTCTATCACTTTAGCATTAGTCATTGGGTTAAACCATTCCGCTTTAAACTCAAATTAAAATCAAAATATTGATTCATTATTTGCGGCTCCACTAAAATTTTATACGGTTCTTTTTTATATAAAAGTGTTCCTTCATTAATAATAAAAAACTTTAAATCAGGTTTTTCGGTCGTATTTATAATCACAAGGTCAATTTTATCCGTTTTAAGAATATCGGTTAATTTGCCGATTATAGATAATTTGATGTCAAACATCCGCTTTTTGTTTTGTTTATCAAAATATATCGCGAAATCATAATCGCTGAGAGGAGCGGCTTTATTTTCGTTTCTTGAGCCAAAAAAATAAGCAAGTTTTACCGAAGGATAAGATTGAAATACTGATTTTATTTCCCTAATTTGCCGAATATTCATCTAAAACCATTTTACAAATTTTTCAACCATAAAAAATCGCAAACAAAGAGGCTATGCCTTCCCGTGACGACTATGGCGCCACGGAATCGGAAGAATTATATGAACAACCAAATTACTAGACATTTAAAAACCGGGAAATACGATGATAAATTGGTATGTAAATGAAAAAAACTGAACGCACTCCGTTTAAATGGAAAGAGACTCAAAAGAATGAACCGGAAATATTGAAAAGTATGTCCCTAAAATAAAAGAGAGCCCTAAATAACAGAAAGTTTCGTCTTCTAAAAAATTTATTATTTTTATAATCTGTTTGGCTGTTTAATGGCCATACGCCTTAACCACCTACGAAGCGTATTTATGATGGCGCTTTTAGTGCCCGCTCGTTTCGCATTGCTACGACTCGGCTTACATCCCGCCGCTGGCCGGGACATTACGAAAGCGATTTATGCAACGGGGCTCCTAACGGACGCTATTTATGGGAAGTGTTACGAACATAAGTAAAGTGTAAACAAACATATCCCTATACCAAGAACCACTCCAGCGACAACACTACCAGAAACAGCTGCTGCCACAGCAGCTACTCCCAATGCAACTCCGCATACAATAGAACCTCTGGAAATGCCGCTTTTCTTTTTCGTTTTATCATCCTTCTTTTCTCCATCGCCTTTATTAGCAACCAAAGCAGATGGTTTTTTTGTAGCTAAGCGGCTAAAATCCTTAGCTTCAGCATTGTATTGCGCTGCTTTAACTTCAGCAAATTCAATATCCATCTGAACCGGCGCAATATTGCTATTGTCCATCTTCGTTTCTATTTTTTGTTCATTGAATCTGGAACCGGCTTCCATTTTATTCGTCTCAAGACTTGCCGCTATCGCCATGCTTGTAAAACCCACAACTATTGCAAATGTATATAACCCTTTCATTGTATCTCCTTAATTCATACATTATTTTTATTCCCTAAACTTACTCCAACACCTATATATTACACCACACTGGTCAATTGCATAAGAGTCATAAGACCTAAAAAATAAAGTTTTTTGGCCCATTATTTTACCCCAAAGACCCATTCCAATTTATAGGTATTTCTTAACCCTAATCACGGTATTTTGTAGTTGTCCAATTTACCCTAATCCTGATTATCCCTGTATTCACTGTTTTTAATATGTCTAATCTGGTAAAATAGTTTTTATGAGGAAAGCATGGAACCAATAATAATAGAAATACCGAAATTTGCGGATATAGATAAAAAACAACAAAAAATTTGGAAAGATAAAAAACTTTTTAAATCGCCCGTAAAGCCCGACAAAAAAAAATTTTACTGTTTGGATATGTTTCCTTATCCATCGGGAGAAGGCCTGCATGTCGGACATCCCGAAGGCTATACGGCGTCGGATATTATATGCCGATTTAAAAAAATGAATAACTTTGATGTCCTTCACCCTATGGGCTGGGACGCTTTCGGCCTTCCGGCCGAAAATTATGCCATAAATACCGGCGTGCATCCCGAAATAACCACTCAAAAAAACATAGACAATTTTAAACGCCAGATTAATTCATTGGGTCTGTGCTATGATTGGGAAAGAGAAATAAATACAACTTCCCCCGATTACTATAAATGGACGCAATGGATTTTTATTCAATTATTCAAAAGAGGCCTGGCTTATGAAGACACCATCCCGATAAATTGGTGTCCCTCATGCAAAACCGGACTTGCCAATGAAGAAGTTTTTCAAGGTTCTTGCGAAAGATGCCAGTCTCCTGTGGAAAAAAAGAATTTGCGGCAATGGATACTCAAAATAACTAAATACGCGGACAGACTGTTAAATGATTTGGATGGCCTCGATTGGCCCAATTCAACAATGTCTATGCAAAAAAACTGGATAGGCAGGTCAGAAGGAGCGCAGATACATTTCAAACTTGAAAACAGCGATAATTTTATTCCTGTTTTTTCCACGCGCCCGGACACCGTTTATGGAGCCACCTATATGGTCTTGGCTCCTGAACATCCTCTTATTGAAAAGATAGTTTCTCCGGACAAACAGAACGAAGTAAAAATATATCAACAAAAAGCCTCGGGAAAATCCGATTTGGAAAGAACGGAACTGCAGAAAGAAAAAACGGGAGTATTCATCGGTTCTTATGTCATAAACCCTTTAAACGATAAAAAAATCCCTATATGGATAGCGGATTATGTTCTTCTTGGCTATGGCACGGGAGCGATAATGGCGGTGCCGGCGCATGATGAAAGAGACTATGAATTTGCCCAAAAATTTAATCTTCCCATAATCAATGTCGTCAAGTCCCCTAAAGATTGGGATGCATCAAAAGCTTATTGCGGGGAAGGCATTTCCATAAATTCGGAACTAATCAACGGTCTTAAAACCCCCGAAGCAAAAAAGAAGATAATAGATTTTCTCGTCTGTAAAAACGCGGGACAGCCGAAAATAAATTTCAAATTAAGGGATTGGATATTTTCCCGGCAGCGCTATTGGGGCGAACCCATACCGATTATCAATTGCGATAAATGCGGCGCGGTAGCTGTAAATGAAACAGATTTGCCCGTCCTTCTGCCAAAAGCGGAAAAATATCAGCCGACGGGTACGGGAGAATCCCCTTTAGCCGACATCGACTCGTGGGTAAATGTAAAATGTCCCAAATGCCATGGGCATGCAAAACGCGAAACAAATACCATGCCGCAATGGGCGGGCTCTTGCTGGTATTATTTGCGGTTTATGGACCCGCTCAATAAAAAGGAATTTGTTTCAGGCGAAATTGAAAAACTTTGGTCTCCCGTGGATCTATATATAGGCGGGGCGGAACATGCAGTTTTACATCTTTTATACGCCAGATTTTGGCATAAAGTTCTTTATGACATGGGCATTGTCAGCGAAAAAGAGCCTTTCAAAAAACTGGTTCATCAAGGAATGATACTCTCTTACGCTTATTGCGATAAAAGGGGAATTTATAGACAATATTCTCAATTGGACATTAAAGACAATGGAACGGCTGTATTGAAAGAAACCGGCGAAACAATAAAGCCCGTTGTGGAAAAAATGTCAAAATCTAAAAAAAATGTTATTAATCCCGACGAGATTATTGAAAAATACGGAGCGGACGCCTTTAGAATGTATGAAATGTTCATGGGACCGCTTGAAATGGCAAAACCGTGGGACATTAACGGCATTGAAGGAATTTATAGATTTTTAAAAAGAATATGGCGATAGGGAATTAAATGCGCGGATAATATTAGAGATAATTCCATTAAAACGGCTCTTAACGATAAAGAACTTGCTATTTTAAGACATCAAACCATAAAAAAAGTTACTGAAGATATTGAAGACTTAAAATTCAATACCGCCATATCGGCGCTGATGATATACTTCAATAATTTCAGTGAAAAGGAAATTTCAAAAGAAGATTTTGAAATTTTTCTGACAATCATGCATCCGTTTGCCCCACATATTACCGATGAATTATGGGAAAGATCAGGAAAAGCCGATAATTTAATTAATAAAGTCTGGCCCGCGGCGGATGATAAGATAATATCTGAAAGAGAATTGGAAATACCCGTTCAAATTAACGGCAAAATAAAAGCGAAAATACATGTAAAAGAAACCATTGAAAAAGAACAACTTGAAAAACTGGCAAAGCAAAGCGTCAAAGAGCATTTATCAGGAAAAGAAATAGTAAAACTCATAATCGTTCCAAAACGGCTTGTCAGCATAGTCGTTAGGCAACAAGGTAATTAGCAACATGGCGACAAGGAACAGCATTAAACTTCTGAGCGCCAAATCTCTAAAGTTGCGAAACTTCTTTGTTGTTACAGCAGTAAAAAGGGGGCAATAGAATGAACAAAACAATATTTATCCTTATAGCCGCGCTAATGACGGCATGTTCATCTTCGGACATAATATATAAACCGGCGGAACAGAAAATTCCTCAGCATATAAAAAAGCTGTCCATAAAAACATTCGATAATAAAACTCATCAATTTGGATTGGAAGAAAAATTAACGCTCAAAGTTACCGATGAATTTTTAAAAAACGGAGAACATGCCATTGTAACGGAAAACGACGCTCAAGGAATTATCGTGGGCGAAATAAAACATTATATTCTCACCCCGATACAGTATGACGTAAATATGGTTCCGACGGTATATAAACTGAATGTTATTGTCTCGGTCAAGTTTTTGGACAAACCGCGCAATACTTATTTATGGGAAGAACCCGCCTTGCAGGCCACCAAAATTTATTCCGCTCCATTTTTGCCGGGAGGAATAACGGAAGAAGCCGCCAGACAATTTTTATGGGAAATGATAGCGAAAGATATTGTAAAACGCACTACGGAAGGATTTGGTTCGGCTACAAGCGCGTCCCCAAGAAAAATACCGTCGGATATTAAAATTTCCACCCCCACAAATTCTACACCCGCAGGAATCTAAACACCGGGCATATGGCGGGCTATCTCTAACGAGGCAAGTGGCATAGATTAAAATAAATGAAAGAAATAAGCCAAAAAGAACTTTTTTCAAACTGGTCGGAAAACAAAATCAAAAATGTATATTATTTTTTGGGAGAAGAAAGAATATTAAAAGAAGAGGCAGTCAAAAAACTCAAAGATATTATCAAACCCGATGCCTTTAATTTTTCCAAATATAGCCTACCGGAGGCGGATATTTCAAATGTATTATCTGAAGCCAATACACCCAGCGTATTTTCAGATTTTAGAATGATTACATTGGACGGTATTGAAAAAACCAAAGCAAATGAACTTTCGGAAATTGAAAACTATCTTAAAGATCCTTCGCCCGAAACTTGCCTTGTTTTAATTTCGGATAAAAAACCCGCCGCCTCTGATCCCATAGCAAAAAACTCAAGTGACGGAATTATTGTAAACTTCGCTAAATTCAGCGTTTATGAAGCTCAAAACTTTTTACGCGCTCAAATAGAAAAAGAGGGCAATTCAATATTGTCTCAGGCTATTGAAATTGTAATTGAAATAGCGGGAACGGACGCTGCAACCTTAAAAAATGAAGCAGATAAGCTTTTGGCTTATCATCACGGCAAAAAAACTCCGTTAAATGAACAGGACGCTCTGCAATCAATAGGGTTCTCAAAAGATCAAAATCCTTTTGAACTTTCAAAGGCTATTCAAGCCGGAGATAAAGACAAGGCGATTGAAATCATAGATAGTTTAACGGAACAAGGAATGGAACCCTTGATAATTATTTACACGATATCTTCAAGTTTGCAGAAACTGCTAAAAATAAAAATATTATCAAACTCCGGCATGCAGGCAGAAAACATACATTATGCCGCCGGCGTGAGCAAGGGACAGTACTATTACTTGGACAAAGCGGCTATGAATTTTTCTAAAAATGCTCTCATTAAAAATATTAACAGATGTCTGGAAGCGGAAGCATTATTTAAAACATCAAAAAATAAAAATCCCGCAATAACCTTAAAACAGATTATTTACGGAATTTTACGCGCAAAATAACACAACAAAAACTAAGCGATTTAGAAATTAAGCAAAACAAGAAATTTTTTAATCGCTATTTTTTTATTACGGAAGGGTTTTCAACGACTTTTTTAGCGCGGGTTGACAATCTTGATTTCTTTCTTGAAGCCGCTTGCCTATGAATAACGCCTTTTTGAGATGCCTTATCTAAAAGCGAATAAATTTTCGGCAAAACTTTCTGGGCGGCCTCGATATCCTGTTTAGCGACACAAGAATCAAGCTCTTTAACCGCAAGCTTTATTTTAGCTTTAACGCCTCTATTTTTAGCGGCGCTGCTTTCAGACTGGCGCCATGCCTTTATCGCGCTTGTATGTCGTCCTGTTTTTAATTTAGCCATATAAATACAGTTTATTAAATCTATGGACAGAAAATCAACCCCAATATTCATTAAAAATGTGCTGGGATTCTCTTTGGCCACCCTTATTTCCAAAATATTAGGCTTCGCGCGGGATGCCATGATAGTTTTTATCTTCGGAGGCGGAAAATTATCGGATGCCTATTATGCCGCTTTTAGAATAACAAATCTGCTGAGAAGAACCGTGGGCGAAGGAGCATTAAACGCGTCCATAGTTCCGATACTGGCGAAAGAAAAGGCGGAAAGCCATGAAAAGGCTGTGAATTTTTTTAGCGCGATATTAATATTTTCCGTAGGAATTTCAATTGTGTTATGCGCTCTCGCAATAATATTCAGATATGAATTGGTAAAACTAATCTCCTATGGTTTTCTTAAGGATACCGCGCAATATGAATTGACGGTGTTTTTAACAGCCATTCTCATGCCTCATATAATATTTGTGACTTTGGCGGCCGTTTTTCAAAGCGCTTTAAATGTCTCTAAAAAATTTTTCGCGCCCGCTCTCGCTCCGGCTATATTTTCAATTATCATAATCGGATATTTAACCGCCTTGAATTTGGGCTTTCTATCGGCGCTCGAATTGGAAAAAAAATTACTTCTGCTTGCCGCAATTGCCTCTCTATCGGGGCTAATCCAATGCATCGCTCTTTTTCCTCTATTAAAAAAAGAACTTTACTTTATTAAATGGATTAACCCTTTTAAAAACCCAAAAATTATTCCGGCAATAGCGATGATGGCGCCTGCCGTATTAAGCATAGCTCAAGATCAAATCGCCATGTTTATAAATACCATTTTCGCCAGTTTTATGGAATCCGGCTCGGTGACGGCCATATATAATTCGGCAAGAATAATACATTTTCCGCTCGCTCTTTTCGCCGTAAGCGCGGCGCAAGTCGCTTTGCCCGATTTTTCAAAAAATTTACTGCTTCATGAAAAAAAAGAATTTAAAAAAACTTTTAATTTTTCCGTTAAATTAACCGTAATGATTTTGGCTCCGGCGACAGCGGGCATATTGGCATTGGCTCTCCCCATTGTCCGAACGCTTTTTGAACACGGACAATTTTCCCATCAGCAAAGTCAGCTTACGGCCGAGGTTTTATTTTTCTTTTCCATAGGTCTTCTGGGCTATGGCATAAACAAAATAGTAAGCGCGGCTTACTATGCCGCCGGCGATATAAAATTTATTTTGAAGATAACGGCATTTCAAATGATTCTAAACACCGCGCTCTGTTTCTTATTCGCGAAAAATATGGGAGCGGGCGGCCTTACTCTTGCCACATCCATAACCTCTTTGCTCGCCGCCGCCTTATTTTTAAAAGCTCTGAATAAAAAATTTTCCGGTATGGGGATAATAGAAAAAAACACATTGATATTTCTAGGCAAAATAATACCGGCTTCGCTTTTTATGGGAATATTTGCCAAATATTTAAACTCCTTTATGCTTTTATCAACCGGACATATTCCGGCAACGCTAATTACCATTGTTTCCTCAATACTCATATATTTCACTTTGCTAAGGTTCTTTAATGTACAAGAAAGAAATTCAATTTTAAAAGCAATAAAGAAAAACAAATAGGCTATTAGGTAACAAGGGAATCAGTGAACAGTAATCAGTGAACAGTAATCAGTAACCAGTAAACAGTAATCAGTAATCAGTAACCAGTAAACAGAAATACCCCTGAGGTTGGTTAGATGTGGTTTTCGAAGAAACCTCAGGGGTTGGAAACAAGGCAACTAGGTAATAAGGCAATTGGGCAACTAGGCAACAGGTAATCAGTAACCAGTAATCAGTAACCAGTAATCAGTAACCAGTAATCAGTAACCAGTAATCAGTAATCAGTAACCAGTAATCAGTAA
>JAKLQJ010000222.1 GCA_022013385.1 Elusimicrobiota bacterium
AAATTGAGAGAGGCTGTAAAAGACAAAATATCTGTTAAGGAATTTTGCTAAAGTGTATACGATGTTATGACACAGCTAGTGGTACTAAGAAGTGTATACGATGTTATGACATTTGGCATTTAAACTCTAAACTTTAGACTAGTATTAAACGGAACTTATTAAGGAGTAAATAATTATGGCTACATATGCTTGGATGGCTAAGATGCGTAAGCCGCAAAAATTTTCAACGCGGCATAGAAACCGATGCCAAATATGCGGAAGACCAAGAGGGTATTATAGAGATTTCGGCCTTTGCAGAATATGCATGAGGAAGATGGCTCACGATGGCCTTATTCCCGGTTTGAAAAAATCAAGTTGGTAAACCGGGGTGGAGGTTTTAGCGTTTTGCCCACTATGCATCGGCGGGTCCGATTAGCGGAAAGAATAAAAGTTTTAGAGTATTAAAAAGTGATTAAAATATTTTGAAGGTCAATTTCTTCATAGAAAACGGCCAAGAAGAATATGAACTTCCAAGAGGTGAAATATGGATATGGTAAGCAATATGCTGACATCAATAAGAAACGCCAATGCTAAGACCAAGGAAAAGGTTGATATTCCTTTTTCAACTTTTAAAGCCGGGATAGCGAAAATTCTTGTGGAAGAAGGTTTTGCTTCAAATTATAAGCTTGTATCTGTTGAAGCTAATAAGAAAACTGCCAAAAGAAAAGTTATAAGGGTGACTCTAAAATATACAAAAAATAAGCAACCCGTTATAAAAGGCTTAAAGAGAGTTTCAAAGCCCAGTTTAAGGGTTTATAGATCTCATGACAATATTCCCAAGGTTAGAGCGGCTTTCGGAGTAACTATTTTATCTACTTCCAAAGGATTATTGACTGATCGCAATGCAAGGAAGGAGAGAGTTGGCGGAGAAGTTCTTTGCCATGTGTGGTAAACCCCGCTAAAGCGGGAAGCCATAGGCTATTGTTCCGGGAGTTGCAAGTCTCATGTTACAAGTTGCATGTGACCTGAAGCTTGAAACTTGAAACTATTTTTTTGGGAGAAAAAATTATGAGCAGAGTGGGAAAAAAACCGATTAGTGTTCCGGATAAGGTTAAAATAAAATTGGAAAAGAGAGTTCTTTTTGCGGAAGGACCTAAGGGTAAGTCATCTTATGAATTGCCTTTCGGCATAAATATTGATATTAAAGATTCCGTAATACAGCTTTTCTTGGACGGTTCATCGTCAGATAAAAGATTATCGGCAATGTTTGGCACCGCGAGGGCAAGAATAAGCAATATGATTGAGGGCGTTGTCAATGAATTTTCCAAAGTGCTTGAGATAAAAGGAGTCGGGTATAAGGGGTCTGTTCAAGGGCAGAAACTTATACTCCATCTCGGTTTTTCTCACACCGTGGAATTTGATATTCCTGCCGGAATGACGATGAAGTTTGATGCTAAAAGCACTATTCTTACTCTTACTCATTTTGATAAGGAAGTTGTGGGCAATATGGCCGCCAAGATAAGAAGAATGAAGCCCACCGAACCGTATAAAGGAACCGGCATAAGATATCAAGGCGAATATGTGATAAGAAAAGCGGGTAAAACCGCTGCCGGCGTTGGAACTGGAACTGGCGCAGGCGCAAAAAAATAACTAAACAGCGTGACCGGAGAGTATTATGATAACCAAGCAGAGAAAATACAAGTTTAGGAAAGATAGAACGAGAAAAAAACTTTTTCAAAACGGAATACATTTGCTTCGTTTGCAAGTGCATAGAAGTTCAAAAAATATTTACGCGCAAATTGTGGACGACACAAAAGGTCAGACTCTTGTCGCGGCTTCAAGTTTAGATAAGGAGTTGAAGGAGAAAAACCTTAAATCGGGCAAAAATATCGCCACTTCACGTATCGTTGGCGAATTGGTCGCAAAGCGCGCCGTAAAAGCGGGAATAAAAAAAGTTTGTTTTGACAGAGGCGGAAGACTATACCACGGAAAAATAAAAGCTCTTGCTATTGCCGCGAGAGAAGGCGGTCTTCAGTTTTAGTTAGGTGATAAGGTAACTATTTAAGGTATAAAACACCCCGTATCCCGCCTGTGGCGGGATAGGCACGGGGGGTAAAAAAACACGCGCGCGAGGATAACCCCCCGTAGATTTCATTCCTCGCGTTCCGCCATAGGCGGAATAATCGCGAGAAATAGCGAAATCTAGGCACAGGGGGTAAAAAAACACAGAGTGTTTTTTTAAGGAGAATTATAAATGATAGCTAAAGACACTAAAGAAACCAAAATGGATAAGAATGCGGATAAAAGAACTAAAAAATCCGAAGTAACTTTTAATACCGATCTTCTTGCCGAAGAAAAAAGCATAGTTGTTACCATAAATAGGGTAACCAAAGTGGTTAAAGGGGGAAAAAGATTTTCTTTTAACGCGCTTGTCGTGGTCGGCAATGGCAAGGGTTCTGTGGGTGTGGGTGTCGGAAAATCAAATGAAGTTCAGCCCGCTATCACAAAAGCTACCCAGGTTGCCCAAAAAAATATGATTAGTTTCCCTTTATTGGAATCCAGTATTCCTCATGAAATAATAGGAAATTTTGGCGCCGGAAAAGTTTGGATGAAGCCCGCTGTTTCCGGAACAGGTCTTATAGCCGGCGGAGGAGTTAGAGCGGTTCTTGAAGCAGGCGGAGTTAAAAATGTCCTTACTAAAAATCTTGGGACCAGAAATTATTTTAACAGTGTTTATGCCACAATGGAAGCTTTAAAAAATTTAAAAAGCAAGGAAGAAGTTTTAAAGCTTAGAGGAATGGAATAAAGCGTTCGCATATTTCTTGCTCTTGGTCTTAACCGGCAGTTTAAAACAGGAGAGATTATTATGGTAAGTTTAAGCAATTTACATCCTAAAACAGGTTCAATACATAAAAAGAAAAGAGTTGGCTGCGGGAGGGGATCCGGACATGGAGAGACAAGCACGCGCGGACAAAAAGGACAGAATTCAACTTCCGGCGGTTCTAAAAGAAACGGTTTTGAAGGCGGACAAACGCCCCTTTTAAGGAGAATTCCCAAAAGCGGTTTTAACAATGCGAGATTCAAAACGAAATATACATGGATTAATGTCGGTATTTTTGAAAATTTTTTTAGCGGCGTCAAGGATATAAATACTGAAGTTTTAAAATCCAAAGGCTTGATAAAAAGGCGCGGACTTTTAAAAATTTTAGGCACTGGCGATTTAAAAACCCCTTTTAATGTTACCGCTCATTCATTTTCTGCGTCAGCGAAAAAGAAAATAGAAAAAGCCGGCGGAAAGGCGATTGTAATAGATATCCCAAAAAAGCCGGAAGAAAAAAGAAAAAACCAAGGCAACAAGGCGCTAAGTAAACTAAGGAACAAATAAACCCATTAAGCGGCGTACAATTTCTTTGTTGCTATACAGCCAAAAACCAGGAGAACGCATGCAGCAAATAGCTAATGTTTTTAAAATCAAAGATTTAAAACGTAGGATAATTTTTGTTTTAGTGGCTTTGGCGGTTTATCGCTTGGGCGCGTTAATTCCGATACCGGGCATAAAGCAAACTAGCGTGGCGCTGAAAGATTTTTGCCTAATTTAAAGAAAAATAAATAGATTGTAATGCTTTTTTAGGAAAATAATTATGAAATATTTTCTTTCTTTGTTTTTTTTTGTTTCGCCGCTTTCCGCAACAATTACCGACACCCCCCAAGAATTAATAATCCCTCAAAATGAAACCTATGTCTTAATAGGTAGCCATTCCTATACAAATCAAATTAAAATAAACGGCATTCTTTATGTAGGCGGTTATGATGGAAGCGCCGATTCAGGCAGACTGAGCTTGATTTCCCCTTCAATCAATATAAGTTCCACAGGAAAAATCTTAGCTGATGGAAGAGGCTATGGTTCAAACACAGGACCTGGTAAAGGCATAAACGCATGGCATGGTTCAGGAGGCGGTTATGGCGGAATAGGCGGGCAAGGCGATAGTGTTTCAGGCGGTCAGGTATACGGTTCTATAACGGAACCGCTTGAATTGGGTAGCGGCGGAGGGGTAAGCAGAGGAAGTTATGCCGGAGGCGCGGGCGGCGGACTGATAAAATTGGAAGTAGGAAACATATTGCGCGTAGACGGAGAAATTAGCGCTAACGGAGTAGGAGGCGATTATAATTCACAGTATCCATCGCGTTGCGGCGGAAGCGGTTCAGGCGGAAGCGTGTATATAGAGACCGATAATTTAGAAGGCAGCGGAACAATAAGCGCGAACGGAGGACAGAGAAGAGACGCCGGCGGAGGCGGCGGCAGAATAGGAATTTTTTATAATACGAAACAATTTAACGGAAACATATTATCGGATGGGGGAGGCGGAAGCAGTTCGGGCGAAAAAGGAACAATATCGGAAAACGGCGAAATAAAATCCATGTCACCCATAAGTGAAGCTTCGCCAATAGCTGTAACCCAAGCCGCGGAAACCATAGGCAGTGAAACTTATCTGACCGAAACCTTAACAGTCCAAAAAAACTCAATACAGAACATAATCACCACAGGAACATTGAACGGAACTTTTAATTTCAATGAATTTGCGATTATAAAAATAAAAACAGGCGTTTTTCAAGGCAAAGGAATAGCGAAAGGGGAATTCAGCGCTATTCTTGATGGCATAGATTATAACGGCGAACTGCGAGGCATGACATTTGATAAAGAAGACAAGACATATATAAAAGGGGGAGTGACAGGCGACATAAGAGGAACATTTGAAGGAGAGATAATAAATAATCAGTTTAACGGAAAAATAAATTTTGGAAGACTTATGGGACAAGCATTATCAGGAAAACTCTATTTAACAGGCTTTGGCGGATATTCACAATCACAAGATTATACTGCTGTAAGATTGAAATTAAAACAGAGCAACACTAATGGCTCTATGAGCGGATATTACACAGGGCATTTTAATTCGTTTTTAAGTTTTTTAAGAGTGGACGACGCGCAAAACACATATAACGGCGAAGGTTTTGCAATATCATCTTTTATCACAAGTTCGGGAACGGCGCGGGGCTGGATGTATTCAAGCAAAACAGCGAATAATATACATACCATGAGCGGGATTTTAGAAAATCCGATGTTTAGTTTGATACAAGGATGTTTTAACGAGGGAGTAAGCCCCAAAAGTTTTGTTATAAATCTTGAAAGAGTGGATGTTGGGCTTGAGCCTGAGCCTGATTTGGAAATAAAAGTTTTTGGTTTACATACTATCAGTCCTGGACAAACTCTTTCTTATGAAATAAACATTTTCAATTATGGGTTGAAATCAGCTTATAACAGAACATTAGGAGTACAGTTACCTTTAGAATATGATTTTATTTCGGCATCTTCCAATGTTAAATATAGCCAAACATTTCATACTATTCGCTGGCCAATTGGTGAAGTTAAAGCCAAATCAATTATGAAATTTAATTTTCAAGTCAAATCACAATGGGGTCTTGCGCCCAACACAAAATTTTCCATTACGCCCGTTATAACGCCATTAGATGAAACAGAGGAATTCTATAATGAAATGGAATATTAAAATTATAACGGCAATAGTAGGCGGTTTAATTTTTTTATTTTTTATTGTTGGACACTTCAATGATCCTGCTATTAAACAAGCAAGGAGGGATAAACATCTTGTTAAAGAGCCGGTGATTTGCAATGATGAGGTTTTAGATGGTGTGTTTGTTGGTGAAACGGGAAGAACTTTCAATCAAGTGGAGTTTTCTTTAACAGATTTTGGCGTATCGGGGAAGATATACAAAAATAATAAGGAACCATTTGTTATACTGAAAAAAATTCACAAAAAATATAACAATGAAAAATATCTTGGGCAACCGCCGCTAAATGTTCTTAAAAAAATTGTGAAAGATTCTTTCTTGCCGCCAAATCCGATTACTGTATATTGTGGAAATATAAATAAAGTCGCAGTGATTCGTGATTATAAGTTGGCATTAAGATATGCTCATCGTTTCAACCCCCAAGGATTTTATCGGGATCATTATTTTTGGGAGTACATAGTTAAGCTTCCTGCAAATTTTAGAAATATTAGTTCAAGGCAATTCTGTATTGGATTTAAAGGCGATAAAGTTGAAGAACTTAAAAAAATGCGTTTATTTGCCAAATGTTCTAATTCAATTTTATCGGAGAAAGAGAGGTCTTTTTTAAAAAAGTACGCTAAAAAACTTCATAATAAGGTTACTCCCGGTTATTGGAAGATGATTTGTTTGTGTAATGCGGATGAAAAAGATTATATTTTGGTTTCTATGTATAAATGGGGCTGGGATTTAGGCTGGTGGACAGGAGATGTTACCGTGTACAATAGTTTTTCAAGTTTATTGAAATATTATCCGAAAACAGGTGAAATAGAAGCTATAGTTCCGTTTAAGTATGAAAATTATATACCTAAACGCTTTGGGCTTTTAAGCGGTGGTAATATTTATGTTGTGATGGAACATGATATGAATGGTGATGGAATTGTTGATTATGGCATTCCATGGCGTATAGTAGGCAAATTAAACGGTGAGCGTGATTATAAGCTTTTAGCGCCTTTGTATAGGGAAGGAAAATTAAGTTTTGTGAATAGTGATGTAAAAACTGAATGCATACTATGAAAAATATTAAATTCTTAACATTATCCATTATCGTTTTTTTTACATCTTCGCCGTGTTTTTCTGGTAATTATGATAGGGATGGCAAGGTAAAGGATTATATTGAAGAATATTCAAATAATTGGAACAGAAATTATAAATGGTTCGGGAAATGGCCAACAGGTAACAATTGCGCTAATTTCGTTTCGCAGGCATTAAGAGCAGGTGGATATGCAAAAGAAATGAATTTACATTTTAGTGATGACAAATATAGAGATAATTGTCAGGCAATATCCACTGTAGATAAATTGGAAGAATTTCTCGAAGGAATTTCCGATAGCTCTAAAGAAATAGATACCAGCGCCTCGGTTCCTTCAGAGCTTCGTCAAAAAATTAAAATAGGCGATATGATTATTTTAAAAAATCCTTATTTGCGCAGAAAACATGCTATTATTGTTTCAAATATTGACGGAGGGATAAAATACGCTGCTAATACAACAAACAGACTCAACTATGTTTTGTATAGTGATGACAAGGGCTGGAACAGAGATGTGATTGGGTTTTCTGAATACAATAGGGTTTATATTTATTTTGTGAAAGATGAAATATCCAATCCCTTGTATAATCTGGGTAAACCAGGCTGTGGCGAAGAAGATGTTGGTTTTAAAGATGAGTATTTTGATGATGTCCAAACCGTAAAAGAATTTATAACCTCCATTCTTACAGCCAAAGACCCCAATATTATGTATGGCCCCGAAGGGCAAGTTGTCCCCGGTCAAACAATGACTTATACAGTTGAATTTGAAAATATCGGACAGGGCATAGCTTATGGCGTTTATGTAACGGATATTTTCAGCGAATACCTTGACGATTCAAATATAATTGCAAAAGATTTCTATTCTATAGATTATAATGCGAATATAGTGACACCCGCAAATTACCCTTTCAACTACGATTCTGAAACAAAAGTATTAAGTGTTTTAGTGGATGAACTTGGGCCCAAAAAGGGCGGAAAATTTACGGTTGAATTAAAACTAAAAGACAATACCCCGCAAGGGACGGTTATTTCAAATCACGCTATTGTTTATTTCCCGTCCGTGCCTGAAACAACGCCGACCAATTCCATAATATCGGTTGTGCCTTCCAATTCGCAAATAATGTATACAGGCGATATTGGCGGTAGGTATTCAGATTACGCTTTATTTCAAAGCACGCTCACAGCAATATCTGAGATACTTTCAGGCAAAACGGTAATATATTCAATAGGTCAGACGACTTATACGGCAATGACAAATTTTGAAGGTATTGCCTATGCGTATCAACAAGTTTTGCTTAATCCCGGGCAATACGCGTTTAAAGCGGAATTTCCCGGCGATGGCTATTATTATCTTCCCTCTGAATTTACCGGAACATTCACAGTAGAAAAAGAAAACACCGTTTTATCAAAGCCTGACGCGGAAGTAATTTATCCCTCAACAGCTATAATAAATATAGGTATGAGCGATGAGGAAGGCGAAGAAATATTAAATCAGCTCAGCGAACCTAAGACCGTTTATCTTGAGTACAAAGACAGCGGCACTTATAAAACCATAGACCAAACGATATTATCAAGCGGAATAGCCAATTTTGAATTTGAATTGCCGAAGCCATTGAAAAGAAAATATGAACTTCAGGCAAGATTTGAAGGCGACAGCAAATACAATTCTTCAATAAGCACAGGAACCCTTTTCGTAATAGATAAAACGCCGCCAGAAATTGCGATAACATCGCCCAAAGCCGGCGAAAAATATGCAGGCAGAACGCCGATAAAAATAGAATATACAGTCATTGACGATTTAGACCCAAACCCGACATCATACGCTTTTTTAACTTATCTTGCGGACAGCTCAACAATGCAGGTTCAAAACGGCGCGGAAATAATGCCGCTTGACTTGGAATCCGGCTATTGGACAATGACAGTCAAAGCTTCGGACATAGACAATAATATTTCATCATTTACAATAGGAAAATTTGAAATACTGCATGATATAATGCCGCCAAGGACAAAAACAGTGATCAGTGACCAGTGGTCAGTTACCGGTGAAGGTATAACCTATGTAACTTCAAATACGAGTTTTACGGTTACAAGCATAGATGATTTAGTGGAGTTAAATGACAGAATAGGATTGGGGGTAAAACAGCAAAAAATAGAAATCAGAAGCCAGATGCAAGAAGCCAGAGACATAATTTTTGAGAATGGGAATCCGGTTCAAGGCGGAATATTTGTTTCAACCTTTACAGTAGAAAGGTTTCAGGCAACAGATGACAGGTTGCAAGACGGTTCATATGATTTGAATTATAATGCCGAGGATATAGCCGGAAATATAGAATCAACCCAAACACTGAAAATAATAATTGATAATACGCCGCCCATAAGCCTTATCAATTCACCCATGCCCCAATCAAAAGGCATAGACAAAATATTCAACAAAGAACTATCCATAAATATCAGCGTTTCAGATGAATATTTAAAGAATTATAAACTTGAAATAGCGGAAGGCGAAAACGCCGAATCGAATTTTAATATTTTATATGAAAGTACAAGCGCCGTGAATAATAAGGAAATTTATACCTTAAACACGAAAGATTATTCACAAGGCTATTACAGCATAAAACTTGAAGCCGAAGATTTTGCAGGCAACAGAACAATTACAATATCAAATGTTTACATAGGCAAGCCCCAAATAGAGCTTATAATAGAAGGTCTGAATAAACCAGAAGGCGCAGCGGCGGATAAGCTCGGCAATATTTACATATCCGACACACAGAAAAACATAATTTTAAAACTTAATCAAACAGGCGAAATATTGGCAAAATTCAGCGGTATAGACCAAAACACTAAAGAAAAAGGCTTAAAAAATCCGACAGGCATAGCAGTAGACAACGATTTTAATATTTATATCGCGGACCAAGACAATCACCGTTTGGCAATAATGAATCAATACGGTAATATAATAAAAATAATAGGCAAAATCAATCCCGAAGGCAAGCCCAAACCCGGCAAAAAAGAAAAAGAATTGCATTCACCGACCGGCGTAGCCGTATCCATTGACAGAATCGTTGTTGCCGATAAAGATAGCATAAAGATATTTGATAAAAACGCCGATTTTATTTTTGAAATAACGGATGACGGCAAACAGAAATATTTTGATATCGCGATAGACGAGCAAGGGAATATTTATGCCACAGACACCAAAAATAATAAGGTATTGATGTATGATAAAAATGGCGAACCGATAAACGCCATAGACGATTTAAAAGAGCCTAAAGGCATAGACACAAGCGAATACATATATATAGCCGATGAAAAAAGCGGAGAGATATTAAAGTATAACGCGAAAAAAAACCTATTATTGGAATTTGATTTAAAGCGACCATACGCTTTGGCCTTAGATAAAGAAAGCAATCTTTATATCACAGACAGAGAAAAGGGCAAGTTGCATAAATTTGTTTTAAATCCTCAAGTTTCCGCGATAAAAATAAAACTAAAAGAAGATGGGAAGTTTAGAGAAACAAAAAAAGAAAGGATAATAAGTAAAAACGGAAAGATTTTTGTAAATGCCGAGATAGGCGAAATTGTGCAGATAAAAGTTTATGATTCACACGGGCAAGAAACAGATTTTAAAGAGTTCAGCGCGCCAAAAAATATAAAAGGAGTTTTTAAATACACATATTCCTTGAAAGAAGCATCGTTGAATAATTGTGAAATTAAACTAAATTTGGATTCAAATTTGATAGAATATAGAAAGGAAGCCTGCGCCGTTATAAATATAGAACTAAAATGACGGGTTAATGAACTAAGTTATCTTATTCGCCCCCTAAAGGGAACAAGAATAAACAAGCAAATAACATATAGGCAACAAGGCGCCAAGGAATAAGAAATAACTAAACCCACTAAGGTGGCGCACAATTTTTTTGTTGCCATACAGCCAAAAACCAGAAAATATATATATATTTCAAAAAAGGAAAATATGGTTGGATTTGCTAAAAATATTTTTATATATAAAGTCCTGATTTTTTCAGTTTTAATTGTCGGCTTTTGCGGTATTTCCCGCGCTGATAAAAGAACCAATAAACTCTACGAGCTATACAATTCCACCTCCACCTCCGCAAACCACAAGCGCATCCTGAAGCATTTCATAGATAAAAAAGAACGCTTTGAGAAAATGCGCGCTACCATGAGCGCAGAAAGGCGGCGTGTTTTATCGGCGCCGACGGCCATTAAAACCACCGGCATCTCTTCAATTGCTCCTTCCGCTGCAGACTCCGCGTTTAAACTGGG
>JAKLQJ010000022.1 GCA_022013385.1 Elusimicrobiota bacterium
CCCATGACCATGCCCATGACCATGCCCATGACATGCCCGTGATGTCCTGATGTATATCGGGACAGAAGCAAGATTCATAAGGATATTCTTTATACATCTGATTTCTGACCTCTGACCTCTGATTTCTAATAATTGTTGTATGGATTTAATTATGAATGAGAAACCTCTTTTGCCCAGAGTTATAACATTTTCCGGCCCGAAAGAAGGTGTCGGAAAAACTTCAATTGCTTTAAATGCGGCTCTGGCATGGTCAAATTATCAGAAAAGAAATGTTCTTATTGTTCCTCTGGATCCTTCATGCGCTTCGGATCAAGCCGCTTTTTTGGATATAAAAAATCCGCCTTCCATAAGTGAAATCATAAAGCTTACCGGCCGTGAATCCTTAAGCAGTTTGGGCTCTCTTTTGAAAGGAAAGATTCCATTGTCGCAATGGGGAGTGGGAGTTTTGCCGCTTGCCGGCAAAAGATCGGATATTGCCAGGATGGCGCCTGATTTAATACTGCCTATTTTTTCAAAGCTTTCTCAAAATTTTGATATTTTTATAGATGTTGATTCTTATTTCCCGATGCAGGTTTTTGCTTTTGATATTTCGGATAATGTTTTTTGGGTTACCAATCCCAATGTCGCCAATATTAATTCTACCAGCCAGATGTTTAGGGAGATAAATAATTTGCATTTTTCAACGGGCAAATTTGACATTGTCGTTAATTTTTTTGATTTTCCCGGCGCGGTGACTCCGAAAGAGCTTGAAAAGATTTTTAAACAGATGAATAAACAAATTTTAGCCTTTATGCCTTGGGAAGATAATCTTGCGGTTTGCTCAAACCAAAATAAAATACTTATAACCGAACATCCCAATTCGCAATGGATAAAGATGCTGAGAGTTATTCTTGGAAAAATAGACGAGACAGAGCCTATTCAAAAACAATGGACAACCAATATTTCGGCGCAGGAATTTTCACATGGCTCCGATATGTTATGGAGGCCGCTTGAAAGAGAGAATTCGCAAGCTATAGGCAAGCAGGGTTCAACGGGACAGCGAGCAGATAAAACAGAAGTATCTCCTTTTTGGGAGGATCTTAAAGTGAGGCTTCATACAGATGTGGTCGCGGCTCTTGAACTCGAAAGAATAAAAATTTCCGAAGATACCAAGGAAAATGAAGAAGTAAAAAAGAAGGTTGATTCCATTATCAATAATCTTCTGCAGAAAGAGAAAGATATCAAACTTACGAGAGACCAGCGCATAAAGTTTATAGATGAACTTTTAGATGAAATACTTGGTCTTGGCCCGCTTGAAGAAATAATGCGTAATCCCGATGTTACCGAAATCATGGTTAATTCTCCTGACAGGGTTTTTATAGAAAAAGCCGGAAAACTTATACTGACAAAGCATAGGTTTAGGGACAATGATCAGGTTATGCAAGTTATAAAAAGGATAGTGGCGCCGCTTGGAAAAAGAATAGATGAGAGCGTTCCTCTAGTGGATGCCAGACTTAAAGACGGCTCTCGTGTGAATGCGATTATTCCTCCGCTTGCCGTTTCAGGCCCGACTCTTACCATAAGACGGTTTTCGGCAAAACCTTTTACCGACGAACAGCTTATTAAAAAGGGGAGTATTACCGCCAATGCCGTGCAGTTTTTAAAAGCTTGTGTTAAATTGCGCAAAGATATAATAGTTAGCGGCGGAACGGGCACCGGTAAAACCACTTTTTTAAATATGCTGTCAGGTTATATACCGGAAGATGAGAGAATTATTACTGTTGAGGATACCGCGGAATTGAGACTTCAGCAGGAGCATTGGGTTAGACTTGAAAGCCGTCCTCCCAATATTGAAGGCAAGGGCGAGGTAAGCATACGAGATCTTGTTAAGAATTGTTTGAGAATGAGACCTGACAGAATAATAGTCGGAGAAGTAAGAAGCTCTGAGGCTTTGGATATGTTGCAAGCTATGAATACCGGTCATGAGGGCTCTCTCGCCACTATTCACGCCAATACTCCTCGCGACGCTTTAACACGGCTTGAAGCAATGTGTCTTATGGCGGGGGCGGATTTGCCCATTTGGGCTTTGAGAGAAATGATAGCTTCAGCTGTTCATATAGTTATTCAGCTTACAAGATTTTCTGACGGCACGAGAAAGATTACCGCTATTAGCGAAATTACGGGAAGAGAAGAAAATCAGATTTTGACGCATGATTTATTTAAATATAAGCAAACAGGCATAGACCGTAATGGGAAAGTGGAGGGCATATTTCAGGCGGTCGGAGAGCCTCCAAAGTTTTTTAAAGACTTTAAAACCAGCGGTATTGATATGCCTGTAGATTTATTTTGGACGGATGCTCAAAAAATGGAGCGGTCAAGACAGTAGTAAGGCGACAAGGTTATTAGCAACATGGCAACAAGGAATAAGGAATAGTTTCCTCCAAACAAATCGGCGGAAAAACCATCTTGAGATGATGCAAAACTATTTTGTTGCTATAGTAGCAAAGCGAAGCTTTGCTAAAGAAGTCATCACGGGATAAATCATGGGATAAACCATGGGATAAATCATGGGATAAATCATGGGATAAATCATGGGATAAACCCATGACCATGCCCATGACCATGCCCATGACCATGCCCATGACCATGCCCATGACCATGCCCATGACCATGCCCATGACATGCCCGTGATGTCCTGATGTATATCGGGACAGAAGCAAGAGGCAAGAAGTAAGAAACGGCGTAAATATGGGAATATGATGATAATGGAAATAGGGGAAATAAGTTAATAAGGAAACTCCCTTTTATTTATCACTGTATAAGGATATAATCTTTTTCCCACTGTTTTTGTGATGGTAAAAATTATGATTAAAAATAAATTTTTAGTTTTTATCTTTTTAACGGGTTTATCGGGCGGATATTGTAATGCCGCAGTTTTCAATAAAAGGCAAATGGGCGAAATTTCATGCGCCGCCACAAAAGCGCAATTGTTTTATTACTATCTCGCCCCCGATAGAGATCCTAATCTTGCCAAATACAAAATGAAATGTAACGGCGTTTCATCGGATATTTTTATGCCGAAATGGTTTGATAAATCGGCGAATGCCATGCTGGCTAAAAAGGTTTGGCGTGATCCCGAAGAAGGCGATATCTCGGAAGCCGCAATGTGGCAGACTGCCGTCTCCATTATATATGAATTCCTAAATCTTAGTAAAAAGACTTTCCCCGCGGAATTTGAAGGCGCCGATATACAGCCGGCTTTACTTATAAAAGAGTATGCTGATATAAGAATAAGATTTCAAATGTCATTGGATAGGATTTATCGCGCGCGGCTTTTTGATTCTATGGACGGCCGCGGAAGATCCATCATTCCGACTTTTAATCTCATTCTAAGAGAAATGGAAAGTATTGCCGACGCCATATCCAGTTCCGATATTCGGCAATATTCCGATTCCGTTGCCGCCATAGCTGTTTTATCTCAGGATTCTTTTGAGCATCTTTTTAGAAGTCCGAGAAAATGGACGCCTGTAGAGCCTATCCCTTTAAGTGAAAAAGTGATTAGTTTCGCCCTTACCATATTGGGAATGGCGCTGGTTTTTCTTTCCGTGAGAATGTTCTTTTCTATGAATAAAAAGAAAACGGATGAAATGGTGGCTGATTATTCCAAAAAAGCGATCAAGTGGAAATCAGATTTTGCGCGGCAATTTGTTGATATCAAGATTCACTATCTTATAGCGGTTCCTGTCGGAATTTTTGCTTTTTTAGGGCTTCTAACATTCAGTTTTTTTGGATTTATTATTCTTACAGGAGTCGGTATCTACATGGGTCTGCATATGCCGGCATGGGTTTTAGCTCATATGAAAGCTAAAAGAGGAAAGGAAGTTGACACTCAATTAATGGATGCGCTTATTCTTCTTTCTAATTCATTAAGGTCCGGCCTTGATATTGTTCAAGGCTTTGAAATGGTATCAAAAGACTTGATGCCTCCCATATCTGATGAATTCGGACTTGTCATAAAGAATTATCAGCTCGGTATGTCTTTTGAAAAAGCTTTAGGAGTGATGGAAGAAAGAGTGGCCAGCAAAATGTTGTCCTATATGATAAGGGCCATTATTCTCCAGCGGCAGATGGGGGGAAATCTTACTAAGGTTTTTGAAAGAATAGTAGTGGATATACGGGAAGAAAGCAAGCTTGAGGAGAAAACAAAAGCCTTAACAGCTCAGCAAAAAATACAATCAATAGTGGTGGGAATAATGCCGTGGATAATGTTTGCCGTTATGTTTATGTTTCAACCCGAAACCATGGCAAAATTTTATTTTCAACCGCTCGGAGCGATAACTTTGATTTTTTGTATCGTATGGGCCGGAATAGGAATGAAAATAGTTTCCAGTTTGGGTAATATAAGAGTATAAATGGTTAGGCGACAAGGTAATTAGCAACAAGGCTATTAGGCAACAAGGCTATTAGGAATTAGATAGCAGGGAACAGAAAGAAACAAAAAAAGCAATTGGTATTTTTATTAGCGGTTTTTATGAATTTTTTGCGTTGCGATTGAGGCAAGGAAATTATGGATATAATGAATATTGTGCTTACGCTTACAGCGTTTATAGGAAGTCTCGCTACTTTTGTTTTTGTGCAGAGGTTTTTTTCTCCGCCGAAAGAAGTTATTAATCCCATAGGAAGCGCTCAAGATTTAGAACAAAAGGAATTATCAATTTTTAATAAATTAAATCCAAACGGAACCTTTATTGATAGATTGGATATTTTTTTGGCCAGAAAATGCGGACAGAATAAAAAACTTGAAGAAATGTATATTTTGCTAGGCAGGCCGGAAGATACCGACCCTTTAAAGATGCTACATAAAAAGGAAATATGGGCAGGGTTTTTAACTGTGGGCGCCTATCTTTTAACCGGTTCACTGCTTTCCGTTATTGTTCTTTTCCCGGGATTTGTTTTGCCCGATATTCTTGTTTCAAGAAAAATACGCGAAAGGCAAGACGACATAATAAGAAATTTCCCGACTTTTGTGGATTTGACAGCATTAATGATTGAATCGGGACAAGATTATATGACGGCTTTTGATAAGATTGTCAAAATATCGTCCGATAAAACAGGTCTTGAGCTTGAAGTCGGAAAAGTGATTAATGAGGTGCAATTGGGTTATTCCAGAAGAGATGCGTTGAGAAGATTTTCTTTGAGAACCGGTATTCAGGAAATACGCTCATTTGTCGGACTTATTATTCAATCTGACGAGCTGGGAACCAGCCTTGTGGAACTGTTGCGTAATTTTTCAGGGGATATGAGATTTAGAAGAATGAATAAAGCTGAAAAACTCGCGGCGCAGGCTTCCACAAAAATGTTGATTCCTTTATTCATATTTATATTCCCGGTCGTTTTTATACTTATGCTGGCGCCGATGGTATATGATTTATTATCAGGCGGAATGCCGTTTTAAATGATAGAGGTAAGAAACAAGAAGCAAGAGGCAAGATTTATAAGGAATATTTCTTATGCATCTGATTTCTGGCATCTGATTTCTGATTTCTGACTTCTATAATTTAAAGGTGTTTTTTTAAAAATATAAGGTGATTCTTATGAAGAAAATAATTTTATTTTTTAGTTTATTTTATCTTAGTTTTGCTTGTTTTTCATTTCTTAGCGCCGCGCCCCCAAAAATTAAGAGCGACGAGTCTCTTTTTTTTAATCTTCAAAAGGCAGGTCTTAGTTTGAATAATTCTCAAGATAGAAAAGAATTTATGGATGTTGTATATCTTGAAAAGCAAAAGATTCAGCACAAAATGCTTCGGAATATTTATGAGAACGCTTTTAATTATTATCGTCAAGGCAATTATGACGAGGCAAAAGCATTATCTTCCAAAATTCTTTCCATTGATCCTAATTTTGAAGACGCGGCAATGCTATTGGACGCCTCTTCGCAATTGAGAGGAAAGGCTCGTCCTTTCTTATCCAGAAGATTATTGTTGGAGGATAGATTTAGATCTGCCCTTGTTCTTTATAAGGAAGGAAAAATTGTTGAAGCTTATAATAAAATGGGACAGGTTGTAAAACTTTCTCCAACAAATATAAAGGCCAAATATTGGCTTGGAAAAATAGTGGATGATTTGAAGGATTATTATTTTTTAAAAGGCAAAAAGGCTTATAAAAGTCGCAATCTTCAAGGCGCGCTTGACGATTATTACAATGCTTTGCTCTTACGGCCAAAAGATTCGGTTATATTATCGGAAATAGCGAAAACTGAGGAAGAGCTTAGAGATAGCCATGCCAATGAAAAGCTTAAATCGGCGCTTGAGTATTACGCTCAAGGGAAATTATTATTCGCTTATGGCGAGCTTAAAAAAGTTCTTGAAATAAAACCTTCCGATTCTAAAGCGACAAAATTGCTCGATGAGGTGAGAGCCGAGATAGAAAAAGGGTATATAGCGGAGGGCAGAAAACACTATGGCAATAGAAAATATGACAGCGCTATTGCCTCTTGGAATAAGGCTAAGGCTTATTCTGAAAGTGTGTCTTACATAAATAAGCTTGTAAAGAGAACCAATGACCAAATAAAGATAGAAGAGGAACAAAAAAAGAGACGGCTTGAAGAAGCCGCGCTTCGAAAGAAGAAAGAGGCGGAAATAAAAAAGCGCGAAGAAGAGGATAAAAAAAGAGATTTTTCGACTCCAAAAAGCGGGCCTATTGAAGATGATGGGAGTAAAAAGCGTATTTTGCAGGAAAACAGAATTTCTGCTCAACATCACTATCTTGCCGGGCTTAAATATTTCCAAAATTCAGAATATGAAAAAGCCAAAAATGAATGGACTATTGCGAAACAGCTTGACCCAGAAAATGCGGATGCTCAAGCCGGTTTAAAAAGAATAGAGAATATTTTATCAGGCGGACAGTAAAAAAAATAGTAATCAGTAATCGGCAATCAATAACGGGTAACAAAGAGCAAAAAAAATAATGTAGCCGCAGAGCCTTGTGGAACACGAACCTTTCGGTTCCCCCATACTTCGTTGTGGACAGGCATTAGATGTCGTAAACTATGTGAACGACCTCTGCCTCTAAAATAGGTAAAACCCCATTTGTTTTGATGGCTAAAGTGTCATAAGTCTGCGACGGAGAAATAATCGGACTAAACTATTACAAAAATAGTAATCAGTAAGCGGCAAATAGTAATCAGTTGGCGCCGCAGGCGCCACGAAAAACACTTGGCCGTCTCTCTGTTGCATTTTCACCCCTTTGTTTTTATTAATATTTTCTTAACCTTTAGTTAATCTGCTCATACTATAGTATATATTATATGGTTAGGCGACAAGGTAATTGGGCAATCCCGCCTATGGCGGGATAACAAGGCAATAAGGCACACAAAATGGCGCTGATCAAATAATAAATATGGCG
>JAKLQJ010000223.1 GCA_022013385.1 Elusimicrobiota bacterium
GCGGACAAACCACTGCGCGCGGTGGGCATTATAGTTTTAGTCGTCCAAGTATTGACCGCAGGATCATACTCTTCATTTATATTCAACTTAGTAGAGCCATATTTCCCACCAATCGCGTATACCTTCCCGCCTACCGCCGCGGCGGCCAAATAGTTGCGCGCGGTCGGCATATTAGCCTTAGTATCCCATACATTGGCTGAGGGGTCATATTCTTCATTGGTATTCACACGAGTGGAGCCATTATATCCGCCGATAACATATATCTTCCCGCCTACAGCGGCGGAGGCCAGTTGGTAGCGCGCTGTGGGCATATTTGCCTTAGTCGTCCAGGTATTGGCCGCGGGATCATATTCTTCGTTTTGTTTTCTTGTTCCGTTATATCCGCCGATGGCATATATCTTTCCGCCCGCGGCGGAGGCGGCCAAATCATAGCGCCCTGTTGGCATTACCGCTTTAGCCGTCCATGTATCGCCGTTTACATGCCAACCCGCGTATGCTCCGTCTATGGCCACATTTATGCCCGATAATCCCGACTGAAGATTATTAAACCCCGGCGTGGCCGCATAAGCCGAAGCGGTTATGGCGCTATATGTAATCTCGTCAAAAACAATGGTTGTCGGTGTTTCAATAGTCAGAGTCGCCGTGGCAGGCGCGGTATTGGCATATTCCGTAGCCTGCCCCATCAATGAACCGACTCGCATATAATAGATCGCGTTTCGCGCCATATCCCGCGTGGTTAAAGCGCTAACAGAGTCACCGACGGTTGAGGAGGAATAAAGTATTAAGCTGAAATCTGACATTGTGGAAGCCTCCACTACATAACCGTCAACCTCAGGCACTGTGCCATAACTTACTGTAACACTTGATTCGTAGACGGCGGAAATGACAGGGTTGAGCGGAGCGGCCGAACCATTTCGCGTTGAACCGACTACAGTATAATCGCTCCACACTCCGATGGTGTTTCTGGCCTTAACGCGAAAATAGTAAGTGGTCGGAGGGTTTAAACCCTCAACCGTGGCAAAGATATTAGCGGTCTCAGACGAGCTTTTTATCGTATTAAAGTTGGCAAGGTTGGATGCCTGTACCCTATAAGTTGCGCCCGAGCCATTATAACCCAGAGCTGTGCCTGTTGACCATGCCACTGTCACACTGCTTGGATAAACATTGCTGAATACGGCAGGTCCGGAAGAATAAGCAAGCGTATATGTTGACACTTCCACACATTCGGCTGTTTCAACTCCGTTTAAATCCATGGCTTTGGCTTTAAAAAAATACTCCGTATCGGGGGCAAGCCCTGTGAACTTTTGCGCGACTCCCGGGTCATATTCTTCGTTTTGTTTTTGTGTTCCTTCATAACCTCCGATAGCGTAGAGCTTTCCTCCCACGGCAACAACGGCCAAATTTTTCCGCGCGGTTAACATTCCCGCCTTAGTCGCCCATGTATTAGCCGCGGGATCATATTCTTCATTTTCTTTTTTTGTTATGCTATCTTCACCGCCGATGGCGTATATCTTCCCACCAACCGCGGCGGCGGCCAAATAGCGGCGCGCCGTGGGCATATCAGTCTTAGTTGTCCAGTTATTGGCTACGGGGTCATATTCTTCGTTTTGTTTGTTTGTTCTGCCGACTCCACCTATTGCATATATTTTCCCGCCGACAGCGGCGGCGGACAAATAGTACCGCGCCGTAGGCATTGTCGCCTTATTCGCCCATACATTGGTTTCCGGATCATATTCTTCGTTTATTGTTGTTCCGCCTTGCCCGCCGATGGCATAGATCTTTCCGCCTGAAACGGCAGTAGCCAAACTATAGCGCCCGGTCGGCATTACCGCTTTAGTGAGCCATATATCAGCTACAGGGTCGTACTCTTCATTTTCTTTGGTTGTCGCGGCATTTCCGCCGATGGCATAGAGCTTCCCGCCTACAGCGGCGGCGGCCAGTTGGTTGCGCGAAGTGGGCATATTAGCCTTAGTCGTCCAGATATTGGCCGCGGGATCATATTCTTCATTTGCAGAACCCTGAAAATATCCGCCGATTGCGTAGAGCTTTCCGCCGACTGCAGCGGCGGCCAAAATATAACGCCCAACGGACATGCTCGCCTTAGTCGTCCAGGTATTTCCGCCTGTATGCCAGCCGGCGTATGCCCCGTCTTTAGCCACATTTATGCCCGATAATCCCGATTCCAGATTACTGAATCCGGGCGTAGCCGCATAAGCCGAAGCGGTTATCGCATTGTATGTAATCTCGTCAAAAACTATATCCTTAGGCGTCTCTATTGTGAAAGTGGCAGTGACGGGCGTAGTATTGGCATATTCCGTGGCCTGCCCCATCAAGGAACCCGCGCGCATATAATATACCGCGTTTAGCGCTATGTTTTGAATAGTCAGGGTTTCAAGCAAATTATTGCCGGTTGACGAGGAATAAACTATCAAGCTGAAATCTGACATTGTGGAAGCCTCCACCACATAACCGTCCACATCCGCCACCGCGCCGTAACTTACCGTAATGCTTGATTCATATACCTCAAGAACAGGATTACCGGGAGCGGATGAGCCGTTTGCCGTTGAACCGACTATAACATAATCGCCCCACGCTCCGATGGTGTTTCTGGCCTTAACGCGAAAATAGTAGGTGGTCGGCGGGTTCAATCCTTCAACCGTGGCAAAGATATTAGCGGTCTCAGACGAGCTTTTTATTGTATTGAAATTGGCAAGATTGGATGCCTGTACCCTATAAGTTAAGCCCGGTCCATTATAACCCAGAGCCGTGCCTGTTGACCATGCCACTGTTATACTGCTGGTATAAATACCCGGGAATGAGGCCGGTCCCGATGAATACGCGAGGGTATAGGTTGACACTGTTACGGTTTCGGCTGTTTCATTTCCGTCAAAATCCATGGCTTTGGCTTTAAAAGAATATTGAGTATCGGGGGCAAGCCCATCAAACTTTTGCGCCACGCCCGGGTCATATTCTTCGTTTCTTGTTGTTCCACCTGATCCGCCGATAGCGTATATCTTTCCACCTGCCGCCACGGTGGCTAAACCATAGCGCGCGGTGGGCATTGCCGCTTTAATTGCCCATGTATCAGCCGCGGGGTCATACTCTTCGTTTTCTTTGTTTATCTCACCGCCGATTACATATATCTTTCCGCTTACAGCCGCCGCGGCTAAACCATAACGCCCTGTTGGCATTTCCGCCTTAGTCGTCCATACATTGGCTACGGTGTCATATTCTTCGTTTTCTTTGTATGTTCCGCCGAGTCCACCAATTGCGTATATCCTCCCTCCAATCGCAACGGCGGCAAATCGGATGCGCCCTGTTGGCATTACAGCCTTCGTTGTCCATGTATCGGCCGCGGGGTCATATTCTTCGTTTTCTTTGTCTGTCGCTGTATCCCCGCCGATAGCGTAGATTTTCCCGCCTACAGTAACGGCGGACAATTGAGAACGCGCAACGGGCATAACCGCCTTAGTCGTCCATGTATTGGCCGCAGGGTCATATTCTTCGTTTATTCCGCCAGATCCGCCGATAGCATAGAGCTTCCCGCCTGCCGCCGCGGCGGCCAAATTATTGCGCGCTGTGGGCATATCAGCCTTAATTGTCCAGTCATTGGCCACGGGGTCATATTCTTCATTTGCATTCTTTGGACCGTACCCGCCAATAGCATATATCTTACCTCCCACTGCGGCGGCGGCCAAATAGTACCGCGCGGTTGGCATCACCGCCTTCGTTGTCCATGTGTTTCCGCCTGTATGCCAGCCGGCATAAGAACCGTCTCTGGCCACATTTATGCCCGATAATCCCGACTGCAGATTATGGAACCCTGGTGTGGCCGCATAAGCCGAAGCGGTTATAGCATTGTATGTAATCTCGTCAAAAACTATATCCGTAGGCGTTTCAATTGTAAAAGTCGCGGTGAGAGGCGCGGTATTGGCATAGTCCGTGGCCTGTCCCATCAAAGAACCTGCGCGCATATAATATATTTTGTTTCGCGCCATATTCTGAATACTCAGAGTTTCAAGCAAATTATTGCCGGTTGATGAGGAATAAACTATCAAGCTGAAATCTGACATTGTGGAAGCCTCCACCACATAACCGTCAACATCCGCCACAGCTCCATAGCTTACCGTAATGCTTGATTCATATACCTCAAGAACAGGATTACCGGGAGCGGATGAACCGTTTGCCTTTGAACCGACTACAGTATAATCGCTCCACACTCCGATGGTATTTCTGGCCTTAACGCGAAAATAGTAGGTGGTCGGAGGATTTAAACCCTCAACTGTGGCAAAGATATTAGCGGTCTCA
>JAKLQJ010000224.1 GCA_022013385.1 Elusimicrobiota bacterium
AGATGCAAAGAGCAAGTTATTTAATTCAATTATGAATGAAAATGACATAAAGTTACTGAAAAAAGGAGAAGTGATTCAAAAAAAATCGCTTACAACATAACAACCTATTTCAGGCTCATTCCTGTATTAGAAAACGCTGGGGATAGGCCTCTTGCCAAATTACCTTGTTGCCTATTTCATAGTCACCAGTAATAGCGAGAAAAAACTATACATAAATACGAATTAAATGATGATACCAAAATACAAGGCTAGTATGGCCATCAAACGGTCAAGAATATGCAGCAAACAAATTCCAATCATATATTTTTTGATTTTTTCCGTATCAACCTATTACCGTATTTCTGTCGGTGGCATTTTTTTTGCCTTTTAATTATTTAATACCCTCAATTATTTTTTCAAAGTTCATATCCCGCGAAGCTTTTATCAGCATTGTTCCTTTTTCATTTTTAAATATTCTTTGCACATTATTAAGCCATGATAAATAGCTTTTTGAATAAACTATTTTCGCTGATGATTTATATTCCAAAGCCGTTTCATAGGTATTTTTCATTTCATTGCCCGCGAGAAATATAAAGTCAAATTTATTTTCAGCGATTAATTTCCCTAACTCCGCGTGATACTTCGGCGAATCGTTTCCCAGTTCTTTCATGTCTCCAAGAACCAGATAATAAGGCGGCGGATAATCCGATTTGAGGCACTGAATGGCTGTTTTCATTGACTCGGGATTGGCATTATAAGCGTCAAAAATAATATTCAATTCTCCCGATTTAAAAATTTGCATGCGCATAGGCTCCGGTTTGAAAGCCTCAAGGCCAAGTTTTATTGTTCTCATGGAAAAGCCGTTTGACAAAGCTGCCGCCGCGGCCGCGGCCGCATTCATTTTATTATGACTGCCCAAAACAGGAAGTTTAATGTTCATACTTTCATTGGTTTCTTTAAATAAAAGTATAAGATTTTCTTTTATGCTTGTTACCAGAATATCGGCTTTCTCATTTGTTCCGAAGCTTAATTTTCCCCCTTTATAATCTTTAAGCCTTGAGAGAAAAATATCGTCAGAATTATATATCAGACAGCCATCTTTTGAAATATGATTAATTATCTCGGTTTTAGTTTTGTATATGGTTTCAATATCGCCAAAAAATTCAAGATGAGCCGGCGCTATATTGGTAATAACCGCTGTTGTGGGTTTGGCTATCGCTCCGAGTTCCTCAATATCTCCCCGATGTGATGCTCCCAATTCAAAAACCCCGAATTTATGATTTGAATTAAGTTCAAATAGAGAAAACGGCAGGCCGTATTGATTATTGAAATTGCCTTTATTCGCGCAGGCGGCGCCTTTTTGAGACAAGATGGAATATACCATTTGTTTTACGGTTGTTTTCCCGTTTGAACCCGTTACGGTTATAAGCGGAATATCAAATTTGTTTCTATGGAAAGAAGCCAGTTTATGCAATGCCTTTAATGTATCATCTACGGCTATTACGCATTGTGGTAAATTTTTAAATTTTGAAATTTCTTTCTCATTGATTATCCAGCCCTTTATTCCTTTTGAAAGTGTGGTTTCAAGAAAATCATGAGCATTATATCGTTTGCCTTCAAGCGCCAACAAAAAATCTCCGGATTTAATTTTTCTGGAATCCGTTTCAAAAGAATTAAAAGGAGTATTTTCAGAGCCTTTAATAATCTTTCCGTTTACAACTTCAGATAGCGTTTTTATATCTATTTCAAGATTCATAAGTCAGTCCAGTAAACCTGTTCCCTGTAGCCTGCTGCCCTGTAGCCTGCTGCCCTGTAGCCCCTGTAGCCTGCTACCCTGTAGCCTTGTTGCCTGTAACCCTGTAGCCTAATTCCCTTTTTTTATGCTGTTACTTATTGCCTAATTCCCTTATTGCCAAATTGCCTAATTGCTAATAACCTAATTCCCTTGTTTCCTAATTAATAACCTAATTCCCTTTTTTTATGCTGTTACTTATTACCTAATTCCCTTATTGCCAAATTGCCTAATTGCTAATTACCTTTTTTTATTCAAACTCTTTATTGCTTTTTTTACTTCCGCTCTGTCGTCAAAATGAATTGTTCCGCTATTCAATATTTGATAGTCCTCATGTCCTTTGCCGGCTATTAACACAATATCGCCTTCTTCAGCGAGTTTAATAGCCTTATTTATGGCTTTTTTTCTGGAAGGTATTATTTCATAGTTTTTTAGTTTTTTTTCTTTAAGCCCTTTTTCTATATCCTTGAAAATCCGCGCCGGTTTTTCCTTTCTTGGATTATCATTAGTGATTATAACGATATTGCTTAAAGAGCATGTTATTATTCCCATCGGCGCCCTTTTGCCGCGGTCCCTGTCCCCGCCGCAGCCAAAGACGGTTATCACGCGCTTATGCGGAAGATATATAAGATTGCTAAGCACATTTTCAAGCGCCGCTTCCGTATGCGCGTAATCCACAAAAACATCAAAACTTTGATTTGAAGATATTTTTTCAAATCTGCCGGGAACATTTTTAATGGCTTCAATTCCTTTAATGAAGTCGGACATTTTTATGTTAAGAGAATAGGCTGTAGCCGCGGCGCAAAGGGCATTGTATATATTATATCTGCCCGGTAATTTCAGATTTATTTGTTTTGTTCCCTCGGGACATGAAAGCCTAAAAAAGGTTTTATTCTTAAAAAATCTAATATTGCTTGCCGAAAAATCGGCTTTATTATTAATGCCGTATGTAATGAAATTTAATTTGTTCTTAAATCTTTTTATTATTTTGGACGCTTTTATATCGTCGCTATTTATTATTGCGATTTTTTCTTTTTTTGGCGATTTTGATAAAGGTCAAAAAGCTTAAGTTTCGCGTTAAAATAATTCATTCTATTCTTATGAAAATCCAGATGATCCCTTTGAAAATTTGTAAAGACCGCGCGGTCAAATTCAATATCATTCACGCGATTAAGTGAGAGCGAATGTGATGACACTTCCATTATTGTCGTTTTAACCTTTTTGTCCGATATTTTTTTTAGCAAAAAGTGGAGCTGATGAGATAAAGGAGTGGTATTGGCGGCTTTTAAAATTGTTTTATTGCCTATTCTATGGCTTATAGTTCCTATTATTCCTGTTTTAATTTTTGCTTTTTTATAAATAGTTTCAAGAATATAGCTTGCGGTGGTTTTTCCGTTTGTTCCGGTTATGCCGACTATTTTAAGTTTTCGCGAAGGCTTGCCATAAAATTTTGAACTTATTGTCGAAAGGGTTTTCAAAATATTGGAAGTTTTTACCCAAGCTATTTTTGAATCCAAATCTTTGAGACATTTGCATGGTCCCTTTTCGCTTACTATCACGCTTGTTCCTTTCATTATGGCTTGGCGTATATAAACATTGCCGTCGGTATTTGCGCCGCTTATCGCGAAAAAAACGGAGTTTTTTTTGATATCTCTTGAATCATTAGAAATATGCTCAGCTTCCGCATTTTTATTGCCGAATATTTTTGCGTCCGTATTCGTAAAAAGTTTTGTCACTCTCATAATGTTAATTATATAATTTTAATGTAAGAATGATTAAAACGAAACTTGTTTCTTTTCCTTTGTGTATACAGCTCCCGCTTATAATATTAAAAAACAAAGCAACCGTCCCGCTCGTCCTAATTATACTCGTTTGCCGCGCAGGATATTCGGCAAATTAATCATAAAATCCTTAAACGGCCAGATTTCTACTTTCCCACAATATTCCCGCCTCGTAGCTCCGCAGACTATGTAACATTTCGCCTGCGGATAATCATTTTGGAACAATTTCAGACCGCCAATGCGAGATGCGTCAATATTCGCGCCCCGTTTAACCTCAACTGCGATAAAACCGTTTTCACCGTAAAAAACAAAATCCACCTCGCTTCCGTTAGAAGTGCGCCAATAATATGCATTGTAGCCCAGTCCGAGATAATCATTAAGCGCCGAAAATTCTTCAAGAAGAAGGGTTTCCAGCGCGGCGCCGGCCATTTCCTCGGGAGAATCCAGAGGCCCAGCCGGCCTGATAGCCCGATAAACCCCAACATCAAAAAAGAAAAATTTATTCCCCAAAACAAGCCGCCTTTTGGCGCGCTTATTGAAAGTGGGCAGACGCGTCCCTATCAGAAGATCCTCTATTATCTGAAAATACGCTTCCACGGTTTTCCGGTCCAAACCTGTTTCCCTGGCTATCCCTGAAACATTTATCATGCCGGCCTGCGAAAAGCTCGCAACTTCAAGAAATTTTGAAAAGGATGTGATTGAACGCGCAAAACCTTCCTGTAAAATCTCTTCACGCAAATAAGCGCTAATGTATGACGACAGGTAAGCTTTCTTGTCCTCGGCGCGGAAAACATACGGAAGATGGCCGAAACGAAGTGAATTCTCAAGGTTGAAATCCTCTCCCAGTTCACCTACTGTTAATGGATGGAAAAACCGGGTAAGGGCGCGCCCCGCCAGCAAATTTACGCCCTTTTTCCTAAGTGAGCGAGCGCTGGAGCCGGTTAGCGCGAAAGAAAAATTTTTCTGTTCTATAAGGCGATGAACTTCATTTAACAAGTTTGGGACCCGCTGTATTTCATCAATAACGACTCTGCCTTTATAACCCGTAGGAATAAAATTTTCAAGGCGTTCGGGCGCGGCCAACAATTTTATGTAAATTGAGGATTCCAGCAAATCAATAAAAACCGACCCGGGAAATACGGTCTTTATCCAAGTGGTTTTGCCTGTGGCGCGCGGACCGAAAAGGAAAAAGCTTTGCTTGGTATTAAGATATTTATCTGCAATTCGGTTATACATATGGACAGTTTACATCACAAATTGTCCATTGTCAAGGGCATATTTCAATGTGTAGTAATTTTTTTAAAATGTCATATATGCGTTAAATAGAAATGTCATAGTCAAAATGCTAAAACCTTCTTTTGGTAATCCAAGAGGAGGCGACAATGGAGGAATACTAATTTTCCATCTCGCTCGCTAAAAACCCGCCATTGAAATTTATCTTAATCACTTCTTTTTTATCTCTATCCAAAAGCCGCATATACCGCATCTTAATCAATTAATTAGAAGTGGTTTTTTACCCCGTAAGTGGCTGCAA
>JAKLQJ010000225.1 GCA_022013385.1 Elusimicrobiota bacterium
AAGTGTCGGTAGCTTTGCGAACGACCCCCGTGGGTTGCTGCGTAACTTCTGGTGCGGCAACATCTAAAGAATTCCGCCTGTCATGCTCCTGTCATGGGCATGGTCATGGGTTTATCCCATGGTTTATCCCATGAGCATAGCGTGGCGGGGTAAAAAAGTGGCTTATCTTTTTTGATTCCCTAACTCAGCGGTTAATTATTCAAAGTGTTGACCGGTTTTTAAATAAAGTCTGGCAGATGGGCAGTATATTTCTTGATTTTCAAGAAAGAATATGATAAAGTTTCTTTATGAATAAGAAAGAAATATTCCAAGAGATTATAAAAAATTTTCAAGAGATAAGCTTTAAAGGCATTAAGTCGCGAGAGCTGATTTTGCCTTTGGATTCCGGTAAAATAATAACCGTTTCAGGAGTTAGAAGGAGCGGAAAAACTTATCTTTTGCTGGATGCCGTCCAAAGACTTGTTAAAAAAGCTGGCAATTTTAAGCAGATAGTTTTTATAAATTTTGAAGATGAGCGTTTGGAAATCGGAAAGAACGATTTAGATTTGATAATTCGCGCTTATCAAGAACTTTATCCTGAACAAGACATTTCAAAGGTCTATTTCTTTTTTGATGAAATTCAAAATATAGAAGGTTGGGAAAAATTTACCAGAAGAATTTATGACTCGGTTTCAAAACATATTTTTATTACCGGTTCCAACGCTAAATTTTTAAGCAAGGACATATCAACCACTTTGAGGGGAAGAAGCCTTAATTATGAAATGTACCCCTTGTCATTTTCCGAATTTCTAAAATTTTCAAAAGTGTCCGCCGACATTCATTCTTCAAAAAACCGCGCCAAAATAGCGGCAAAATCCAAAGACTATCTCTCAAACGGCGGATTTCCGGAGCTTTTATCTCTTGAAAAAACTTTTCTTCTTAAAACCCTTCAAGAATATTTTGATGTAATGCTTTTTAGAGACATTATTGAGCGTTACAAACGCAAAACACACGCTCATTTACTTAAGTATTTCATAAAAAGACTTTTGTCTTCCATTTCAACACCCGTTTCCATACACAAAATTTACAATGAACTAAAATCTCAGGGATACAAAATAGACAAAAATTTGCTTTATGAACTAATTGAAGAACTTAATTCAATATATCTTTTTTTTCCTTTGCGCAAATAAAGCGCGTAAACAATTAAAAGAGAAATGACCGAAAAAAAAATTTACATAGTTGATAACGGTCTTGCCAATGCCATAAGTTTTAATTTATCGGAAAATAAAGGGAATCTGCTTGAAAACGCGGTTTTTATGCGATTATACTCAATGGGTTCTTCTATATATTTTTACAAAAATCGCAAAGAATGCGATTTTATAAAAATTGGGAAAGACGGAAAAAAAGAGGCCCATCAAGTATGTCATGATTTAAGCGAGGAAGCTGTTAAAAAAAGAGAATTTGACGGTTTAATTGAGGCTTGTTCAGAATTAAAAATTAAATCAGGGTATGTGATAACCATGTCGGAAGAATTTGAAAAAACAATTTCAGGAATAAAAATAAAAGTGATGCCCTTTTATAAATGGGCATTAACAAAGTTAAATGACTAGGGTATGCGCTTCTTTACATTTAAATGCTTGTGTTTACCCCGTGGGTTGGGTAAACTTGGTTGTAGAAAAAACCCGCGGAGTGGACTACACTAGCGCGGAATGAAGTACCAGTTTAGCTGTTTGTAGCTACAGCGTGGCAAGAACCCCGTGGGCAGCCGTTATGCTTCTTTGTCCCGCCATAGGCGGGAGATTCCCACGGAGTGGACTACGCTATCGTGTCGTGTGTATATAGAACACCCCTCAGTGATCAAGTTGGCAAAGGTCACTAAATCTGCGACGAAGAAATAATCGGGCTAAACTATTGCGTTTTTCGGTTTAATATACACAGTTGCAGAGTAAAAAGTGTAAGCAGTTAAGCTATTAACTCCCGAGGCTCTATAAGTTTTCAAGAGAATTTAATAGCGGATATAGGCGACAGAAGCAAAATAAAATTTTTTTGATATTGTAAAATATTAATTAATCGTAACGGAATTTCAAAGTGTAACCAGTTTAGCTGTTTGTAGCTACAGGGTGGACTACGCTATCGTGTCGTGGTCGTTCACCCCGTGTAACTTCGTTCACAGGACTAACATCCTTGGCCGTCTGCCTGCCCGCCGAAGCAGTAGTGGCGGGACACGCATAGCGCCTGATACGGCACTGACAGAGTCTTGTATCAACGGCTTGCTCTGCCTAATTTATCGTAACGGAATTTCAAAGTGTAGCTTCCCGCCTATGGCGGGACCAATTCAAGTCATTGAAAACGCCGAAGTTCCTAAAAAAAGATTTAAGCCCAATCGCCGAAAAATAGCGGTAAATATCGGATTGGCAATGGTTTTTCTTTTTACTAAGTTGTTTCCGGTTTTTTTCGTGCTGTGCTTTCCCGTCAACTCTCCCGAATCGTCCCGCCATAGGCGGGATTACTCGGGAGTGGCTTGGGTAGGAATGGGAGAGGTAGTAGCATCTTCCGCCAAACAAATTGGGCGGATCCGCCTCTGGCGGAAAAGTATCCCGCGGGGTAAGACACTGAGGTGGCAGCGGAACAACGAAGCTATGCTTTGGAACACGAACAACGAACCTTTTGGTTCATTCCCGCTTTTGGCGGGATCGTGAGCTATGCGAATGACCATCAGGTGTTGGCGCCATAGGCGCCATGAACGGCCAAAACTAATTTGTCGCTATAATCCAATTTTTTACTATAGTCAAAAAAAGTGTTAAGTTTTTTTGACTATGGGTTAAAAAAGTGATAAAATTTATTTATGAAATTTATAAAAAGATATTTACATAGGCAAGCATTGAAAGATATAAATGAAAAAATGGTTTTTATATCAGGGCCTCGTCAAGTCGGCAAAACAACGTTTGCCAAACAAATAAACCCTTCAGAAAATGGGTATTTAAACTGGGACTTTGTAGAACATAAAGAAAAAATATTAAAAAATGAATTACCCATAAGCGCTTTTTGGGTTTTTGACGAAATACACAAATACAAACAATGGAGAAATTTCCTAAAAGGCATTTATGATATATACGGGAAAAAAAAGAAAATCCTCGTAACCGGAAGCGGCAGATTGGATTTGCTCAGATTTGGCGGCGATTCGCTTCAAGGAAGATATCATTTTTTGAGGATGTATCCTCTGACAGTGGCGGAACTTAAAATTCACAATCAAAACGATTTTATGGATTTATTGAATTTAGGAGGTTTCCCCGAGCCTTTCTTTTCATCTTCTCAAGCGTTTGTAAAAAGATGGTCAAAGGAATATAGGTCAAGATTGGTTAATGAAGAAATAGCGGGCATTGAAAACTTTAAGGATATTTCAAAACTTGAATTGCTTATGATTAGGTTGCCTGAACTTGTAGGCAGTCCTCTTTCAATAAATTCCTTGAGAGAAGATCTGAATGTTTCTCATAAAGCGGTTTCAAGCTGGCTTACTGTTTTTGAGAAAATGTTCGCCATATTAAGGGTACATCCATTTGGCCCCGCCATAATAAGAGCGGTAAAAAAAGAGTGTAAACATTACCATTTTGACTGGACTTTGATTGAAGATAAATCTTTAAGATTTGAAAATATGGTCGCTTTACATTTGACTAAATGGGCGGCTTTTAAGCAAGACACGGAAGGCTGTAATGTGGAAATCAGATATTTTAGGGATGTGCAAGGTCGAGAAATTGATTTTGTTATTGTCGAAAAAAATAAACCTGTAAAATTTATTGAATGTAAATGGAGCGATACCGATATAAGCAGGACTTTGAAATATATGAAAAAGAAATTTCCCGATGCCGAATATTATCAGATTTACGCTGAAGGCAAAAAGGAGTATGTAAAAGACGGCATTTTTATGATGCCGGCTTTTACATTTTTAAAAAACTTTATATAACCCTAACCAGTCAGGAATGGTAATGGACATCCCTCAGTGAACAAATTGCTTACAAACAAAAACCCCGCAGATTGCTAAATGCAATCTGCGAAATGAAGGAAGTGTTCCATTGCTATGCAGGTGCCGCATCAGACACTATGTGTATCGAGCGGCCATGTAGGAACATTACTGCTTTTTAAACGGGTAGCCGTTAAGCTTTTTCGCTTTTCTCAAAAGCCTGCCCGCTGTGCCGTATTGGAGGGGATTCCCGCGGGGTTGCCTGTTGGTTAAAAATTCAGCTTTTTTCCAATGCTATTTTTGCTAAAATATTTTTAAACGAAGAAAGATGGAATCGTAGTCATAAAAACAATCAATAAATCAACAATATCCCTTATGATGACATGCCTTTTCATAGATGTTACTTTTAGGAAAGGGAAAATTGAGAAACAAAGTAATGTCCACTCTCCCGCCCTTTATCATCAGCCATCTTGAATTTTGGATAAATTTTTGCGACAATAATGTATGCGGTTAGTAACAGTGTATATTCTAAGAAAGTTTAACGGTAAAGTATTATGAATTTCAAAAGTATAATCAAAGAACAAAGAGAAGAACTTGAAAATATAGAAAGTTCGGAAAAAATAATTCAAAGAGAATCCTTTAACAAAGCGAAAAGTTTTTTAAAATATCCAAATATCCTTGTCATCACGGGAATAAGAAGATGCGGCAAATCGATTTTTTCCTATTTAATCGCTAAAAATGAAAATTTTGGCTATATAAACTTTGACGATGAAAGACTTTTAGGCCTAAAAATCGACAGCCTTGATAAAATTCTGCAAGCTTTTTATGAACTTTACGGAGATATTGAATATGTTATTTTGGATGAAATCCAAAATATTTATGGGTGGGAATTATTTGCTAATAGATTGAGAAGAACGAAGAAAGTGATAATAACAGGCAGTAATTCCAAATTATTGTCGGGGGAATTGGCAACGCATCTTACCGGCAGGTACATAGACATAGCGCTTTCTCCTTTTTCATTTAGAGAGTTTCTCACAATACACCAAATTAAAACGCAAGATGATTATACCACCCGGGAAAAGGCGATAATTTTAAAACTTCTTAATGAATATCTCAAAGTCGGCGGTTTTCCTGAAATCAATAAGTTTGGCAAGGCAATGCTTTCTCGCGTTTACAATGATATCATGGTGAAAGATATTTCGTTAAGATATAAAATCAGAAAAACGACAAGTATAAAAGAGTTGGCAAAATATGTCATCACTAATTTTAGCCGCGAAATCAGTTATGCCAAATTAGCAAAAATTTTAAACATAAAGCGTGTTTCCACCATATCAAATTGGCTTTCCTATTTACAAGAATCATTTTTAATTTTTAAACTGGAGAGGTTTTCTTTTAAAATAAAGCAACAAATTATTGCTCCCAAAAAAATTTATTGCGCCGATAATGGAATAGTAAACGCGATTGCGTTTAAATTTTCGGAAAATATTGGATATCTTATGGAAAATGCCGTCGCGATAGAATTACAAAGAAGGAAAATGTCGGATTCTTCGTCGGAAATTTATTACTGGAAAAATCATCAACAATATGAAGTGGATTTTCTTGTTAAATACGGAAACAAAGTCAAAGAGCTTATTCAGGTCACATACGCCTTTGATGAAAATGAAATTAACGATAGAGAAATAAAATCCCTAATTAAAGCTTCGGCTGAACTGAATTGCGAAGATTTATCGGTAATCACATGGGATTATGAAGCCGAGGCTCTTTTTAAAGGAAAAAAAATTAAATTTATCCCATTATTAAAATGGCTTTTGCGGTTATAAGCGACTGCCCGCCAATGTAATGTGGATGGCGAGATTGCTCATTGGTTATTCCCGCCTTTTTGAAACGCTATTTTGCTAAAATATACTTAGACGAAGAAAGATGGAAATTTCGGGTAAAACTTAAAGAAACCGGCGATGTGCCTATAATTGAATGTATAGGAATTTCAAAGTGTAGCTTCCCGCCTATGGCGGGACCAATTCAAGTCATTGAAAAAGCCGAAGTTCTTAAAAAAAGATTTAAGCCCGGTCGCCGAAAAATAGCGGTAAATATCGGATTGGCAATAGGTTAGAGTAAATCTGGTTACCCTACCACCTACTTGGGCAGCAAAAAAGCTGCCCTAAATCGTAAAGACCGCTATGCGGGAAGTAGGTGGTAGGGTTACCCTTACCACCTCTACTTGGGCAGCA
>JAKLQJ010000226.1 GCA_022013385.1 Elusimicrobiota bacterium
CCGCTTGTTCGGTTCTACGAGGGATGTTAAGATGTTTCCTATGGTTGAATATTGTGACACTATCCAAACCGAAAGGGGATAGAAACAGGGAATACAAAGCATACCTAATGGAGGTATTTGAAAATGTCTACTCACAAAAATACGAATATTCTTAAATCCGAAGACGGTGTTTTTGAGATAAGCCTGAAAATTAATGGCGATAATAAAAAATTGAGAGTTAAGAACAATGAATTTCTTTTGGACGCTTTAAGGAGATATGGTTATAAAGGCGCCAAAAAAGGCTGTGATAGCGGAGATTGCGGAAGCTGCGCCATTATATTTAACGGCAAACCTGTCTTGTCATGCATGATGCCGGCTGTAACGGCGCATAATGGCGAGATAATAACCATTGAGGGAATCGGAACCATTGAAAAACCTCATCCGGTTCAAGAGGCATATGTTGAAGCTGGAGCCGTGCAATGCGGTTTTTGCACGCCGGGCATGGTCATTGTCACTAAGCATCTTTTAGATAAAAATCCTTCGCCTAGCGACGAACAAATAAAAAAAGAACTGGACGGCAATCTTTGCAGATGCACCGGCTATGTAAAGCAGATAAAGGCTGTGCATATAGCGGCAAAAAAAATCAGAAGCAAGAAGCAAAATCAAGAAACAGCGTAGATATAGGAATACGAGAATATGTTGATACATAAATAAGGAAACTCCGGGAACAGCAAGCTTATGAATGATTTTTTACTTATCATCGTATAAACATATCATCTTGTTCTCGTTGTTTTCTGTTATCACGGAGATATTTCTATGGATATTAAAGAAATGAAAGTGGTCAATAAAAGAGTTCTTAAAAATGACGCTTTGGGCCTGGCTTGCGGAATGCCGGAATTTACCGACGATATTGATATAAACGGCCTTTTGCATTGCAAGATGCTATGGAGTCCTCACGCTCACGCGCTAATAAAGAATATTGACACAAAAGAGACTATGAAAGTTTGCGGCGTGAAAGCTGTTTTGACATATAAAGATGTTCCCAGAATTTGCCATACCAAAGCGGGGCAAGGCTATCCGGAGCCTTCGCCTTATGATACTTATGTTTTGGACAATAAAGTTAGATTTGTCGGCGATAGAGTTGCCGCTGTTTGCGCCGAAACTCTTGAAGCCTGCGATGAGGCTCTTAAGAAAATTAAAGTTGATTATAAAATTCTGAAGGCTGTTTTTGATCCCATTGAAGCGATGAAAGATGGCGCGCCGATTATTCATGATGAAAAAGATTCCCAAAATATTCCCGACGCTAGGCATAATATAGCGGCGAAATTTGATTTTGAAGTTGAAAATGGAGAGTGGTTTAAGGACTCTGATTTCATAATTGATAACACATATACTATGCCTTATATTCAGCATTGCGCTTTAGAGCCTCATATCGCGATAACTTATTTGGACGCTAAGGGAAGATTGGTAATAAGAACCGCTACGCAAGTTCCCTTCCATGTTCGCAGAATTGTCGCCCAAGCTCTCAATATTCCGATAAAAAATATAAGAGTCATAAAACCCCGCATAGGAGGCGGTTTTGGCTCTAAACAAGAAATTGTGATAGAAGATATATGCGCCGCTTTGACGCTTAAAACAGGCAAACCCGTTAAGTTTGAATATACTCGCAGGGAAACTTTTATATCTTCAAGAACCCGGCATCCCTCAATAGTTCGCCTTAAAACCGGCTTAAGAAAGGATGGAACAATAACGGACGCCGAGATGGATATTCTTTTAAATACCGGCGCTAATGGCTCTCATGCTTTAACCGTTATGATGTGCGCGGGTTCGCATACGCTTCCGATGTACAAAATAAAGAACAATATTAAATTCAAAGGCAGAAGCGTTTATACCAATCTGCCGGTAGCCGGCGCCTTTAGGGGTTATGGCGCCACTCAAGCTTTTTACGCGTGGGAAAGCCAAATGGATATTATGGCTGAAAAAGTAGGCATGAGCCCTTTAGAGTTCAGGAAAAACAATTATATAAAACTCGGCGAAGGCTCTCCTGTTTTTAAAGCTATGGGTGAAGGCGGCGAAGGCGTGGAGCAGTTTATAACCTCAATTGGTTTGGATGAGGGAATTAAAAAAGGCCTTAAGGCTATTGATTGGCATAAGAAGCGAAAAAAATACGCCAATCAAAAAGGCCCGATTATCCGCGGTCTTGGAATGGCGTGTCTTATGCAGGGTTCCGGCATTCCGGAGGTGGATATGGCATCAGCCACGATAAAGATGAATGAAGACGGATCTTTCAATCTATTGACGGGAGCGGCTGATTTGGGCACAGGTTCCGATACCATTTTAGCTCAGATTGCCGCCGAAGTGCTTTGTGTTAAAACCGAGGATATTCTTACTTATTCATCTGATACCGATTTAACGCCTTTTGATGTCGGCGCTTATGCTTCTTCCACCACTTTTATTTCCGGCGGAGCGGTTAAAAAAACAGCCGAAAAAGTCAGAGAGATGATAATTAAAGTCGCGGCTGAAATAATGAAGGAGAAAAAGGAAAATCTTTTTCTGAAAGATAAAAAGGTTATGTCTAAAAAAGGTTTTTCTTGCTCATTTGGCGAAATTGCCCGACACTCTCTTTACGCTCGCAATCAACATCAGATAATAGCGTCAGCTTCTCATTACGCGCATACTTCTCCTCCGCCTTTTGCCGCGCATTTTGCCGATATTGAAGTGGATACGGAAACGGGAAGAATAAAAATTTTGGACTATGTGGCTTGTGTTGATTGCGGAACGGCCATAAATCCAACGCTGGCGGAAGGACAAAACGACGGAGCCGTGCTTCAGGGCATAGGGCACACGCTCAGCGAGGAAATGGAATTTTCTTCAAACGGCACTATGCTTAATGCCAGTTTTAGGCGCTATAAAATATATAATACTGCGGATACTCCCGTGATAAAAACAATTCTTATTCCGACATATGAGCCGAATGGCCCCTTCGGAGCCAAATCGGTTTCAGAAATAGGAATAAACGGTCCTTTGCCGGCTATAGCCAATGCCGTTTATGACGCGATTGGCATAAGGCTTTTTAATCCGCCTTTTACGCCCGATAAAGTGCTTAAAGAAATAAAGAGAAAAGTTTTTGACTGAGAAAAATTAGCTAAAGGAGAACTTCAAATGAAAAATGAAAAAAAAATAAAAGAGATTCTGAATATTGTCCGCAGAAAAAAGATCAGGTTTATAAAACTTTGTTTTGTGGATATTCTGGGGCAATTAAAATCTTTTGCGATTACCTCAAGGGAGCTTGAGCATGTTCTTAAAGAAGGCATGGGTTTTGACGGCTCTTCCGTTGAAGGTTTTGCTAGAATTTATGAATCCGATTTGCTTTTGATGCCTGACCCTAAAACATTTAAGATTATGCCTTTAAGCTTTTCTCATGCGCCAAGCGCTTTAATGTTCGGAGACATATATACTCCCGACGGAGAACATTATGCGGGGGATACCAGATATATATTGAAGAAAAATCTGGCTCTCGCCAAGAAAATGGGTTTTGACGATTTTATGGTTGGCCCCGAGCTTGAATATTTTTATTTCGCGGATGATAAAAATCCCAAAACTCTTGATAATGGCGGATATTTTGACAGCGTTCCTTTGGATGAATCGCATAATCTTAGAAAAGAAACCATTCTCGCTCTTGAAGAGCTTGGCGTGCATGTTGAATACTCCCATCATGAAGTCGCTCCCAGCCAGCACGAAATTGATTTGCGCTATTCGGACGCCTTGTATATGGCCGATACGGTAATGCTTTATAAGCTTGTGGTCAAACAAATAGCGGCTAAACACGGAGTTTATGCTTCATTCATGCCCAAGCCTCTTAGTTTGGAAAACGGAAACGGCATGCATGTTCATCAATCTCTTTTTAAAAACGGCAGGAATATGTTTTTTGATAAAAAGGATGAAGCATATTTATCGGCGGATGCCCGTTATTATATCGCAGGCATACTTCATCATGTAAAAGAACTATGCATCGTTACCAATCAATGGGTAAATTCGTATAAGAGATTGGTTCCGGGTTTTGAAGCTCCTGTATATATCGCTTGGGCGAGAAGAAACCGTTCCGCTCTAGTCAGGGTCCCTCAAGCAAAATACGGACAGGAAAAATCAACGAGAATAGAATGCCGTTTTCCGGACCCCGCGGCTAATCCTTATTTGACTTTTTCAGTTATGCTTGCCGCCGGTTTAAACGGAATAAAGAAACGCATGAAACTTGCAAGGCCTGTGGAAGCGGATATTTATGAAATGAGCTCTATAGAAAGAAAAGCGGAAAAAATTCATACCTTGCCGGGTTCTCTGATTGAGGCTTTGGAAGAAACCGAAAATTCAGGGTTTTTGAAAGAGGTTTTGGGAGCGCATGTTTTTGAGAAATTTATTGAGAATAAAAGAATAGAATGGGATAATTACCGCGTGCATGTTTCGGACTATGAAATCAATCACTATCTTAGTATATTATGATTTTTTATGCATATTAAGAAGTTCAACTTCCCTGCAAAGAAGCTCGCAAGAAATATGAGGAAGTGTGAACTTCTTAAGAATGGGATAAAAGGGGTATCCCTTTAGCCCCCCTTAATGCCCTGAGGGGCCAGATCGCTGGACCATGCCATCGTATGTCGTAGGGCCAATTGCAACAGCCTGTTGCATAAGACGCCAGAATAGTTGGCCCCGGTGCCTCGAATTCCTCCG
>JAKLQJ010000227.1 GCA_022013385.1 Elusimicrobiota bacterium
GCAGTATTGGAAGTGTCGGCTTTGCCCTCGCGGTTTATCCCGCCATAGGCGGGATGCAGAGGGTAGCCTTGCAAACAACGAGCCTATGGCTCATAAAGTGTCGGAAGTTATACCGCCCTAATGGCCATAGGCCTTGATGCGGTCCCGCCATAGGCGGGATGTACGACCGAACGACCAAATTTTTAGGAGAGTAATCAATATGAAGGATATGGAAAAAAATATAAGCAAAGCGGTTTTTATTCTGACTATCTTGGCCTTATTTCCATTAACTTCTTTCGCTCAATTCAACCTTGATGAAATGACTTCAAGAGATATAAATCAAGTTGCTTTGCCGGATATCGGCATGGACATCCCTGTTCCCGAACCTGTTGCCAAGCCCGTTGATATGGAAACGGACGATAAATCGGAAATTAAAACGGTTAAAGAATGGACAATCATGACTTATGTTAATTCCAAAAATGACTTGGAACATTACGGTCTTAGCGATATCAACGAAATGGAAAAAGTCGGTTCAACGGATGAAATCAATATAGTTGCCGAAATCGGCAGAATGGCCGGTCATTCCTCGGCTGACGGCGATTGGAGGGGAACTAGAAGGCTTTATATACGGAAAGATAGTGATATCTTCAGAATCACTTCTCCGATAATCCAAAATCTCGGAAAAGTCAATATGGGCGATTGGAAAGAGCTTGTGAAATTTGTTGAATGGGCAAAAGCCGAATATCCGGCCAAACATTATATGCTTATAGTTTGGAATCATGGCAATGGCTGGTTTGAAGACAATCCTGTTAAAAATGCTGACAGAGGCATATCTTATGACGAAGAAACGGGAAACAATATAGATACTCCTCAGCTTGGCAAGGTTTTGGCGAAAGTGGGGAAAATAGATATTTATGCTTCCGACGCTTGCCTTATGCAAATGGCTTCTGTTGCTTATGAAATCGGAGATTCTGTTGATTATATTATAGGTTCCGAAGAAATTGAACCAGGAAGAGGATATACTTATAATAAATTCTTGGCTCCCTTAAAAAACAATCCCAATATGAGCTCTTTTGAGCTTTCAAAAAAAGTTGTTAGCGAAAATGTTAACTTTTTTTCGGGGAACACTCAATCGGTCATAAATACTAGGCAAACGAAATACTTGCCCTTGTTTACCAATAAGTTCGTGGATGCGGTGATGAAAGCCAATCTAAAGAGAGAAGTTAAAGCCGCAAGGGATGCGGCGGAAACATATGCCATTGCCGATAATAAAGATATGTATGACTTCGTAAGATTGGTTGTGATATCAACTTCAAACCAAGCTGTCAAAACTACAGGGAAAGAGCTTATGAATTTTCTCAAAAATGATCTTATAGCCTATAATGAGACAGGAATAATGTCAACCAAATCCCACGGGCTTGCCGTTTATTTGCCGACGATTTACTATAGCTCAACATATGAAAAATTGAAATGGACTAATGATTCTGCATGGGATGAATTCATAAAATGGTACAGGGAATAATTTAGCTTGCCGACTCCTACATAAAACCCCCGCATTGTCCAGCGAGGGTTTTTTATGGAGGTTTACAAAAAAAAGACCTATTTGACATGTTGGTCTTTAGGGTCTTGACAGCGCAAGAAAATGTCTTATACTATGGATGCGACAAATCTATTCCGGATAATAGCTATTATGAAAAACTTTAAAAACGCCTTCACAAAAAGTTTTTTAATCCTGATAATCTTCCAATTATTTATTTTTACGGCTTTCGCGCAATCTGATCTAAATTTTGATTTAGGCGGATTAAACTCCGGTGATATATCGCGGGCAAGGTTACAGGATTTGAACATACAACCTGTATCAGTGTCCGCTGCTGACAAGGGGGGCGATTCCTTGTCGGCAAAAGAATGGACCATCATGATTTATATGAACGGGAAGAATAGCCTTCAAAGAGCCGCTTTTGAAAATATAAATGAAATGGAAAAAGTCGGTTCTTCGGCTGAGTTTAATGTTGTGGTTGAGTTCGGACAAATAACCAAAGAGGGATATTTTTCTTTAGCCGGCAATTGGACAGGCTCAAAGAGGTATTACATAGAAAAAGACAGCGATTTAAATGAAATTGCTTCGCCCGCGCTTGAAAATAGGACAAAAGTAAATATGGGAGATTGGCGGCATTTGGTTGATTTTGTTAAATGGGCTAAAGCGAAATATCCGGCCAAGCATTATGCGCTTATTGTTTGGAATCATGGGAGCGGGTGGCTTGAAGACAATCCCGTGTCTAGTCCTAAGGGAATATCCTATGATGATGAAACGGGAAATAATATAGATACGCCTCAACTTGGCATGGCGCTCGGCAAAATGGGAAAAATAGATGTTTTTGCCGCTGATGCTTGTTTCATGCAGATGGCATCCGTAGCTTATGAGCTTAAAGATTATGTCGAGTATATTGTTGGTTCCGAAGACATTACATGGGGCAAGGGTTATGGTTATGAAGAAATACTTAAGGCACTGGCCATCAATCCGAAAATATCTTCCTTAGACTTGTCTATAAAAATAGTTGACACTTATATGCCAAGCGCGAATTTTTTAAACGCGCAATCCGTTATAAATGTTAAAAAACTTCAGTATTTGCCGGTGTTTACGGATGATTTTGTAAAAGCGGCAATGAGCGCTAATCTTAAAACAGAGGCCGAAGCCGCAAAAAATAAAGCGCAAGGATATGCTAATTCCGACAATAAGGATTTCTATCATTTTGTGAAATTGATGGTTGAAGCAACTTCCGACGAAACAGTTAAGGATAAAGGCAAAATGCTTATGAATTTTATAAAAAGCGGTCTTATTGCGTATACCCCCGCAAGTATTGCGCCTAATTCAAACGGAATAGCTGTTTATTTTCCCATGGATAAATATGACGAGAATTATAATAAGCTAAAGTGGTCTAAAGATTCGCAGTGGGACGAATTTATTAAGTGGCAATTGATAACAACCAGTACAACCGCGTAGGTTGTACTGGTTGTAAAGCTCTGTGTTTTTCGTCTTTGCGCTGTTATCTGTCTCCCTCATCCCTCAAATCTTCGTAATTTCTTCGGGATTTTTGCGCAAAAATATTGTAGGCTATTACAATAAGACATTAACGGCAGGTTTATGAATGCAAACGAAACTATAAAGCAAACAGGCTACAGGTAGCAGGCTACAGGCAAACCGGTCCCGCCTTTGGCGGGAGCAAACTGAGAGATTTATATATGAATATTGCGAATACAAAGAAAGGGGACTCCTTATTTGGGGGATATTATAGTTTTGGTTCTCTGGTTTCTACCATGTTTTTTAGCCGCTACTACATTAGTGTCCCCGCCGAGTTTGTTTGGCGGGCGCTCCTCCGCGCTTTAGCTTCTTTGCGCCCTTCGCGCCTTAAAAAAAGCGAGGTTCCTAAGAACCTCGCCTCTTTGACTACGGGAGATGCCTCGCTAGCGCTAAGCACCCTGCAATATAAGTCTACCAGAAACAATGTAGTTTGTCAAGTCCTAGTCTTGTCACCTAAAGGCGACCTAGCTCTAACGGGGCAAGTGATCGAGGACAGGAGAAATAAAAAAAGAAAAAGTGGGCAGCTGCTGACTTTGAATGGGGAAGCTGCCGTCCGGCGTACCCCGTCCGGGACTCGAACCCAGAATCCCCCCGTAGTCAGCAGGGCGCTTTGTCCAATTAAGCTAACGGGGCACAAAATCATTATACCATTTTTGAGCGCTGCCTGTAAAAAGGTTTTCACGCTTATGAACTTCCGCACTTTAGCTTACCGTTCACTGATTACTGTTCACCGTTCACTGATTACTGTTTACCGTTCACTGGTTACTGCTTACCGTTCACTGATTACTGTTCACCGTTCACTGTTCACCGTTTGCTGTTTACTGTTTACCGCTTACTGTTTACCGCTTACTGTTGTTGCCGGAACAGAACTTGGAGCTACAGACGATTTTACTGTTCTCGGAACTGACGGAACGGTTGATGACCCTGATGTTGAAATAAAAGGTTTTACAATATTCGGTTCTACGAATGTTTTAACGCATATATCCACCGCCGCCGGCAATACCGTATTCAATGGCGCTGTAGAGGTGTCAAGCGATATATACATAGTCGGAAAATCCACATTTATTGACAATGCTTATTTTGCGGGAGCCGGAAATATTTTTGTAAATGACGGCGCGGATGGTCAAATATTGAGATATAATTCAGGCGGATATTTGGAATGGGTTGATGCAAGCAGTTTTGGCGATGATTTAGGCGACCATATAGCAACAGAACAGCTTCAGATGGGAAATTATGCGATATGGTCGTCAAGCGATATAACGGCGGCAAGGTATCAAATAAACGGAAGCACGGTTGTGGCGATATTGCCGGGATCGGAAAGTATGGGAATAGGTGTAAATGCGGGCAGGGTGAATACAGGGGATTATAATGTTTTCGTCGGTTCTGCTGCGGGTTATTCCAATACCACGGGATATAGAAACTCCTTTGTGGGCTATCAGGCGGGCTATTCCAATATCACGGGATATGATAATGCCTTTTTGGGCGCTTATGCGGGCTACTATAATCAAACAGGTGCGTCAAATGCTATATTGGGCACTGAGGCGGGTTATGGGGTAAGTCTCAATTCCTTCTCAAGTTCAACGCTTATGGGATATCGCGCGGGTTATGGTTTAACAACAGGTTCGGGTAACTTGCTTTTGGGTTTTCAGTCGGGCGACAATCTTACAACAGGCTCAAGAAATATAATAATAGGTCACGATAAGAATGC
>JAKLQJ010000228.1 GCA_022013385.1 Elusimicrobiota bacterium
TTGCCTGAAGAATCTGTTTTAATTAACCAAAAATCATGGTTTCCTCCACCAGATGAATTACTGGAGCCTGCAATAATATATCCTCCATCGGAAGTTTGTTGAACTGAATAAGCATTTTCATTTCCAACTCCGCCAAAAGTTTTATCCCACAATTTATTTCCGTTAGAATCTGTTTTTAATAGCCAAATATCTACATTAGTGCTTCCGCTTGCGGTTGCAATAATATATCCTCCGTCCGTAGTTTGTTGAACGGAGTACTCATCATTATTGCTACTTACACCGTAAGTCCATGAGCCTACAATAACTTCACTAACTGGAATTGAACTTATGGCTTTCGCTTTTTTTGTTTGGACCTTTTTATCAAGTTTCTCAACTTTCTTTTTTACGGCTTTTATAAAACCGAAATTAAAGCCTGCCGCAACGAGTAAGGGGAAAGAAATTAGTATTATTAAAGATATAAAGCTTTTGCGCATTGTTTTGTCCTCATTTAAAATGCCAGTAAATCGCCATATTTAAAATATATTCCAGTCCGCTGACCGATTGAGAGTAATCGCTTTCGCTTAAATTTATGTACATGGGGCCGATATCCATGCTTAAGCCGATGTTTTGCGCTATCGGAATTTCTCCGCCGGCAAAAGCTCCGCCCGCAAAGCCGGAACCTTCGCTTTCATCGCCTTTAAAACCTATATAATCGGCTTCAAGTCCCCAAAAAATTTTTATTCCCGAATTTGTTAGATAACGGTAGTATCTTGGCCCCGCGACAAAAATATCCGAACCTGATTGAACCTTAATTTCCCAAGCGTGTTTATTTACAATGCGTTTTAAGGCCGCGCCGGGATACAAAAAACCTATAGACCATTCGCTGTAAGTCGGTTTAAGGTTTTTTTGCAGGACAGTTTGTTTTTGCGGTTTTTCAATTTCAATTTCAATTTTAGTTTCGGTTTCTTTCTTCTTTTCAAGTTTTGGCGGGGCGCCGCCGGAAAGAAGTTTAACCATTTGAACGCATAAACCCGGTATTTCCTCTTTGCTTTTTGCCGTAAGTTTTTTACCTTGAACGACTTCGCCTGTTTCTCCGTTAACAAATCTTATGTTAAGGGTGTAAGTTTCGCCGAGTTTGACAATACTGCCTACAGCGATCAATTTGGCGCCTAATATCTTTCCTATATTTACGGCCTCTTTGGAATCAACAATGCCGCTTGAGCTTAGTTTTTGTTCTTCCAATATTTGTTTTAACATGCTTCGTTCTATAATGGTGTATTTGCCTGTTTCAATAAGTGTCGTGCGCAGTATTTCGGCGGCTCCTTCGCCAAGACTTGCTTTGTCGCCGATTGTTTTGAAATCCATTACCGCGACTTTAACTTTAGCGTTTTGGGCTGTCAATAAAACATTGAAGGCGCAAACGCAAATAAAGGCCAGCAGCACTTTAAAAAGCAATGGTTTTTTCTTCATAAATATAAAAATAATTGTAATGCTCCCCCATTAAATTGGGTTATAAAATACCGTACCAGTTTAGTCCGATTATTTCTCCGTCGCAGACTTAGTAACGGTTTAGGCAGGACAAGCCTTGAAACCTTACCCAACTTGATCACTGAGGGGTGTCCTACATACACACGACACGATAGCGTAGTCCACTCCGCGGGAATCCTTTGTAGAAAAGCAAAGAAGCATAACGGCTACCCGCGGGGTTCTTGCCATGCTGTAGCTACGGTTTAGTCCGATTATTTCTCCGTCGCAGACTTAGTAATGGTGTAGGCAGAACAAGCCGTTGGCCGTTTTGACGGACATGGCCTGTGACAGGTCGTTCGCAAAGCTTTCGACACTTGCCTGTTCCGCCTACAATAAAGCAATACATAGATAATTTATCAGAAAGGAGTCTTGAAGTCAATACTTAGAGTATATATTTTTATAAATACTTTAAGTATATGGACTATAGTGGTGATAGATTATAAAATTCTGTAATGAAAAGACCTAATCTTCGCCTTGTGATTGCCAGAAAAATCCGAAAAGAACGGCTTAAACGGGATTGGTCGCAGGAAGAACTTGCCGAGAAAATAGATGTTCATCCTTCTTTTATAGGGCAGATAGAAAGGGGCATAAAAACTATAAGTTTGGAAACATTGGAAACTTTATGCTTGGTTTTTGAAATTAGGCCGTCTCAGTTTATTGGTGAATCTTCAGGCGAGAAAATATATCGGAAAAGAGAATTCACGGAAAATATTGTTGATTTATTGAAAGGATATTCCGCTCAAGAACAGAAAGTTGTATATCAAACCATCAAACAGCTGTTCCGCCAAAAACGAAAAATGCGCAAATTCTGTTAAAATACATGTTACTTAAACAATAAGTCAATTCGGCAGGCCCGCCACTACTGCATCGGCGGGCAGGCCCGCCACTACTGCATCTTCGCCACTACTACTTAGGCGAACCCACCGATGCCGTAGTGGAGGGGGCTGGCAAGCCGACGGCCAAAGTTTATACCGCCCTAATGGCCATGCCCTGATGCGGTATGACATAGTCTTAGAGTCCCGCCAAGGGCGCGCAGCTACAGCGGTCATAGGGCAATGGGCTGTGAAATAACAACGGCGCGCCATAGGCGGGAAGCTACAGCGGGTCATAGGGCAATGTGGGCTGTAAAATAACAACGGCGCGCCAAGGGCGCGTAGCTACAAGCGGGTCATAGGGCAATGTGGGCTGACTAATTCGAAGTTATAATGCGGCTATCAAGTCTTTGAGGCTTACGAACTTTATTGTTAATTCGCCAAACTTTTGTGTAAACGGTCTGGATATGTCGGATGAAACTACAAAATTATGACCTAATGCATGAGACCTGCGAAAAATTTTAAGATTTCCAGAGTTTTTCTATTTTTTGCAACCAAAATTTACGCTTTACCATATGTATATATAATAGCACTTGGTAATACTATATGCAAACAAAAA
>JAKLQJ010000229.1 GCA_022013385.1 Elusimicrobiota bacterium
GATATGAAAATGCTTAGAGACTTTTTAAAGAAAACCATTTCAACCTCGTAGGTTGAAATGGTTTTCTTTAGATATAAAAAACAGCGGCGCCTATTTTGGCGCCATTGTTTTAATATTCAGCAGTAATGAAATGTTTTTGTTCTGTGTTTAGTTTACTTTTATCATTCCCCTTCTTTTCGCTTCAGCATCGCTAAAGGGCAGAATGGTATTATTATTGTATCTTGCCCCGTTTAAGTTTGCGTCCTTAAGATTGGCTCCGCTCATATTAGTCCCTCTTAAAAAAGCTCCTTCCATGTAAGCGTTGCTAAAGTTAGCCTCACTCAGGTTAGCTTTACACAGGTTGGCCATCTCAAGGTTAGCCTCATTCAGATAAGCCCCTGTCAAGTCAGCTCCATATAGGTCAGCACTGTTCAAATAAGCTTTGCTCAGATTAGCCTTTTTTAGGTAAGCTTCATTCAGGTCAGCCCTTTGCAGGTCAGCCTCGCGTAAATCAGCCATACTCAGATCAGCACTTTTCAGGTTAGCCCTCATCAAGTTAGCTCCTCTCATTTTGGCTGATAACATTTTAGCCCCTGTCAAGTCAGCCTCGATTAGTTTAGCCCGGCCCAGATTAGCTCCTATCAGATTGGCCATTCTCAGATTAGCTAGTATTAAGTTAGCTCCTTTTAGATTACCCTCTCTTATATCAGCCCCGCGCAAGTTAGCTTCTCTTAAATTGGCGCATTCGCCTTTTTGAGTATTGCGAAGGAATTCACTAATAGAGATATTATTGAATCCCTTTTCACCTGCCACATTCAGGCAGGCATAATTTTTTTCATCGTACTGATAATAATTTGCGGCTCCTTTAATTTCCATCCCATTTAGATCTATTTTTTTCGCCGTTGTTGGCATTGCTACATCCACGCCAGTTACAATTTGCGCGTCCAATGTTGTGAGGCTTGATTGTGTTCTGAAATCCTCAAAGCCGCCCGCAAATACTACACCGCTCAAAGTTACCGCTACTACAAATATTATTGTCTTTTTCATTCTACTTTCCTCCATTAATATTTGTTCTTCACTTAGTCCGTTTTTACCATTCCCCTTCTTTTCGCTTCAGCATCGTCAAAGGGAAGAGTTGTATTACTATTGTATTTGGTCCCGTTTAATTTTGTTTCCTTAAGACTGGTTCCGCTTAAATCACTATTTCTCAGATCAGCCCCAGTCAAGTAAGCGCCATTCAAATTAGCTTGTCTTAGATCTGTTCCTATCAGGTATGTCCCTCTCAGGTTAGTCTTACTCAAGTTTGCCCCGCTAAGATAAGCTCCTCTCAAGTCTGCCCCTGTCAGGTCTGCCCCGCTCAGATTAGCCCCTCTCATATTAACTCCGCTTAGGTTAACATAATGAAGGGGAGCGCCTACTAGATAAGCGCATTCACCTTTTTTGGGATTTGAGATAAACTTACTGACAGAGATTTCATTGTATCCCTTTATTCCCGATTCATCGGCGCAGATAAAATGACCATTTTCATTTTGTAAAAAATATTTCGGCTTGTACCTTCCTTTTGTTACGAAACTGTCTATAGCGTCGTTTGGCATTTTTACATCTATGCTATTGACTACTTGCGCGTCAAATGCAGTAAGGCTTGATTGCATTCTAAAATCCTCAAAGCCACCCGCGAATACCGCGCCGCTCAAAGTTACTGCTACTATGAATATTATTGTTTTTTTCATTTTACTTTCCTCCGTTAAGATTTATTCTTCACTAACTACATCAGTGATTTTGCCTGTTTTTTATTCCTTGTTGCCAAGTTGCCTTGCTACTATATTAAAAGTTTAACACAATTCAACATTCACCGTCAGAGACCAAAGTCCTTTTATTTTGTGGAAATGTGCCTATTTCAAAATAGGCCATTTGGAACCAAAAACCAATACAACCGCGTAGGTTGTACTGGTTGCGTAGGCATTCCAAACTAAGGTATCATTTTTATATGATAGCCGAGATAGTTTTTCCCGTTCCACTCTTCAGAACTTTTTATTACGCTATTCCTCCATATATTAAAGAAGAAAATGTTTTATGCGGATTGAGGGCGCGTGCGCCGTTCGGCAGAAGATTTGCAGTCGGCTTAATTGTGGCTCTTCATAAAGACGATGAAGTGGATTTGAGCGGTTTTGCTCAAATTAAGGAAATTACTTCTTTACTTGATAAAAAACCTCTTTTCGGCGATGACTTTATAAATTTAATTTTATGGCTTGCCAAAAAATGCAATTCTCCTTTGGGTTTGATTTTTTCCTCTTTTTATACTCCTGTCAAAAATTTAAAAGAAAGTGAAATTATGGAGCAAAAAACAAATATTTCATTAGGTGTTTCAGATGAGCCGGCGCCCGATAAAACTGATGAGAATATTGAAATTGAAAAGGAACTTTATCCTTCTCAAAAGGCCGCAATAAAAAAGATAAATTCCTATATTGCGGGCGGCCTGAGGAAAACAGCGCTTTTATACGGCCCTCCCAAAAGCGGCAAGACGGAAATATACGCGCGCGCCATAAAGACGGCGCTTAAATCCAATGGTCAGGTTCTCTATCTTGTTCCCGATATACATTTGATTTATCCCGTTTTAGAGGAACTGAGAAAAAGATTCCCTTCTGAAACGATAGATTTATGGCATAGCAAGATTACGCCCAAAAAAAGACTTGAGTCATGGAAAAGAATTATAAACCGGCAGGCAAAAATAATTATAGGAACACGGTCGGCCGTTTTACTGCCTTTCAAATCTTTATCTCTCATTATTATGGATGAGGAACAAGACGATATGTATAAGCAGGAAGAAGTGGAGCCTCATTTTCATGCCAGAGATATTATTATTAAACGCGCCGAGTCGCATAATTCTTGCGTGATACTCGGCAGTAGTTGTCCGTCAATAGAATCGTTTAATTCGGCTTTATCGGGAGATATTGAATTAATTGAATTAAAGCCGAAATTTGAAGATTCTCTTAAGCCGCGCATTCAAATTATAGATTCCAAAATGTATCCCGCAAAAATAATATCCGATCCTCTGCTTGAGAAAATAAAGGAAAGGTTTGAAAAGAGAGAACAGGTTCTGTTAATAATCAATAGGAAGGGTTATTCTTATTCGGTAAATTGTGTTAAATGCGGCTGGAAAAAATATTGCGTTAAATGCGGCATTCCCATGACAGTTAGAAAAGATTTAAAAACAGGGGAGAAAATATTCTTTTGTTGGCGATGTTCTAAGAAGGATGAAATTCTTGAAGAATGTCCGAAATGCTTTAAGAAAATTTTTCGCCAAAAAGGCGTGGGAACTCAAAAGCTTGAAGATGAAATGAGCGGGCTTTTTCCAAATGCGAAAATTATTAGATTTGACGGCACGACAGATGTAAAAAAATCTATTAGCGATAAAAAAGAAATGCCGGATATCATTATTGGAACCCGCATTGCGGCGCGCGGACATAATTTTCCCAAAATGTCGCTTGTAGCCGTATTGAATCCCGAGATTGACGCCTCCCCCGCGGATTTTCGCTCAACGGAAAAATTATTTCAGATATTGTTGGAGGCTTCAGGCAGGCTCTCTGAAAATATTTCAAATAGAGAATTTATAATTCAAACTAATGATCCGGAATATTATGTTTTCCCCTCTTTTATTAATTCAAATTATAGAGGTTTTGTCGACGAAGAAATAAAAATGAGGGAGAAATTTTCTTATCCTCCTTTTTCCTTTATGGCGAGAGTGGTTATTTTTGGAAACAATTCCAAAGAGATTGAAAAAAAACTTGAGTTTATTATTTCTTCTTTGGAAAATGACACGAAGCATAAAACCGATAATATTGAATTATTAGGGCCTTTGGGCGTGTCCAAATCCAAGATACGCAAGGTTATTAGCGGATACCTTATAGTAAGAGCCAAAAAAGAAAACGATGTATTGTCCGCTATCAATAGGGTAAGGGATTTGAAGATTCCCAAGAGCTTTAGGCTCAAAATATTTATGAATCCATATAATTTCAGGTAGTTATGGCATTCCAAAAGATATAAAATATAATTTCAAGGGTTATTGCGGCTATCAATATGGATATAGAGAAAGATA
>JAKLQJ010000230.1 GCA_022013385.1 Elusimicrobiota bacterium
AACGAATCGCTGTCAAGTAGGTCCGACAGTCTTCTTCCGTGGCGAACTGCCGCTCGAACTCCGGTAGCGTATGCGGATAGTTTACCATGTCCGTATTCTATAAATTTGGGCATACTTCAGTAAAGGGGATAGGCCTCTTCCCTAATTGCCCAATCACCTTGTTATCTTATTTTTCTCCTTTACTTTAAACGAATCAATGGGCTCATTCAATTCATTAAAAGTTTCAAAAAAAAGTTCGTTTTTTAATACCGAGAGAGTCAAATAATGATGACTTTTGATAAAAACCTGACTGCCTTTGACTTCTGACGCTTTATCGTATAACGGCGCGCCGCCTCCGCCGGCAGTAATATAAAATATTCCATTTTTATATAAGCGTTCATAATCGTGATCATGCCCCGCAACAACAATATCAACTCCGTATTTTTCAAAAAGCGGAGCAAGCTCCTGAGCCAAAACCGGAGATTCCTTCGCGCCATGCAGCCCGCTGCTGTATAATGGTCTGTGCAGAAGAACTGCTATAAATTTTGTTTTATCGGATAAAGACGCTTTTTTTAAATCGCTCTCAAGCCACTGATACTGCCATGTCCCTTTCCAAAACGGAACCTCGCTGTCAATGACAGTGAAATGGATTTTATGGCGGTCAATAGAATAATATGTAAACCAGTTTATAATGCCGAAAACCTTGAAATAATTCGGCGCAAGCCATTCATGATTTCCGTGAACGGGGAAAAATTCGCTATTTTTTCTAAGTCCTGATACTATTTCCTCAAACATATCCCACTCTTTATTGTTTGCTCCGTCACTCACCATATCGCCTGTATGAAATATTGTTTCGGGTTTTCTGCCTGAAATAAGTTTCTCAATCTTCTTATGAACCCCATGATTTGTTCTCGTATCTCCGTATACCACAATACATTTCAAGCATTCCTCAGCCGCGGCAGCTTCTTTGGAAAGCCGGTATATTTGAGGCGGCGCTTTCGGGCCAGAGTTATTTGTTTCGGCGGTCTTCTTCGTTTTATTTTCGGCGGAAAACACCGTTTGAATCGGGAAAATGCTCGCGAAACAAAAAACAAATAACAAACAGCAGTTTATTCTTTTCATTTTTTTTCCTTATATGGAAGTTAAAGTATGCTGATTACGGAAGCTACAGATATATTATAATAAATGGACTGCTTAAAATTAAAAAATTTTCGGGAGCTGATATGGCTAAACCATATATATTTTTATCCGACGCGCAATTAAAAAATGAATTGGACAAATGCTTATACTGCGAGGAAAAACCCTGTCAAAAAGCATGCCCGGCTGATTGTTCTCCCGCTGATTTTATTATGGCGGCCAAAATGATGGAAAAATCGGATATTGAAAGAGCCGCCAATTTAATAATGTCTTCAAATCCTTTAGGCGGTATTTGCGGAGCCGTATGCCCCGACCGATTTTGCATGGAAGCCTGTTCAAAAAAGCTTTTTGACAATCCCATAAATATTCCTATGACGCAAGCGGCCATAGTGCAAAAAGCCAAAGCGCTTAATGTAATGCCTGAATTTAAAAAACCGAAATTAAACGGCAAGAAAATAGCCATTATAGGCGCGGGGCCGGCGGGATTAACGGCGGCTGCGGTACTGGCGCGTTTGGGTTATAAAACGGATATTTATGAAAAAGAAAAAAAAGCCGGCGGTATGTGCCGCATTATTCCTGAAAGCAGATTGCCTCAAAAAGTAGTAAAAACCGAAATTGATTTTATTAAAAAACTTGGCGCCATAAATATAAAATACGGCAAAAAAATAAAAAATCCGGAAGGATTGTTTAAAAAATATGATTCAGTTATATTAACAGCCGGACTTAAGAACCAAATCAAACTGAATATCCCTAATGAAGATTTAGCCGTTGAAGGACTTAAATATCTATCTAATCCCAAAAAATACAGCATCAAAGGCAAAAATATATCCGTTATCGGCGGCGGAGCTGTGGCGGCTGACTGCGCGATGACTGCCGCGCGAAGAGGAGCCGCCAAAGTTGAAATATTCACAAGAAAAAATATCGGAGCGATACAATTGCCCGAAAAAGAATTAAGCGATTTGCTTAAATCCGGAATAGATATCAACGGCAGAACGCGAATAATGGAAATACTGGACGGCAGAGGAAAAATTGAAGGGATAAAAACAATAAAAATAGATATCAAGAAACAAGATATAAAAGGAACCGAGCAAATAAGAAACGATGTGGATTTTGTAATACTAGCGATAAAAAATTTGACGGCATTCAAAGAAAAGAATACAAAAGGAATATTTTTTGCCGGCGAAGCTAAAAACGGCCCCGGCTCCGTTGTGGAATCCGTCGCTTCCGGAAAAAACGCGGCCATGGAAGCCGATGCTTATATCCGCCAGCAAAAAAAAATCGCCATAAAAGACAATTTAAAAAGCGATTTGGTATTGGACGGCAGAAATATGCTTCCCATTTCCGTTGAAACGAATTTTTTCGGCAGAAAAATGAAATCTCCTTTTATAATATCGGCAAGTCCTCATTCAGACGGCTATGAACAAGCGAAAGAAGCTTATAAAGCGGGCTGGGCTGGCATTGTGATGAAAACTGCTTTTGATAATCTGCCGATACATATTCCGTCCGAATATATGTTTGCTTTTGACAAATCAACCTATGCCAACTGCGATAATGTCTCAGAACATAGCCTAAATAGAGTCTGCGGGGAAATTAAAAAACTGGTCAAAGAATATCCCGACAGGCTTACTATGGGCTCTACAGGCGGGCCAGTTACCGGCAATGATGAAACCGATAAAAAAGTATGGCAATCAAATACGCTAAAACTTGAAAAAGCAGGAGCCATGGGCATTGAATACAGCTTGTCCTGCCCGCAAGGCGGAGATGGAACAAAAGGAGATATTGTATCTCAGGACGCCGAGCTTTCGGCAAAAATAATAGATTGGGTAATGGAAATTTCAAATCCCGATGTGCCCAAACTCTTTAAACTTACGGGCGCGGTAACATCCGTTTATATTATTGTTGGCGCGATAAAAAAAGTTTATGAAAAGTATCCCCATAAAAAAGCCGGCATAACACTCGCAAATTCATTTCCGTCCTTAGGTTTTAGAAAATCTAAAAAAGGTGTTTGGGATGAAGGCATAGTGGTCGGCATGAGCGGAGCGGGAATAGCTCCGATAAGCAATTTAACCATAGCTAAAGCCTCAAAGCTGGGTGTGGCAATTTCAGGAAATGGCGGAGCTATGGATTATAAAGCGGCGGCTAATTTCCTCGCTCTGGGAGCTAAGACCGTGCAATTCTGCACAATAGCAATGAAATACGGTTATGGCATAATAATCGAACTCAGTTGGGGCTTAAGCCATCTTATGAAAGAAAAAGGCTTTTCCTCGGTTAATGAACTTATAGGCTCGGCATTGCCGAATCCAATAACGGATTTTATGGATTTATCCTCTATAAAAAAGATACCGAAAGTTAATGACAAGCTGTGCCTGCATTGCGGAAATTGCGTGCGTTGCGGCTATCTCGCCATAAAATTAAACAATGATAAACTGCCCGAAATAGACGCCTCAAAATGCGTAGGATGCTCTTTATGCGTTAAAAAATGTTTTACCGGAGCGCTATCCATGCGCAAAAGAACAAAAAACGAAACTATGTTTTGGAACACGAACCTTTTGGTTCATCAGATGTCGTGAGCTATGCGAATGACCATAAAGTGTCGGAAACTATGTGAACGACCAAAAAACGAATTGGCGGCAATGAAAGAATAAAGAATGCAAAATATAGAACACAGAATGTAGAGGGCTGTGACTTGTGACTTATTTTGCCGGAGGCAAAATATGAAAACCATACTGATAAACAATGCGATAATCGCGACAGGCGGAGAAAAAAATAAAATTTTTTATGACCATTCAATACTGATATCGGACAATAAAATAAAAAAAATAGCGCCAAAAAACAAATTTAAAGGCAAATACTCAAAAATCATAAACGCGAAAGGCCGCATAGCCATGCCGGGCTTTATAAACGCGCATATGCATTTTTACAGCACATTCGCGCGCGGACTTATAAAAGCCAAACCTTCAAAAGACTTTGTAAATGTGCTGAATAATCTTTGGTGGCGGCTCGATAAAAAAATTACAAACGAAGATTCCTATTATAGCGCCGTCATCCCTTTAATAAGCGCCATAAAATCGGGGACAACCACCTTAATAGATCATCACGCAAGCCCCTTTAGTATTAAGGGCTCTCTCCTCTCAATAGAAAGAGCCGTAAGAAAAACCGGTTTAAGAGCTTCTTTATGCTATGAGCTTTCAGATCGCGACGGCAAAAAAACAGTCCAAGAAGCCCTAGAAGAAAACACCGAATTTATAAAACACACAAAAAAACAAAATGATAATTTTCTGTGCGCGCTATTCGGACTTCACGCCTCATTTACGATAAGCGATGAAACACTTGAAGAAGCGGCTTATACCGGACATAAAATGGGAACGGGATTCCATATTCATGCCGCGGAATCGCAAGCCGATCAAATTTACTGCGAGATGCGCCATAAAATGCGAGTGATAGAAAGATTGGAAAAATTCGGCATTCTCGGAAAAAAATCCATCGCCGCTCATTGCGTGCATGTAAACAATAAAGAAATTGAAATATTAAAGCGCACGGGCACAGCCGTAATTCACAATCCTCAATCAAATGCCAATAACTCGGTCGGCATAGCGGATATAGTAAAATTAATGAATAAAAAAGTTCTTGTCGGACTTGGCACCGACGCTATGACAGTAAATATGCTTGAAGAATTAAGAACAGCGATATGGCTTCAGCATTTAAAAAATGATCCCGCCACAGGTTTCATTGAACCGATAAACGCCCTAATGATAAATAACGCGCGGGTGGCGAAAAGATATTTCAAAAATATAGGCGCGCTTAAGGAAGAAAATTTCGCGGACATAATTTTAATTGATTATATGCCCCCCACTCCTTTGGATACCGCTAATTTTTACGGACATCTGGCATTTGGAATATCCCAAAGCCATGTGGACACTACTATCGTAAACGGCAGAATACTAATGGAAAATAAAAAATTAAAACTAAATATAGACGAAGAGGAAATATCGCGCAAATCATCGGAACTTGCCGCAAAACTCTGGAAAAGATTTTAAACCTGTCCCACTTCGGAAGTGGGACAGGTTTAAAAGGTATCGGTAACTTTATTTAGGCCTTTGGGATTGTCGGGATTAAGCCCTTTCTTTAAAGCCAGCCTTAAAGCCAAAAGTTTCATTTTTATATCCGCAAGCAGGCAATTAAACGGGTATTTTCCAATATTGGGAATAATAATTTCATAAGAAGTTTTTCTTGTTTTCAAAGCCTTTTCAACTTTTAATATGTCATTGGGGATTTTTTTAAAAGGACTAAAAAGAAAAATAAAATCTTTACTTGAATAGGAACCTATCGGGCCATGCAAAAATTCAGCCGCGGAATAACCGAGAGAATGGGAACAAGTCATTTCTCTGAATTTTAAAGCTGAATCTTCGGCTATGGCATTATACGGCCCGCGGCCTACAAAACCTATAACCGAAGCTTTTTTGATTTTACGCAAAATCTCGTCTTCCTTATCTAAAAAAGCGCCTTTGGCAATAAAGTTTTTTATTTCAGCTTGAGCGTCGGTAAAATCTTTTAAGCTGAAAGCTTTGCTCCATATATGCGCCGTCCATAAAATACTCCACAATTGCAGTATAAAACTTTTGGTGGCCGCTACCGGAACTTCTTTGGAATCGGAAAGCAATATATGCCTGTCCGCCATTTTGGCCAATGGATTCTTTTTAATATTCTCTTCGTTTGTTACCGCTATGCCTTTTGCGCCCCAAAGCATCAATTTTTTCAAACAAGCCGCAATATCCCTGCTTTTACCCGACTGTGAAAAAGCCCAAACAACTTCATTTTTAAAATTTAAAGGATTTTTGGCCGCAAAAATAGAATGAGGATGAATAAAATTCGTTATTACTCCGGAATATTCTTCCCATATATATTTGGCAAAAAGCGTGGCATTGCCGCTGCTTCCGCGCCCGACTAAATAGACACCGCCGCGTTTTGATTTTAATGCTGATTTTTTAAGAAAGCCGGCTTTTCGCGAAAATTCTTCAAGAAGCGCGGGGATTTCATTTATGTCTTTGAAAGTAATAGTTTTTTCAATCTTCATTAAACATTATCCCTTGTTTTTGATCCGCCTTAATTTTTTAATACCTTCCCCCATATCTCCCAAATCCATTCCTGTCATTCCAAAATGAGCGTGTTCAATCGGAGTATCGGGGCAAACATAAGTTCCGCGCCTAATGCCTTTGGGATCTTTTTTGAGCCCCAGCCATATAAGCCATGGAGTCAAATTTGAAAAATCGTCAGCCATTAATTCAGGGGCATTTTTCATTATCAGATTCTTATCTCCAAATCCGTCAAATACAATACCGCTATGATAGCCCGCTTCTTTCGCGGCTATAATATCCTTATGAGTATCGCCTATGATATAGATATCTTTTGACTCAAATTTCCTGCCGATTATTTTTTCCGCCCGCTTCACCGCTTTTATAAGAACTCGGCTTCTTATATGGGAATCACAGCCGTAACCGCCGAAAGTAAAAAATTTTAAAAGGCCGGAAGGCTTAAGCTTAAGCAGCGCTCCGTCTTTTATATTGCCGGTGCCAAGCCCTATAAAAACATCTTTCTGTTTTGAAAGAAATAACAAAAATCTGTTTATTCCCTTGATTTTCTTATATATTCCCTCTTTTACTGATTTGGCAACTTCCGAGGGCAAAAGCTTCAAATATTCGGCAGTTATATTGTCTATGTCCTTTTTTGACGGTTTCCTTGAGCAAGCCTTAATAAACGCCGTTTCAAAATTTGTTTTATCAGTGCATCCCTGAAGTGAAAATGTATCGCATATATTTTTTGCCCCGAATAATTTTTCAATGGCTTTATTAAGAGCTTTTGTGCCGGCGCCGCCCGCTTTTATCAAAGTTCCGTCAATATCAAAAAGAATAATCTTCACTTTATAACCTCCGGTAAAAAAGTCTCATGATGCAAGTAACAGGTCACAAGTATTACATAACAAAAACCATTCTTGCGCTTTCAATTTCGAATAAACGACAATAACACTCCCGGACTTATATTACACAAACTTTGTGTTATTTTATTTCTGTTGTCTTTGCCATTGCTTAAAACTTATGACATGCAACTGGTGACTAAAAAATGCGCTTAGCGCATTTTTTTATAAACTATTCTTCCTTTTTTAATCGTCATTAAATTCAGGTTACCGCCGAAATAATATGAAATCTCTCTATAATCTTCAGCGTCAAAAATCGCTATATCGGCTTGTTTACCGACTTCAATGGAACCTATCCTATCTGCCATATTAAGGGCATAAGCTCCGTTTATGGTGGCGGCTACAATAGATTCCTCCGGGGTCATACCCATATTAATGCAAGCTAGGGATAATACTTCCTGCATATTCAGGCACGGAGAGGTGCCCGGATTAAAGTCCGTCGCCAAAGCCACCGCCGCTCCCGAAGCTATCATTTTTCTCGCGTTTGGATACTTATTTATTCCGAGATAAAAATTAGAAGCGGGAAGAAGAGTTAAAACCATTCCTGTTTGTTTGGCGACTTTGATATCGCTCAAATTGGCATAATCGGCGTGATCCGCGCTTATGGCTCCCGCGCTTGCGCCCGCCGCTATTCCGCCGGAATTTGAAAGCTGTTCGGCATGAATTTTACCGATAAATCCGTATTGTTTGGCATGAAAAAGATATTTCAAACTTTCTTTCGCGCTGAAATAACCTTTCTCGCAAAATATATCAACAAAAGCGGCAAGCCTTTTCCGCGCGGCAAAAGGCAATATTTCAGCCATTATAAATTCCAAATATTTCTTGGTATCGCCTTTAAATTCCGGCGGCACGCAGTGAGCGGATAGAAGGGTTGCCGGCATTTCAAGAGAGGTCTTAAGAGAAGCATTTTTAATAACTTGAAGCATTTTTATTTCGGATTTAAAATCAAGGCCATAACCGGTTTTCACTTCCGCCGTAGTGGTTCCGCATTCAAGAAATTTCTTCGCGCGCTCAAGCAATTGCCTTTCCATCTCGGCAGGATTCTGTTTTCTAACCGCATTTATGCTTGAAATAATCCCGCCGCCGGCAGTTTTTATTTCCTGATAAGATGCTCCGCTCACGCGCAATGAAAAATCTTTAAGTCTTGGCTCTGCAAAAATGGAATGAGTATGGCTATCAACAAAACCGGGCAAAGCCACTCCCCTCATTTTTATATGCTTAGCGTTTTTAGAAAGCTTATGTCTTTTAACCTCGCTCTCTTTTCCGATAGCCAATATTTTTTTACCGCCAATTAATATAGCTCCGCGCTTGATAATATTAATATCGCGCATATCCTTGCCGCGCAAAGGAGCATCAGCTTTCTTGAATGTAATTATTTGGCCAAAGCCTGTGATTAGAATAGACATAATTTATAAATGGCACAGCAGTACGACAGTGTGGCAGAGCAACAGTAAACAGAGAAAATAGAGATTAAGGTCTTTTAGTAAATTTCCTATATAGCTTATTAAATTTCTCAATTATTCGAACTATGTTTTGGAAGTCGGACTTCCCAAATATTCCTTGCCACGCTTCTCGCTGTTTCGGAAGTCGGACTTCGCAATATTTATCTAACTACCGCAAACTTCCCGGTCTTCTTTAGTTTTTGTCCTGATTTCTTTGCTTCTAAGAAGTCCGCACTTCCACCTATATATTTTACTTCTCGCTTGGAAGTCGGACTTCCCAAATATCGTTTATCGGACTACCGCAAACTTCCCGGTCTTCTTTAATTTTCTTCCCGC
>JAKLQJ010000231.1 GCA_022013385.1 Elusimicrobiota bacterium
CACTTCTTTACATTTAAATGCTTGTTTTTACCCCGTGGGTTGGGTAAACTTGGTTGTAGAAAAAACCCGCGGGGTTAAAACCACGACGCAAGATGCGTAAATAGTAAATGTCAAGTTATTTACGACGCACTACACTAGCGACTGGCCTGTCCCGCCAAAGGCGGGATGACTGGTAACAGTGAACAAGTTAAGAGTTTGGAGCAGTCCAGCAAAAATTTATTTGGGGACAAGTTGTGCCTATTTTTTTTCTCGTCGGAGTAGGCTCTTAGGGGAAGTCAAAAAATAAAAGCCCGCATTTTAATGCGGGCTTTTAAGTTAAAGAGTTACAGATTATTCTGCTTCGCACTTTAAGTTGTAAACCAGCGATTTCTCTCCTAAGAAAGACCCACCGGCCATAGTGACATCGATGTTTACCCCGGTTATAATTAAAAGCCCGCTGAATTTATTTTGTATTTGTCCGGGCACGCGACTGATAAGCATAATCGCCTGAACAGGCTTTGATGTATTCTCGGAAACAAAATCTATTTTTGTTCCGCCGGATATAGAAAGGCTTTTTGCCAGAAATACTGTATCCATGCCCAGTATGTTTTCAATCGTTAAGCGTTCCGCTACAACTATAGCAAACGGATAGCCTTCGGCGGTTTCCATATAAATCCTGCCGGGTGTTATAGTACTGTTGTCATATGCTCCGCTTACAACGCGACATTCAGCGATATTGCCTTTGGGATCATGTTCAAACCAATCCACCGCATGCGCCGAACTTGCGGCAACTGCCATTACCGCCACCGCCATTAATATTTTTTTCATTTTAGTTCTCCTTAAAGATTTAAGATTACTTACTGTGGATAGTATAGCCGATCGGGCATATCCGCGCAAAAGGCAAAAGACCCCAAAAGTCATTGTTTTTAGACCTACTCATTTTACCCGAAAGACCTAAAAATTCAGCCCCCCTTAGTGAGCCATAGGCTCGTTTATTGGTCGTACGCATAGCTCCCGACACTTAATGACCCTACCACCTGTTTATCGCCCAAAGGGCGATCTGAAAATACAAAAGTTCCGCTATGCGGAACAAACAGGTGGTAGGGTGAGCCATAGGCTCGTTTATTGGTCGTTCGCAAAGCTACCGACACTTTATGAAACATAGTTTCGTTATTTGTATAATTTGCCTTGATGAAATTTAACTTCCTGCTCGTATTTTTAATCATAGTGTCTTCATATGTCCTGCTTCATGCATATCTGGCAGGCTGGCTTATAAAAAATTTTAATTTAACGGCGCGAAGCGGACAACTCTTAAGACTCGCTCTTCTGTCTTTGGCATTTCTATCGCCTTTCACTATGTTTTTAAGAAAACATTGCGTGAGTTCACTATGCAAATATGCCTGTTTTTTCGGCTCAATGTGGATTGGCATCGTACTAATCATAGTATTTTTCATTGCAATGCATGATATTGTAATTTTCATCGCGAAAAGATTTATCGCGAATAATTTGACAATATCCGCTCTAATAACGGCGGGATTGCCGGCTAAAGCTTGTTTAGCCGCGGCGGCAATCGCAATCGTTTTTTCAATTTATAGCGCCTTTTCAATTCCAAATATAAAAAAAGTGTTTGTAAATATGCCGGAACTTCCTCGAAATATGGATGGTTTTAAAATAATTCAGATATCGGACGCTCATATGGATTTTTCTTATAATATCCGGCAATTTGAAGATATAGTCAAAAAAATAAACGCCGAAAAACCCGACTTGGTTTTAATGACCGGCGATTTTATAGATCCGCCGATGTCATGCGATAAGCGAATTATCAAAGCCGTAAAAAGCATGAAACCCGGATTCGGAATTTTTGCCGTATTGGGCAATCATGAATATTATTACGGTTATGAAAAATCTGTTGAATGCTATAAAAAATTAGGCGCGCGGCTGCTTGAAAATGAAATTTTTGAATTTGATGATTTCCAAATTATAGGTTTAAATGACATAAGAACTACAAGAATAACCAAAGACGATATCAAAAAAATCATCATCGCGCGCAATAAGAACAAGTTCTCAATCATAATCTCGCATCAGCCGCTTTTTTTTGACATGATGGTCGAAAATATTGATTTTTTCGCCTTTGCAGGACATGTTCACAGAGGCCAGATTTTTCCGTTCCACATATTCACGAAAGTGTTTTATAAATACTTCTACGGGCTTTATAAAATCAGCAATTCCTATCTATATGTAACTTCCGGAGCGGGAGCATGGGGGCCCAAAATGAGATTTTTGGCTCCCGCCGAAATTCCGCTTATCACCTTATCAAAAGAATAATCCTGTTACCTGTTTGCGAAGTATATTTTCATAGTGGCGCTATAGCGCCACAAACAGATGGTAGTTAATCAGAAAAAGACCTATATGGCGGTGCCATAGGTCCTATGGCTTTAGTAGCATATATGACTTTCAAAAATGGCCCTTTTGAACCTTACCTTAATTTGGCCCATGCGATAAACTATATACATGAAAAGAAATTTTAAAGCGGCAATAGCTTTCATAGTGATTTTTTCGCTTTTTCCAAGAGACATCAAAGCCGCAAACGATATTGATTCGCTCTTAACTAAACTTGAATGTTCCAAAGATGACTCAAATCAAATTGAAACAAGAAAGGCTCTAAAAGAGCTTTTTTTAACTGATAGCGA
>JAKLQJ010000232.1 GCA_022013385.1 Elusimicrobiota bacterium
GCAAAAACAGAAATCGGAAAAATTATGGATGATCAAAATAAACTAATTTCCAGAATGTTCAAAAATGCCGCTAATGTATTTGAGAACAAGGCCGCGTTTTTTAGTTTTGTATTGGAATTTTTTTGTAAGCATTTTAAAATAGACGGCGCGGCTTTTTTTGAATATGACGCGGAAAATTCATTTTTAAAAATGAAACTGCATTTAAAAAACGGCATGATTTTTGAAGATGAGGAAAATATTCTTATTACGGAGGAGTCGGTCTTAAATGTTGCGATATCTGAGAAAAAATCCTTAGCTGTCAGAGTTTTTAGCACCGATTTTTTTTATATTCCTTTTGTTATTGATTCTCATGAAACCATTAAGGCAAATAATTCGCAAGCGGAGCGATGGGGTTTTATAAGATTGGAGCGCGCGGCGAAAAAAAGAGGTTTTTCAAAGAAAGAAATGGATTTGGCCCAAAATGCGGTTAAAGAACTTACGCGCCACTTATATAAGGCGGAATTTGTGGATTTAAATAAAAAATATTCAAAAAATATTTTGGCCATTACGGAGCTTACCGAGATATTTGCCACCTCTCTTCGGATTAATGAAAGTTTTAAGCATATTTTGGAAGGCGTTCAAAAATATTTCGGTTTTGACAGGGTAAGGCTTTATCTTGTAAACAAAGACGCTAATAAGCTTCAAGGCGAATTAAGCGTTGATATAAGCGGACGCATAAACAGTTTATCTTATGAAGAAATTCCGCTTGAAGCCGGCGGTCATAGATTGGCCGATATTGTTTTAAGCAAAAAGCGAAATCCCTTTTTTGACAGATATACGGATTGCGTGCTTTATGTTCCGCTTGTTATTCAGGGGGTTAATACGGGGCTTCTTATTGTTGATAATATGCTGAGTCAGCAGAAAATTGAAGAATCCGAGTTTGCCATGCTCAAATCTTTCGCCGGGCAAATAGCGCTTGTCGTGGATAATGTTAAACTTTTTGATAAAGTGGAAGAGCTTTCTCTCTACGATGAACTTACAAAATTGCCGCTCCGTCGATATTTTCATGAGCGTTTTCAGGAAGAATTCTATAGAGCCGAAAGATTTAAACAACCTATGGCGCTTATTTGGGCGGATGTGGACTATTTTGGAGAGGTTAATGATACTTACGGCCATCAAATAGGCGATAAGGTTTTAAAAGAAATCGCCCGTATTATCATGGCAAATTTAAGAAAAATAGATTTTCCGTGCAGGTACGGAGGTGATGAGATTATAATACTTTCGCCTCAAGCTACCGGCGAGGAAGCAAAGCGTTTAGCTCAGAGGCTTTTAGATGAAATAAAAGATACGCGTATTCCGATTTCCTTTTCAAAAGATAAGTTTGTAAATATTTCTTTAAGCATCGGTATAGCCACATTTCCGAATGACTCTAATGTTGGCGAGGATTTATTGCAGAAAGCGGATGAAGCTCTTTACTGGGTTAAATCTCACGGTCGCGGAAATATTGCTTTATATGGAGAAATCGTAAAAAAAGAGGCCGCAGAGGGCGCAGAAGAGGAGCGCAAAGGGCGCAAAATTTAGCGTATAGTTTATTTTGTGATTGGCAGGAGGCAAGGCTCTCCCGATTCGTCGGGAATGGACTTGGTAAAACTAATGAAAAAAAACAAGATATTTTTTCTTTTAATGTGTTTTTGCTTGCTTGCGCTTTTTGAAGCGCATCAAAGCGCTTTTGCCGCTTTTGAAGATATCGCTCTTGGAGCGAGAAGCGAAGGATTGGCGAATTCCGTTACCGCTATTGAGGGATTGGATTCCATCGCAATAAATCCCGCGGCCTTCGGCGGGGTCAGGAAATTTATGAGCGGAACTCATTTTCTTTCTTCTTACAGGACAGGACAAGGCGATGCCGATTTCAGAAGTTATGCCATAAGCGCTCTTGTCCCGAAGACATTTCATTCAAGAAACGGAACAATGGGGTTTCTCGCGCGATACCGATTAAACCCCGGTTTTACTCAGGAAAAAACCATACAATTCGGTTATTCCACATGGCAGCTTTTAAGAACGGAGAAAGGGGTTTTGGATTTTGGAGCGAATTTTAAAATTCTTGGGTTTACGGCAATTCAGAGCGGAGATTCCGCAAGCTCTTTTGCTTTGGATATAGGGTCCATTTTAAGATTTTCGGACGGAAAAACCGTCGGCTTGTCTTTTTTGAATATTAATAATCCCGCTTTTGATCTTGCTCCGATAAAAGACAAAGCTCCGTTTATTACGAGGATGGGTTATTGTGAAGATAGAGAGGACTATTTGCTTTCCATTGATTTTGTGAAACGATCGGGTTCTTCAGGTTCAGATTCCACATATAGCCTTAATTCAGGTTATGAATATTTGTGGCGGACTTATAAAAACGGAATATTTACCACAAGAGCGGGTTTGAGTTTGGGTGATAATTCATCTTCATTGAATATGGGAATGTCCTACAAATTGGCGGCTGCCGAAATATTTTATTCTTTTGCTCTGCCTTTAACCCGGACCATTAATGTCGGACATGCTTTGAGTTTGGTGATAAGGTTTGGAGCCAGAGATATTGAAAGCGAATATGAAAGACTGATAAAGCAAGAAATTAAGTACAGAAAAGATCTTATGGAGGCTCTTGATGAGTCCGCGAAAAGGGAAATGATTTTAAAAAATGAACTCAATGCTCTTAAGGAAGAGACTGATGATTTAAAAAAACAATTGGATCGCGAAATCAAAAAAACAAACAAAACTTCCGAGTCTAAGAAGAAGTTGGAGAACATTATAAACAGGCAGAAAAAAGCCGCAATGGAATTAGAGAGATTGGAAAAGGAAAGAAGGCAAAATAAGCTTAATCAGTTGAATTTTCAATTTAGTTATGATTGGCAGAGTTATTTGAAGCTTAAAATGGGCGGTGCGCCGAAAGATGTTCTTAAAGGCGTGCTTGGAAGGATTATCAGTCAATATCAGGATGCCGGAATAGATATAAGTCAGGCGACACTTGAATTGCAAAAAGTCATTGAATAAAAAGGCTTTGCCTTTTTATGGCGCTACAGCTCGGCAGTGATACAGGGAACAGTAATCAGTAAACAGTGAACAGTAATCAGTAAACAGGGAACAGTAATCAGTAAACAGTGAACAGTAATCAGTAAACAGTGAACAGTAATCAGTAAACAGGGAACAGTAATCAGTAAACAGTGAACAGTAATCAGTAAACAGGGAACAGTAATCAGTAAACAGTGAACAGTAATCAGTAAACAGTGAGCAGTAATCAGTAAACAGGGAACAGTAATCAGTAAACAGGGAACAGTAATCAGTAAACAGTGAGCAGTAATCAGTAAACAGGGAACAGTAATCAGTAAACCTGTGACTTGTAACATGTATCACTGTCACACTGTGTTGTTGTAACTTTTTGTTAACATTTGCGCTATTATCAATCAATATATTCTTGTTAGAATTATAAACAGAGAACACGAGTTAAGAAGCAAGAGGCAAGAAATAAGAAGTAAGATTTATTAAAGATATTCCTTATTTATCTGATATCTGGCTTCTGGCTTCTAAATAAAAGGCAATTATTGCCTTTTTAAAAAAGCTTTATGGAAGACCCGAATATTGATAAACAATTGGATGAAATGTGGAAAAGAATTACGGGAACGAATTATGTTCCCGAATACGGTCATTTACCTAAAGATGTTAGAGAGTCCAATGTTGAAACGATGAAGTTTCTAAAGGATAATTTTTCCAAAGCGCAAATTGAATGGCAGAGCCTTCTTGAAACCAAAGAACATAATATAGTCGATTTGACCGCTCAGCTTAGTGAAATGAAGGCGCATTTGGGCGAATTAAGGCAACATTATCAAGTCGCGCGCGAAAAACTTATTGCCGAAGAGCTGAATGTCGCTCTGAAGCTTGATGAAACTCAAAAAATTTTAAAGAGTCAAAAACACAATCATCATAAAGAAATCGCTCTTCTCAAGGAAGTGCTTGAAAGGAGCAGGACAGAGATAGAGAATCTTCAAATAAGGGCGGATAAACTTATCGGTGAGCGCGATGAAAGCCGGAAAAAGTCGCGCGAGTATAAAGAAGATAGCATGAATTTGAAAGATTCCGTTATGAGCCTTGAAAATAAAATCCAAGAGTCCAAAAGAGCGGTGGAAGAAACTTTAAGCGAACTTTTTGCCGAAAGGAAAGCCAAAAGCTTGGCGGAGAAAAAGGCGAGCGAAATGGATGTCAAGAACAATGAGCTTCAGGCTGATATAGCTTCGCTCAGAAGCAATTGGGACGCCGAAAGAAAGCAGTGGCGCGAACTTTGGGAGCGAGAGAGAAGCGTTTGGGAAACTCATAGGCAGGAATTTGCGGTATGGGAACAAAGATTGAGGACCGAAAGACAGGCATGGACGGATAAAATAAAGAAAGAGGAACAAAAGGATATTGATTATGCGACGGGGCTTTCAAAAGTTCTTAAAGAGTCGACGCAATGGTCTGAAAAAGTTACGCAAATACTTAAGCTTTACGCGCTTAAAGGCGTTGAATTGCCAAAAGTATTTGTTCCTATCGGGCAAAAATCAATGCATAAACCGGCCGGAGCGTTTAAAAAAGTTTTTGCTATCGCTCTTGGCGGACTTATTATGCTTGGCGGGCTTGGTTTTTGGGTTTATGATTATAGAAGCAAGGCTCATTTGAAGCTTTTAAGCCAGTATACTTTGAATCTTAAAAATCCCACCGCAGTTTCAATTTCAAAAGAGGGTATTTGGCTTAGCGATTGGCAAAACGGCATAAGCCTTAGAGATAAAAAAGATTTTGCTCTTTTGCGCGAAATAAACGGTTCAAATAAAGAGCCGTTTCGTCCCTCGGCAATGGAAGTTAAAGGCGACTATATCTGGGTTTTGGATATGGCTCAACTTAGATTTGTGAAAAAAGAGACCAAGCAAGGACTTGTCATGCAATCCGTTAAAACGCCGGGACCGGCTCCTCAAAGCGTTTCTTTTGACGGTTTTAATTTATGGTCTTTTGACGCGGCTACAGGACTTGTATATAGATACTCATTGGATCCGGAGCAGGGAATAGAAGCGAGCTTTGAAATCAACGGAATCAAAAATATAGCTTCTATGCAGTGGAGAGGAGCAATTTTATGGGTTTTAGGCTCGGATAGTTATTTAAGGAGATATAAATTCGAATATAATGCTTTTAAAGAGATATCTTCGCAGAAACTTGAAAATAAACCGATATCTTTTTCTCTCATGGACGATAGTGTTTGGCTTATAGAGAAGAACAAAAATCAAAACGGCTATGAATTAAAGAAGTACAAACTTAAAATATTCGGAAGTCGGACTTCTTAGCGAGTGGACTACGCTATCGTGTCGTGTGTATATAGGACACAAGTTCTCGCATCGCTATCTTGCAGTGAAGCCACAGTATATCTGTGGAGAAGACGGACTTCCTGCAAAACGGCTATCTTCTTAAGGAGTACAAACTTAAAATATTCGGAAGTCGGACTTCCGAGCGAGAAGTGAAAAGTATATAAGCGGAAGTGCCGACTTCCTGCAAAACGGCTA
>JAKLQJ010000233.1 GCA_022013385.1 Elusimicrobiota bacterium
CACTTCTTTACATTTAAATGCTTGTTTTTACCCCGTGGGTTGGGTAAACTTGGTTGTAGAAAAAACCCGCGGGGTTAAAACCACGACGCAAGATGCGTAAATAGTAAATGTCAAGTTATTTACGACGCACTACACTAGGTAACAAGGCAATTGGGCAATAAGTAACGAAAAACAGTTCAGAGTTTTCCGCCATTACTTCTTTGGCGGACCCGCCTATGCCGTAGTGGCGGGAGAGTTGAGAGTTTAAAGTTTAGAGACACAAAACAGAAAACAAACAGCAAAAAAAGGCAAGGCAACAAGATGTGTAGTTGCAAAGCAAAGCTTTGCCTAAATGAAGGCAATAAGGCAATTTAGGAAAAAATAAAGATTCCTATGAGGATTAATTATGAAATTATTATTTAAAATAGGGTTTATAATAGCCGTTCATATGGCTGTATTTCTTAGCTATCCTGAAACGGGAGAATTTGGAGGCTACTATCTGGCTATTTCAATTGTGCTTTGGACCGGCTTTATGTTGTTTATAAATCTGAGCGTTAAAATAATAAAGTTTATAAGCGGGGCTTTAGGCCATGTTGTAAATCTTGCCATATTGATCGTTATGTTTTTGTCTATAGCGCTTACACTGCCGCAAAAAGATAGAATAACCGTTCTTGAAAAAATAAAAGACGGGAAATATCCCACAAAACAAACAATTCAAACGAGTTTGCATAAATTAGGCTTAGCAAAAAAAAATATACCAGCCAAGCAGTTGAGGAAGATTAATGACGGATTAGGGAAGGTTCTGGATAAAATTGAAGAAAAAACTCCAGACGCTATCAAGGAGATTAAATAAAATGAAAGTAATAGCCATTACGGGCGGAACAGGATTTGTGGGCAGAGCGCTTGCTAAAAAACTCCTTGCCGATAAATACCAGCCGAGAATATTGACGAGAAGACTGCCAAAAAACCGTCTTAAGGATATGCAATACGCTGTGTTAGATTACACTAATTCCCATTCAGTTGAAAAAGCCATTGAAAATAGCGATGTTGTGGTGCATTTGGCCGCCGCTCTATTTTGCCGTTCAAAAGCGGAATTTGAAAAAGCCAATACCCATAATACCCGCGCCCTTGTAAACGCCGTAAATTCTCTTGCAAAGAAGCCCGCGAAAGTCATCTATATATCCAGCCTCGCGGCGGGCGGACCATCTTCCAACGCGGATAAGCCGCGCACCGAAGATATGAAAGAAAATCCCGTTTCATTTTACGGAAAAACAAAATTAGCCGGGGAAGAAGAAATCAAAAGGCTTGATGATGATGTAGAATTTACTATCCTGCGCCCTCCGATAGTTTATGGCAAGCATGATTCCGGTTTTTCCAAGATAGCCAATTTCGTAAAAAAAGGCTTGATGATAAATGCCGGCGGAAACGCTTTTTTCAGCTTTATTTATCTGCACGATTTAATTGAAGTTATAAAAACCGCCGTTGAAAATAATACCGTTATGGGCAAAACTTATTATGTATGCGAGAACTCCGTTTATAATTGGAAAACATTCATCCAGCTTATGAGCGAAGCTATGGGAGTTAAAATGCCTTTAATGTTGAATATACCAGGCCCCTTAGTTCATCTTATGGGTTATATTTATGAACTCACAAGCGGGCTAATGGGAAAGACGCCTATTTTCAATAGGGATAAAGCCAGAGAAAGCAATGCCGGCAATTGGATAGCTTATTCGGGGAAATGGGAAAAAGACACGAACTGGCAAGGGTGGACGCCTTTAAAAGAAGGTCTGAAAAAATCTTTTGATAAAGACGAAAAATAATTTGGATGAGTAGATGTTTAGGCTACAAGGCAACAAGGAACAGCGGCAAATTTAGTGTCGGTCTTTGGGAAAAACTGGCGGAGTGGACTATGCTATCGTGTCGTGCGTTGGTAGGACACCTGATTCACTTTCTGTGTCAATGCTTCGGAGCAGACTGGGCTATCGAAAGGACTGCTTTGGATGCCCGCCAGTTTTTGCTTTGCAAAAAGCTGGCGGAGAGGGAGGGATTCGAACCCTCGATACGCGAATAAACACGTATGTCGGTTTAGCAAACCGGTGCCTTCAGCCACTCGGCCACCTCTCCACAAATCAATATACCACATAATCAAGGTTTAGCAAACCGGTGCCTTTCCGACACTACGGCGTTGTCGGACCCGCCAATGTCGCAATGGCGGGCAGCCGCTCGGCCACCTCTCCACAAATCAATATAAAGTACTTATAAAAGATTTTCCTTATTCCAGTCTTTAAGAAAAGTTCTCTTTTTAATGCTAATGTTTTATTTGAAAACTCTTGCGAATAAATCAATTTATACGGAACAAACGCTTTTGTTGACTTAACTTTGCTACGATTGTGTTCTGCAAGTCTTCTCTTAATATTATCAGTACAGCCTACATAAATTTTTCTACTGCTAATACTTTTTAAAATGTAAATATACCACATAATCAAGGTTTAGCAAACCGGCGCCTTTCCGACACTACGGCGTTGTCGGACCCGCCAATGTCGCAATGGCGGGCAGCCGCTCGGCCACCTCTCCACAAATCTTAGTATACCAAATATCAAAATAAAGTTTAATAGTTAGTTAAACAACCTTTAGTCGATGGAAATTGTGTCAAAGTTTTGCACTCACTCCTGGCGGGTTTTATTTAATAGTGGCTTTCGGACTTCCGTCAATTCCGGAACTCAGGCAAAAGGCATAGCTTTTGCCCTCAAACATCCTCATTGTCCCGGAGGGATACACTTCAGTCCTTAGCCAAAAACCCAATGTCGTTCGCCACAAAATCTTTGCCATAATCTCTTTTCATATTTCTTTTAAATAAAAAATATCCACATCCTTTCCTTAGACTTGAGACATATAACTTGCGAAGTCCCCCCTGCTTAAATTACGCCGGAATTTAGGGGGGAAATCACCCACCCAACAAAAGGAGAATTTTAAAATTTTTGCTTCAATTAACCTATTTTGGGATATTTTTGTTTAAAATTTAATAGGATCTATGTAGTTGTATAGTTGAAAGGATTATAAACTCAAAGTGATTGATTACTTGCAGAGAAACTATTAATATGAAATTAAAGACGATTAAGAAAAATACAAAAAGCAATAATGTCCGCTTAAAAAAACCCTTAAAGAACTCCAAAACTATTTATAAAACCAAAATAAAAAAAATCCATACAAAGGAAAATACTCCCACTTATATTCCAGCCAAACAACTTGAACCATATTTTGAAAAGGATAATTTTAAATTATTTAATGCTGATTCTTTGGCTTTTTTGAAAACTGTTGAGGAAAACTCGGTAGATATGATTTTTGCCGATCCTCCTTACTTTTTATCAAGCGGAACTTTCTCCTGTCAAAATGGGAAACGAGTAAGTGTTAAAAAAGGCGATTGGGATTTAAGCAATGGCCTGAAAAAGAATTTTGATTTTCATTTAGCTTGGATAAAAGAATGCAGAAGAATTTTAAAACCAAATGGCACACTTTGGATTAGCGGAACATATCACTCTATATATCAATGTGGCTATGCTTTGCAACTTGCTAATTATCACATTTTAAACGATATTTCATGGTTTAAACCAAATGCCTCTCCAAATTTAAGCTGTCGTTTTTTCACCGCCAGCCACGAAACATTAATCTGGGCAAGAAAAGAAAAAAAAGGCAAGCACACTTTTAATTATGAGAAAATGAAAAACGGCAAATGGCCGGAAGATCAAATAAAAAAAGAAAACTTACAAATGAGATCTGTTTGGTCAATCAATACACCTAAACCATTTGAAAAGAAATTTGGCAAACATCCGACTCAAAAACCTTCCGACTTATTAAGAAGAATCGTTTTAGCAAGCACCAATCAAGGGGATTTAATTCTTGATCCCTTTACCGGCAGTTCAACAACCGGCTTAGCCGCGCACCTTTATAAGCGCAAATTCATCGGTATTGACACAGAAAAAAACTATTTAGATTTATCAATTCAGAGATTTGAAGAATTAGAAAAAAACATAAAGAAAAAACACGCAATGGTAACTGTATGAAAAAAGGCGGAAAATGTGGCGCAAACACAAAAACAGGCCTTCATTTTGAAGGTAAAGTAGATTTTTTGACTTTTATAAAAAACCAAAAAAATTACAGTGTTAAAGGAATTAAAATTTTTTATAACAAAAATGAGGTTGCCTTATCATTTAAAAAACATGGATTATATAAATACCTTAAGTCACAAGAAATAGATTATACGAAACTTATTGCAAAAATGCTTTTACCGGACGATGTAATATTTGTTCTTACAAATAATACTTTTTTTATTCTTGAAATAAAATTTCAGCAGGTTGCAGGTTCAACTGACGAAAAACTACAGACCTGCGATTTTAAAATCAAACAATATAGAAAGCTTTTAGCCAGGCTAAATGTTGAAGTACAATATATTTATATTCTAAACGACTGGTTTAAAAAGCCTGAGTACAAAGATGTTTTAGATTATATTATCTCAATAAACGGGTGTTTTTATTATTTTAATTATTTACCCTTGCAAAAAATAGGGTTGCCTGTCCCTAGACTATAATTTCCTTGCTGACTTGCCCTTCCAAAGCTTCTTAGCGCAAGAGATTGCTATTTTCCACGCTTCCATACTTCTATACATCCACACATCCAATCACCTAATCCTCTGGTCTTCCAGTCCTCTGTTTTCAATATATTTCGTATAATTAATGTGAAGGGGAGCTTATGAATAATAGACTTCGAGAAATTTTAAAGCAAAACGCGGAATTTGAGGAACAGGTTCCTTATAATTTTTGCGACAGATGGTGCGAAAGATGCGCTTTTGAAAAGAAAAGCCGATGTAAACTTTATAAAGACGAATTTGAACAAAAAATAACCTGTATAGCTCTCGGGAAAGAACCTGATGATCCGGAAATAACCGCCGAAATTATGCAAGAGCAATATAGAAAAATTGATGAAGCAATAGAGAAACTTGAAGAGGAAACAGAATTGGATTTGGATGATATGGACAACACTGATTTTGAAAAAATTAAAAACCACATAAAATCAATACAAAATCATCCTCTACTCAAAATAGCCGATGAATATTGCGAAAAAGCCGCCTCTTTTTTAAAATCCGCGCTTTATGGGAAAAAAGCGATTAATCGCGAACTTGCATATCAGTTTGACACGGTGGCATGGCATCACATTCTGCTCCCCGCAAAATTGAATAGAGCTTTGGCCGGTTTTCATGAGCCCGCAACCGACGGCGACATGGCGCTTTACGACGCGGTAGCGCAGCTTGAAATCTCTAAGAAAGCCATAGAAGAATCTTTAGCCGCTTTAAGTGAAATAGGAAAAACTTCGGCGGATTTGGGGCCGAACATATCGCATCTCACAGTTCTCTTGAAAGAAATTAAGAAGAAAATAGAAAAATTTGAGGAAAATATATAAAAAAATCAAGCATCTAAAATTCCATTAATAACCCATATGGAATTTCCTTGCCGACTTGCCCTTCCGAAGCTTCTTAGCGCAAGAGGATTGCTATTTTCTACGCTTCCATACTTCTATACATCCACACATTCAATCCTCTAAATCTTCCAATCCTCTGATATTTCTGTCTCACAATCTTATATTGGTCGTTCGGTCGTACGCATAGCTACCGACATCTGATGAGCCATAGGCTCGTTGTTCCAAAGCATAGCTTCCAATATTGCACAACCGCAACCAATTGATTAATAAAGAGGTATTTTATCCTCCGCGCGCTTTGTTTGAACTTTATATTCATTCATTTAACCTGTATAATAAACGCATATAACAACCATGTGGACAGTTATATAACATTATCAAACCATTAGGAGAGATTTTATGGTTAGTGGGAAAAATTTGATCGCGTTATTTTTCGTCGCGATTATTTTAATATTTTCAAATTGGGGTGATAAAACTATGGCAACGGACAAAACAAAAACAATAAAGCTTCCTCTGCCTTCTATAAAAAGCGGCGTTTCGGTTGAGGAATGCATTCTAAAAAGGCGTTCCGTAAGAACTTTCTCCGATAAAAAATTAAATCAGTCCCAAATAGGCCAGCTTTTATGGGCCGCTCAGGGAATAACCGCGGCAAATAAAAATTTTCATCTTAGAGCGGCTCCTTCGGCGGGAGCTTTATATCCGATGGAAACTTTCGCGGTTACGCCGGACGGGATTTTTAAATATATTCCAAAAAGCCATGAAATCAAAACAATAGACGAGGGGGATAAAAGAAAGAAGCTCGCAAGCGCGGCTTGGGGACAGGATTTTATAGTCTCGGCTCCGTTGACAATAGCGCTGTGTTCGGTTTATTCACGACTAACAGACAAATATGGCAAAAGAGGCATAAGATACGCTCATATTGAAGCGGGACATATAGCTGAAAACATACATCTTCAGGCGATTAGTCTCGGTCTCGTTTCAGTTCCTATCGGCGCCTTTGACGATAAAAAAACGGCGGATGTTCTGAATCTTCCGGATGATTGCCAACCGCTTTATATGATACCGATCGGTTTTCCACAAAGTAACGAAAAGGAAAAATAACCCGTCAGAAATATATTTATGAATTTAACATATTTCATATAACGACAAGTCAGGGAAAATAAAAGAAAAATGTCCAAATCAATTTGCAAACTTGATCATGTTTATATAAGTGTAAAAAACTTGGATAGAGCAATTAAATTCTATGAAGCTCTTCTGGATGTAAGGATTGCCAATAGATTTGAAAATAGATGGGCAGATTTCCAAAAAGGAAAGGATTTTTATCTGGGCTTGTATAATCCTTCCTATGATAAAATGAAAGCAAAATACGGAAATAACTGCACCATAGGGCTATACACCAGCGACATAAAGAAAGAGCATAAGAGGATAAAATCTCTTAAACCAAAAAATATTACCAGGATTTTATTTGTTAATTTCTTTATGCCCTATAAGTTTTTTCAATTTGAAGACACTGAAGGAAACATTCTTGAAGTAACGGAATACAAAAAGTAGACATTTTTCTTTGATTTCTTCGTTCCGGTACTTGATCACATTGCGCCGGAATGGCGAAAAAAATGGGCTGAAAGATTTTAAACTTGAAATATAGATTTTTTACCGTTGCAACTCTTCACACATCCCAACATCCACGCTTCTATTTTATTTGATTTTTATCTCTGCCATTATATATCATTGTATATAATGGAATTGAATGTGAAAATCGCTCTTATTGACGATAAGAAAAAAACTTTTATGGGCATTGGCTTGGTTTGGCTTTTAAGGAGAATCAAAAAGTTTAAATCAATAAATGAAGCCGCGAAAGACATGGGCATGTCGTATGTAAAGGCTTTAAAAATTTTGAATGTTCTTGAAAAAAATTTAGGCCAAAAAATCCTAATAAGAAAAAAAGGCGGGAGCATCAGAAGCCAAACCGAAATAACGCTATTCGCCGAGAAATTCATCAAAGACTATGATGAATATCAAAAAAAGGTGAAAACTTTCGCAGATAAAGAATTCCTAAAATTTTCAAGGCTATGCTCCCGCCATGCGGCGGGATGTCACGGACTACGTCCATCAAAACGGCCAAAGCATTGGGACAATTAAATGACAAGGAATAAATTTTTGAAAATAATTAAAGTTGATGATGCTATCGGGAAAGTAATACCGCATGATATTACGCGCATAGTGCCGGGCAAGGCCAAAGGAGCGGCATTTAAGAAAGGGCATATCGTGCGCAAGCAAGATATTAAAAAGCTGAAATTGCTCGGCAAAGAGCATATTTATATGCTTAATATGCCTAAGGATTATTATCACGAGGATGAAGCCGCCCTTAAATTTTGCAAGCTTGCGGGAAAGAATGTTAAAACCACAGGGCCATTAGAAGGAAAGGTGCAGTTTATAGCGAATTGCGATGGATTTTTAATAGTGAATAAAACAGCTGTTGATAAAATAAACGCTATTAAACACATGGTTTTTACTACAATGCATTCCAATATTCCGGTCAAGAAAAATGACAAAATCGCGGGCATTCGAATTGTGCCGCTCATTATCGGTAAAAAGCCTGTAGGCAAAGTATTGAAGATAGCGGCAAAACCGCCATTGAGCATAGCGCCGTTTAAAAAGAAAAAAGTCGGACTGATTGTTACGGGAGAGGAAGTTGCAAGCGGAAAAATTAAAGACGGCTTTATGCCCGTAGTGAAAAGAAAACTGAAAGAATATGGCTCGAAAATCAATGAATTTAGAATTATCGGCGATGATGTTGAAAAACTGAAAAATGAAATTTTGTCACAAGCAAAAAAAGGCTGTGAATTTATAATGCTTACCGGCGGCATGTCTGTTGACCCCGACGATATAACTAAAACGGCTATAAGAAAAGCCGGAGTTAAAGTTGTTTCATACGGAGCGCCAATTTTGCCGGGCAATATGTTTATGGCCGGATATTTAGAAGATGTTCCGGTTTTCGGCGTGCCGGCTTGCGCGCTTTTTTATAAAATTACGGCGCTGGATTTATTCCTTCCTTTTGTGTTCTCAAATACAGAGATAACTAAAAAAGATATCACAATGCGAGGATACGGCGGTTTTTGCAGATATTGCGAAATATGCGTGTTTCCGCGATGCGGGTTTGGAAAATGCTGAAAGATTCATTTGGACGAATAATTGATTATGCCAGAATTTCACTGACGGATAAATGTAATATGCGCTGCCGCTATTGCATTCCTGAAGAAGGCGTAAAAAAGCGCTGTCATGACGAATTGCTTAAATTTGAGGAGATATATTTTCTGCTTGAAATTTTAAAGGAGCTTGGCATAAATAAATTTCGTTTCACCGGCGGCGAACCTTTTATAAGGCGAGAGGCGATGTGTTTTTTTGAAAATCTGAATATAGGCGAATTTTACATAACAACAAATCTTTCAGCTGACAATTTGGATATAGACCGTCTTAATAATTTGAATCTTGACGGAATAAATATCAGTTTGGACACCTTAAATCCGAAAAAATACACCTGGCTTTCAAGGGGCTGGTATTTAAAGGGAGTTATTGAAAATATACGAAATTTGCGAGTCAAGAATATTAAGCTGAATGCCGTTATCATTAAAGGTTTTAACGATGATGAAATTAAGCCTCTGATAAATTTTGCAAATGAAATAGGCGCCACTATGCGATTTATTGAAAAAATGGATTTTTTAAAAGATAATCTCAAATATGTTCCGCTTGATAAAATAAGAAAAAATCTGATTTTAGATAATATTATATCGGAAGAAAAAATCTCACCTAAAAATTCCGCGGCTATTTACCATCAGCAAAGCGCGGGCAAAGGAAAAGTGGGTTTTATAATGCCTATAAGCAAACCCTTTTGCTCAACTTGCGATAGAATAAGATTAACCGCCGACGGAGCGATAAAACTCTGTCTTTTTGCCGAAAAATCTTTAAACCTGCGCGATATGCTCCGCGAGGAAAAAAACAAAGACGAAATTAAAGAAATCCTGACAAAAACCGCTTTCGCAAAACCGCGCGCTCCAAAAATTAATCTTCAAACTGAATCTATGTCCGCCATAGGGGGCTGATTATGAAATTAAAATGCCAAAAAGACAATTTAAGAATGATTGATGTTTCAGCAAAAGAGAAAACGGCTAGAACCGCCGTGGCTGAAGGCTTTATTGAAATATCGCAAAAAACGCTTAAAGCCATTAAAGAGAATAAAACACCGAAGGGTGATGTCTTTACAACTTCAAAAATAGCCGGTATTATGGCGGCTAAGGCGACGCCCAATACATTTCCCATGTGCCATCCTATAAATATGACCCATTGCGATATTAAATTTGGTATTGAAAAAAAAGGGATTAGAGTTGAAAGTTTTATAAAAACTTTTGACAGAACGGGCGCTGAAATGGAAGCCCTTGCCGCCGCCGGCACAGCTCTGTTGAATATATACGATATGCTCAAAGCAATTGATAAAGGAATGACTATTACGAATGTCCGCCTTCTGAAAAAATCGGGAGGTAAAAGTGGAAACTACAAAAGGAAAGATTGAAGCCATTTGTGTTTCGCCCCAAAAGGGAGTTCAAAAACAGCCTATTGAGAAAGCTGAGATAAGGGAAAATCACGGAATAGTCGGCGACGCTCACGCGGCGCCCGGAAACAGGCAAATATCCCTTCTTACTTCGGAATCGATTAACAAGGTCAAATCTTCCGCTGATATTAAGATAGCAGACGGTGATTTTGCCGAAAATATTATTATATCGGGGATTGATTTTAAAAAACTTTCAATCGGCGCCAAATTTAAACTCAATGATTCGGTAATTGTCGAAATCACTCAATTTGGGAAAAAATGCCACGATAGATGCCGCATATTTGAAAAAGCGGATGTTTGCGCTATGGCTGATGAGGGAATCTTCGTTAAAGTTCTCAATGGTGGAATTATCAATAAAGGCGACAATATAGAGGTTATCAATGATTAAGACCGCAATATTAACTGTTTCCTCCAGCAGAAAAAAAGGAAATGATGAAAGCGGAAAAGTTTTAAAAAAACTTCTCGTCCGTGATTTTCAAATAATCGCTTATGATATAGCGTTAGATGATGAAAAAGCCATAATTAAACAATTGAAATCTTATTGCGACATAAAAAAAGCCGACTTAATTTTAACAAATGGCGGGACAGGCTTTAGCGCAAGTGATATTACGCCTGAAGCCACATTTAAAGTCGCTGATAAAATAGCGCCGGGAATATCGGAGTTGATAAGAGCTGAGGGATTAAAAAAAACAAAACGCGCCGCTTTATCGCGCGGAATATCGGCTATAAGGGGGAAGACGCTTATTATAAATTTGCCGGGTTCGCCGAAAGGGGTTAAAGAATCGCTAGAGGCAATCATTGGAATAATTCCGCATGCTATTAAGATGATAAACGACGAAGGGCACTAATAGATGCATAGATGCGTAGAAGTATGGATGCGTGGCAACTATAAAAAGAAGTCAAAAGCATGGATATTAGAGGATTAGATGTGTAGAAGTATGGAAGAATGGCAAAGCAACAGAGCGGCAAGAAAAAAACCATGTATTAACGGAGAAATTTTTCAAAATGAAAATTGAAACTAAAATCAGTATTCTCAATAGAAATAATGAGTCATTCATGGGAATAGGCTTGGTATGGCTTTTGCAAAGAATAAATCAACTCAAGTCAATCAATAAAGCGGCAAAAAGCATGGATATGTCTTATTCAAAAGCCCACAAAATATTAAAAAGACTGGAAAAAAATTTGGAAGAGAAAATACTATCCAAAAACCGAGGCGGGAATGAACGCGGCGGAGCAGAACTTACGCCTTTCGCTTTAAAATTCATAAAAGAATATAATGATTTTCAAAAAAAAATCAAAAAACTCGCTAAAAAGGAATTCCGCGCTTTTGCAAGCAAAACCATCCCGCGATTGAAGCGTTCCGCTCTAAAGGATTCAGCTTTATTAAAAAAATAATTCCCCTAAATGCCGTTATATTTTATAAACTATAACGAAACACAAAAGGAGATTAAAAAAATGAACAAAAAAACAATTATTTGTTCCATTTGCGTTTTGTTTTTTTGTTCAGGCATTTGTTTCGCTGAACCGCCGCAAATCGGAGGTTTTATCCATACAAGATTTTCAGCGGGAAGCTCTGAAAATGATTCTTTCGCCATGCAAAGAGCAAGAGTGAAACTTACAGGCTCAACCGATGAAAAAACAGACTACACAATAATGCTTGATGCGGAGCAGACTCCAATTTTGATAGACGCTGTTTTAAACCGTAAACTTGGAAAAAACTTTAATTTAAGCGTGGGACAATTTAAAATTCCTTTCAGCGCAGAGGCTTTAGTTCCGGCAACAAAAAAAGATTTGATAAATAATTACCTGTATATAGGCCAAATGCTTCCGCCAATATGCCGCGATATAGGTATTATGGCCAAAGGCTCACTACACAAAGAAAAAATAGAATATTTTTTTGGAATTTTTAACGGTAATGGCCCAAACAGCAAAAACACGGACGATAAATATCTTTATGTCGCGCGCATAAAAGCCAATCCAATATCCTTTTTGTGGGCGGGAATAAGCTATGACAGAGCGAGCAAAACCGCCGGAGGAGTAAGCGCAATTGAAACAGGAATGACGAAATACACGAAAAATTTAATTCAGGCGGACTTGGAATTTCAAAAAGGCTCGGCGTTTTTGAAAGGCGAGTATGTTTTGGGGAAATACAACCGCGCTTCGGCGGCGAACATAAAGGCAAATAGTTTAGGCATTACAAGCGGATATTTCATAACTAAACAAAAATTATCAGCCATTGTCAGATATGAAAAGTATGATCCAAACACAAGCGCTAAAAACAATAAAGACAAGATATGGACAACCATAGGTCTAAACTATGTTCCAGAGAAAAAGATTCTCCTACAAATAAATTATATATTCAAAAATGAAGCAATGGGTAATTTAAAAGACGATTTATTTATAACACAACTTCAGTACTGCTTTTGATTTTAATTCGTTCTTTTTCAGTGACATATAAATTGAGGAGATAAAAAATGAAAAAAATAATAATACCGGTTATATGCCTGCTATTAGTATGCTATCTTTTAGCTTGCGGGAAAAAACAAAAAATTGAAATTGAAGCTTTTTGCGGCTCGGCTTCAAAACCCGCAATTGAAGAATGCGCGGCCGCTTTTGAAAAAAAGACAGGCATAAAAGTAAACCTTCATTTTTCAGGCGCCGGAACAATGCTTTCTCAAATGAAAATGAGCGGGAGAGGAGATATTTATATTCCGGCCTCGCCCGATTATATGCTCAAAGCCGAAAGAGAAAAAGTAGTAAAACCGGAAACGGTCAAAATTGTGGCGTACCTTGTGCCTGCTATTAATGTTCAAAAGGGAAATCCTAAAAATATTCGAGGGCTGTCAGATTTGGCAAAACCAAAAATTCGCCTTGCAACTGGAAATCCCGACTCTGTTTGCATAGGGCTTTATGCTTTTGAAATTTTAAGTAAAGCGAACCTTCTAAAACAAGTAAGCACAAATTTTGTAACTCTCGGAGGAAGCGGCAGTAAAACAGCCGCTCTTGTTTCAACAAAAGCGGTAGACGCTATTTTGGGATGGAGAGTTTTTGCCAAATGGAATCCTGACACAACTGAAAATGTTTTATTGAAACCCGAAGAAATTGTCCGCATAGCGTATATGCCGGCCGGCATTTCAACATTTAGTAAATTCCCAAATCAGGCGAAAGAATTTATTGAATTTTTAACAGACAAACAGGGACAGGAAATTTTTACGAAATGGGGCTATTTGGCGACTGAAAAAGCGGCGAGGAAATTCGCGCCTAAAGCGATAATAGGCGGCGAATATAAACTGCCTTCAGATTATACGCCTTTAACTTCCGTAAGGCCATAAAGTAAAATGAATAAAAATAAATTATTTACGGCGGCAGTCACATCAACTCTCGTTTGCGCGGCATTATTTGCCGGCATTTTGGTTTTTTCCGTTCTCAATTATATCAATTGGAACGGCTTTCATTCTCTGCTCCTTTCCAAAGAAATTTTGTTTGCCATTAAATTAAGCTTTATTACCGCCACAGTTGCTTCATTACTGGCTACGGCGGCGGCCATTCCGACTGCTATGACTCTTTCAAGAATGAACTTTCCCGGAAAAAATATAATTGAAACCCTATTGGATATTCCCATTATAATCTCTCCAATAGCGATGGGCTGCATTCTGCTTATTTTTTTTAATAATACCATGCTTGGAAAATTTATTGAAAAAAACTTTATTACATTTACATTTGAAGTTTCGGGCATCATCTTGGCGCAATTTATAATTGTGTTCGCTCTTGCCGTCCGTATTCTTAAATCAACTTTTGACGATATTGACGAGCGTTATGAAAAGGTTATGCGCACTTTGGGAGCAAATAAAATAAAGACATTTTTCTATTGCACTATACCAATGGCAAGACACGGAATAATAGCGGCGCTTATTTTGACATGGGCGCGCGCGATGGGGGAATTCGGCGCTACTCTTACTTTAGCGGGAGCAAGCGCTATGAAAACGGAAACTTTGCCTTTGGCTATACATTTGAGCCTCGCTAAAGCTGATGTACAACAAGCTCTGACAGTAGTCGCGGCGCTTATGGTCTTTACCGGTTCCGGCTTGCTACTAGTTAGAAAAGCGGTAAAGAAGATTATATGATTAAAATTGAAAAACTTTTCCTTAAAGCGGGGGAATTCAATTTAAAAAATATAAATTTAAATATTAAAAATGGTGAATACTGCGTTATTCTAGGCCCGACCGGTTCGGGTAAAACGCTTTTGATAGAATGCATAGCCGGATTAAAAAAAATTAATTCAGGGAAAATTTTCCTTAATGAGATAGACGCAAGCAAACTGCCGCCGGAGGAAAGAAATATCGGTTATCTCCCGCAGGATTATGCTTTATTTCCTTTTTTAAATGTAAAAGAAAATATAAGCGTCGGCCTAAAATTACAAAAATGCAGATTTGAAGAAATAAACACAAGGGTCGCGGATATTGCTGAAACTTTATCCATAAACCATTTATTAAATCGCGATATTAAAGCGCTTTCCGGCGGAGAAAAACAAAGAGTGGCTTTGGCAAGAGCGCTCATTGTCAATCCTGATATACTTCTTCTTGATGAGCCATATTCCGCGGTTGACAGCAGTATGCGGCGGCGTCTATGGTGGCAAATGAAAGCGCTACATCAAAAAACGCAAAAGACCATCATTCATATAACACATGATTTTCAGGAAGCTTTCGCATTATCTGAATGCGTGCATATCATAATTGACGGAAAAATAGAACATTCCTGCCGAAGCAAAGATATTTTCAAAAAAACAACAAATAAAAAGGTGGCCGAATTTCTGGGAATTTGCAATATGGCGTCCGTAAAAGAATATAAAATCCAAGATAATAAAATATTAATAAAATGCCCAAGCAATGTTCTTCATCTGCCTCTTAATTGCAATATAAGAGACGGGCAGACAATAAACTTCGGCATACTGCCCGATGATATTAAAATTATTTTTAAAAACGATTCAACTGATGATGAAAATATTTTAAAAGGAAAAATTATTTCTACCATTGAAAACGGCAATTCTTGCGAACTATTCGTTAAAATACCGGATTTGGACGGGATCTGCCGTGAAGGTGTTATTGAAATAAAAGCTTTTCCCGCGCAAGATGAGAAAAAGCTCTTTAAAGAAGGCAATGAAATCAAAGTATCCCTGCCTCCTGACAAAATACATGTTTTTATGGAGAATAAATGAATATGGAAGAAAACACCATTGAAATAATCCGAGAAAAAGCAAAAAATATTATAAATAAATACGATTTTTCAAATGAAAATATCACAATAAAAACAAAAACATTGACTCCCCAAGAAGCTATTGGCAACCCGGAGCACAATGACTATCCGATTATCAAAGGAAAAGAACGCCTTCTTGAAGCTGAATTTAAAAATTCAAAAGGCGTAGCTTTTTCTGATATGTTCGGAAATTTTAAAGCGAAGCTCAATGAAATAATCAACATGAAATTAAAAAATAATTTTCAAAGAGCGATTTTTGTATCTTCTTTAAATGCTGTTTTAAGAGAATTGAATTTAATTGAGAAAACGCGTCATTGTAAAAATGAGGATTTAATTATTTGTTCAAAAGATGTCTGTGAATTTATTCGAAAGAACTTTGGAAAACCGAAAATTTTTCTATGCGGCTTGCAACCAAGACTGGCGGAAAAGCTCTCATCTGAATTTGAAATCAATATAACGGATATGGATGCTGAAAATATCGGCAAGAAAATAAATAAAAAGCGGGTGAAAAGCGAGAAAGCAACGGATTCCTGCATCGCATGGTGTGATATGATTTTTGCTACCGGTTCCACTTTTGTAAATAATACCGCGCCGCAATTGATTAAAAGCGGAAAACCCATAGTATTTTTCGGAGTAACCGCGGCGGCTCCGACATATCTGTTAAACCTTCCAAGATTCTGCCCGCGCGGAGAATAAACAACAGGGGATAGCGGAGAGGGTTTAGGGTAGAGAGCGGTTTACCCTTCCGACTTGTCGTAGTGAAGGGGGCGGTTTGGGGAAACTATTCTTTATTCCTTGTTGCCATGTTACCGAATTACCTTGTAGCCTAACTATATTATTTGAGTCGGCGGAGGGGGAGTTTTTTCCGGTTTTAGAGTATTTGCCGCATTCTCTTTGAGCTCTTCTTCCTGTTCTTCCAATACATGATTTTGAAAAAAAGAAGCGTAAAAATCTTTAACCTTGGTTTTTTCAATCGTAAACACAAGAATGGTCGTAAAGACAATAGTGAACAATATAATTGAGTATGTAAGTTCTTCCATAATGGCGGCATTGTTTATTTTAGTCTGAACAACCACAGCCACAAGCACAGCCGAAACCAAACCTTTGGGAACCATTATGGATGAGATAATGGAATCAAATTGCGTAACCATTCTTTCAGTCGCCAATTTAACCACCGGAACCCTTATAAAATATAAAACCACTGAAAATATAAATCCCGCCAAAACCACTGAAAAATGGGTCATCTGAATGGACAAACCTATATAAACGAAGAAAAAAGTCTTTAGAAGAAATACAGCCTCTCCGAAAAAAGATTTCTCGATATAACTCAATTGAATGGGTTTTAAAACCGGAAAATTGTCAAAGAAAGGAATTTGATGCAAAATTTCAATATTACCCAGCATTATACCGAAAGCCAAAGCGGAAATGGGCCCGCTATAGCCCAGCATTTCGGAAAGGCTGTAAATGACGAAAACAAAAGCGGGAGTCAAAAAGATATTATTATCAAGCCTTCTAACCTTGCTCAAAAGATTGGACCAAAATATAGCCGCTGTCGCGCCGATAAGCGCCGCCAAAAGGAAAGACGATATAAGCCCGCCAATCATCATTGTAATACGCATCTCATTATATTTCAGCATCTGCATAAAACCCAAAGTCATGACTATGCATAAAACATCGCTGAAAGTGGACTCTATAATCAAGGCGGTTTTGGTTCCTTGCGCCAGTTTAAGCTTATCAATCATGGGAATAACAACGGCGGCGGAAGTGGCGGCAAGAATAGAACTTAAAATGAGCCCCTCAATAAGTCTCATATTATATACCCACATGGAAAGGGATGTTATAACAATCAGCGTAGCCGCAAAATTTACCGTGGCAAGCTTCATGCCGCGAAACGCGGATTTTTTTAAATTGGAAAAAGTAAGCCCCAAGCCGCTTTCAAAAAGAATAATTATCAGAGCTATCACGGAAAATATGTGGCCGACTTGTCCGAAGGATTTACTGGAGACGAGTTGGAGACCGGGACCGATTATGAGCCCTATCACAACCAGCATCAAAACATCGGGAATTCTTGTTTTCTCGAAAAATTTGGTAAAAAAATGTGCGAGAAAAATCAAAATGCCAACCGAAAAAATAGCTATATGCATTTCCATAGTATTTTACCCACTAAGGCTCTGGAAAAGAATTAACTTGCCATTTGGCTGACTGATTTTTGAGCGAAACGAGAAACGAAGAGCGAGCATACCCTCTGCGGTCTGTAAGCGATGAGTGACGAAGTTGTAGCCAAAAATCAGCCAGCCCCATAGCATAATTGCTATGGGGAA
>JAKLQJ010000234.1 GCA_022013385.1 Elusimicrobiota bacterium
TACTGACAAATGTTATGAAAACAAGGAGCATCTCAGAGGATATAAAGAAAACGAACCTCTCGGCGGCTATGATCCTTATTCAAGCAGTAAAGCGTGTTCGGAAATTGTAACATCAGCGTATAGAAATTCATTTTTTAATCCTAAAGAATATAAAAAACATGGAGCGGCTTTAGCTTCAGCCAGGGCCGGCAATGTTATTGGCGGAGGCGATTGGGTGGATGACAGATTGATTCCGGATATAATAAGGGCTATTTCACGGGGAAAGAAAGTATTGATTAGAAATCCAAAGGCGATAAGGCCGTGGCAATATGTTTTAGAGCCTTTAAGCGGATATTTAGCTTTGGCGGAAAAACTTTATAAAAACGGGAATAAATATGCTTGCGCATGGAATTTCGGCCCGAGAGATTTGGATGCTAAAAATGTTGAATGGATAGTAAAAAGAATGTGCGCGAAATGGGGAGCGGGAGCCTCATATACTATAGACAAAGGCAGGCATCCTCATGAGGCTCATTATCTTAAACTTAATTGTTCTAAGGCTAATAAAGAAATGGGCTGGCATCCAAAATGGAGTTTAGCCAAGGCTATAGACAAAACAATTGAATGGACTTTTGCGTATAAAAATAAAAAAGATCTGCATAAGATGTGTTTAAAACAAATAAGAGAGTATATAGCGTAGTTAGGCGACAAGGCAATTAGCAACTATGGCAACAAGGAACAGCTTCGGGTAAATTATGAAAAAGAATGCGGAATCTATTTTGAGAAAAGAAATATTTGAGAAAGTTGCGGAATATCATAATCTTTTCCATAAAAAAAACAGATTTATCGCGGGGAAAGACCTCGTAAATTACGGCGGCAGGATTTATGATGAAAAAGAAATGATAAATCTTGTGGATTCCGCTCTTGAGTTTTGGCTTACATCGGGGAAATATTGCGCTGAATTTGAAAAAGAATTCGCCAAGTTTTTGGGAATAAAATATTGTTCTCTGGTAAATTCAGGCTCTTCAGCTAATTTATTGGCTTTTATGGCTTTAACTTCTCCCAAGCTTGGTAAACGGCGTATTAAGCCGGGCGATGAAGTTATAACCGTTGCGGCGGGTTTTCCGACTACCGTTACTCCCATAATTCAATATGGGGCTACGCCTGTTTTTATTGATGTAGAACTGCCCTCTTATAATATTGACTGTTCCTTGCTTGATAAAGCTTTATCTAAAAAAACCAAAGCTGTTATGATAGCGCATACTTTGGGTAATCCTTTTAACATAGAAAAGGTGAAAAAGTTCTGTGATAAAAATAGAGTTTGGCTTTTGGAAGATAATTGCGACTCACTTGGCAGTAGATATAGATGCATGGAAGAATGGAAGCATAGAAGTGTAGAAAAAGCATTGCCATGCTTACATGCCTCCACGCCTCCACACCTACACGCCTCTATGCATCTACGATTACAGTATACTGGGACTTTCGGCGATATTGGCACTTCCAGTTTTTATCCGCCTCATCACTTGACTATGGGCGAGGGAGGAGCGGTTTATACCAATAATTTTGAACTTAAAAGAATAATTGACTCTTTCAGAGATTGGGGCAGGGATTGCTGGTGCGCTTCGGGCAGAGATGATACATGCGGCAAAAGATTTACGCGGAAATTCGGGCAATTGCCTCTTGGCTATGACCATAAATATGTCTATTCTCACTTTGGCTATAATTTGAAAGCCACCGAGATGCAAGCTGCGATAGGTTTGGCTCAGCTAAAAAAATTGCGTGGGTTTATAAAAGCAAGAAAGAAAAATTGGGAATTTTTGAAAAAAAATCTTGAGAAATATTCGGATTTCTTAGTATTGCCGGAACCTGAAAAAAATTCCGCTCCTAGTTGGTTCGGGTTTTTAATTACAGTGAAAAAGAATGCGGGTTTCACGCGAGATGATATTGTAAAACATCTTGAAACAAATAAGATACAAACCAGAATGCTTTTTGCCGGAAATTTGATAAAACATCCTTGTTTTGACGAAATGCGAAAATCCGGCAAAGGCTTTCGCGTAGTTAGCCGCGCCTCTAATTTTTTGCGCCAATCTTCCAATCTTCCAATCTTCCAATCTTCTGATTTGCCTGTTACCGATTTTATAATGAATAATACTTTTTGGCTCGGCGTTTATCCCGGGATGGATGAAAATAAGCTCAAATACATAGTTGATAAGTTTGAAGGGTTCTTTAAAAATCAGGCTTAAAATTTTGTGAAAGGCAGAGTTTAATCCTTGATTTAAATTTCTTGAGTAATAGGCTATTTTAAGCCTTGACTTTATTAAAAAATAAGGGTCTTTCGTCAATTACATCTTTTTTCTCTATAATAAATTTCGCGTTAAAAAAATGTTAAAGCCGTTAGAATAAACTAAAATGCAAATCAACTTTAAAAAAACTCGGGCTAAACTTAATGTGTATTCAAAATTTGGTATAATTTCCTCATGAATATTATAAAAAGGTATCTATTCAATGATCTTCTTTCGGCGGTAAACTCAAAGGAGATTCTTTTAATAATCGGTCATAGGCAATGCGGTAAGACCACATTGATGAAATTTGTTCAAGAGCGCCTCGAGAAAAACAATGAGAAAACGGCATTTTTTAATATGGATTATGAAGAAGATATAAAATATTTTGAAACTCAGAAAAAATTTATTGATAAATTAAAACTCGAATTCGGAGACGAGAAAGCCTTTGTTTTTATAGATGAAATTCAGAGAAAAGAAAACGCGGGTCTTTTTCTCAAAGGTATTTATGATTTGGATTTGCCATATAAATTCATTGTTTCCGGTTCCGGCAGTCTTGAATTAAAAGAAAAAATTCATGAATCTTTGGCGGGGAGAAAAATTATTTTTGAAATGACAACATTGACTTTTGAAGAATTCGTCAATTTTAAAACAAATTACGCTTATGAGAAAAATTTAAAAAATTTTTTTGAAGTGGAAAAGAGCAAATCGGAAGAATTTCTATCCGAATATATGAGTTTTGGGGGATATCCGAAGTGTGTTCTTTCCTCCACCGAGCGGGAAAAGAAAATTCAGATTGATGAAATTTACAAGAGCTATATTGAAAAGGATATTTCGTACTGGCTTAAAATTGACAAAATATACGCTTTCAGTAATTTAATTAAGCATTTGTCGTTTTATACGGGAAAAATAATAAATTACTCGGA
>JAKLQJ010000235.1 GCA_022013385.1 Elusimicrobiota bacterium
AGCGAAGTCAATGATAGACGATATCGCGCCGTATATGGATGAACTGCCGTCAAATGACGCAAAAGCTGAATTTAAAAGCTTTATCTTCGCTCTAATAAACCGAACTTGCTAGTGTAGTGTCCCTAACACTTCTTTACATTTAAATGCTTGTTTTTACCCCGTGGGTTGGATAAGTTTGGTTGACGAAGAAACCCGCGGGGTTAAAACCACGACGCAAGATGCGTGAATAGAAAATGTCAAGGTATTTGCGGGACACTACACTAGCTTAAATTCTGACCAAATATTTTTGATTCTAACCGATAATTTGTCTTCAAAAAACTTATATAGCTTGTTTACAAACAAAAATTTTTATATATTGTTGGTGAGGCGCATTTGCGCCGAATGTGGATTTTTGGAGGCTTAGTACATGAAAATTAAACAAATATTTGTTTTTGTTTGCGCTCTTACATTTATGCTTGTTACTTCTTCCTGCAATAAAAAGAATATCAAAAAAACCGATTTAAAAAGTGAAGAGGAAACCATAACTATTCCCGCCATTGACATAGAAGAAAGCCTTGAGATGTTAAACACGGAGGCAAATATCCGCGGATCTCTGTTTATAGAGCAGGAAAATATTAAAACGGTTTTTTTTGAATTTGATAAATATAATCTGTCCGACGAAAACAGAGGCATCCTAAGCGCGAATGCCGAAATAATAAAATCGCATAAGGAATGGATCATTCTTGTTGAAGGGCATTGCGATGATAGAGGAACCATTGAATACAATCTCGCTTTAGGCCAAAAAAGAGCCAAGCAAATTAGAGATTACTATATTCGTCTCGGCATTATGGAAAATTCCATAGGAACTATTTCTTACGGCGAAGAAAATCCGACTTGCACGGATGAAACTGAAACTTGCTGGGCTAAAAACAGAAGAGCCGAAACCAAAATAAGGAATCAATAAATCATGAATCATTTAAAGGTTTTTGTATTAATTCCGACAGCTTTCATCTTATCCGGTTGTGTCGCGACCCAGCATGATATGTTGCAAATGCAAAGTCAAATGGATGACTTAAATTCAAGTCTTGCCAATATGCAAAAAAATCAAGCTGACCTCGCGATTAAAATGGATGACTTATCTCAAAACCTTAACTCTTTTTCGGAAAACATGGACGATGTTTCAAAGCAGATATCGGCTTTTAATGATAATCTCCGTCTAATGGACTCCAATATAGGAAGCAAAGTGAGTAAATTGGGACAGAACATACAAAAACAGCAGGATGAAGTTAAAAGCGATCTTTTACCGACTAAAATTTACAATGACGCTTATTCAAGCATGCTCAATAAAAATTACGATTCGGCCGTTTACGGCTTCAAAAAATATATATCAAAATTCCCGGATGACGAACTGGTAAAAGGGGCGTATTACAATCTCGGCGAATCTTTATACGCTAAAAAAGAGTGGAAAGAAGCGGCTATAAGCTACGCTAACCTTTTAGATAAATATCCCGAATACTTCAGGGTGCCGTCCGCCAGAATTAAGTATGCCTTAGCCATCTTAAAACTTCCCGAAAATAAAAAAGAGGAAGCTTTAAAATATCTTGAATCTGTCGTTAAAGATTATCCGAATTCCAAGGAAGCGACACTGGCTAAAAAGCATATCTCAGAACTAAATAAAAAACCTGAAAACACGGAACCCTCTTCTAAAGAAAAAAATACATCCAAATAATTAGATGATTAAAACCTGTCTCATAGTTCTAATAAATCTTCTGCCGCTCTCATCAGCCTACTGCGAAACAAATATTTATATAGGCGTGTCGCCGAATAAAGAGTATCGCAAGACAAATATTTCGCTCGCGCAATTTCTGCCTATACAGGAAAAAAGCAAAGAAGACTTGCGCGTAGCGACCAAAATAAGGGAAATAGTCCGCGAAGACTTGATGCGTTCAAGATACTTTGATTTGCAAGAATCTCCCTTAAGCCTCGCCAATATATTCATCAATAAGAAAACTCTCGCTCATTGGAGCAAACTCGGTTCCGATTATTTTATAACCGCCAAAGCATCGTCTACCGGCAGCGTATGGACATTAAAAGCTCAAATTTACAAACTTGCCGATAAAAAACTCCTGATTGAAAAACATTATCACGGAGAAATGCGGGGTTTAAGGCGAGGCGCTCATTTATTTTCCGATGATATAGTAAAAGAGTTAGCCGGCAAGCTTGGCATTGCCCATTCAAAAATAGCTTTCGCCAATAATTCCACGGGGCGCAAAGAAATTTGCATGATTGATTATGACGGAGAAAATCTTTTAAAGCTGACAAATACCAAAAGCATAAATCTGCTCCCGCGCTGGTCCCATGACGGAACCAAAATATATTATACTTCCTATAAATATCTAAACCCCGATATGTTTGAGATAGATTTGATAGCCGGAAAAATAAAACCTTATATAACATTTCAAGGATTAAATCTTCCGGGCGGAAATTCTCCGGACGGCAATGAAATGGTAATGACGCTTTCAATGGGCAAGAATCCGAATATTTATCTTCTCAACAGAGAAACAAGAAAACTAAAAAAACTCCTTAAAAACTTTTCTTTGTCGTCATCGCCCACTTATTCTCCCGACGGCAAGCAAATCGCTTTTGTTTCAGACCGCTCAGGCAATCCGCAATTATATGTGCTGAATTTGGCAACAGGCAAGACAAAAAAGCTTACTAGCTTTAACTGGTGCGATTCTCCCAGTTGGTCGCCTACGGGAGAATGGATAGCTTTCGCGGGCAGAAAAACACGCAAAGAAAAAATGAATATTTTCCTTACCGATTTAACAGGAAACATTAAACACCGATTAACAAGAAATTCAGGTTCAAATGAAAACCCGTCATGGTCGCCGGATGGGAGATTTTTAGTATTTAGCAGCACAAGAAATAAAAAGAAAGAACTCTTTATTATGGATGTTGACGGCAGCGCGCAACATTCCTTAGCTGAAATAGAAGGAGACAGCTATACTCCGCATTGGAGCCCATAAAGCAAATCAGCGCAACTTGTTGGCGCCATAGGCGGGATTACCAGTCACCCTGTCACCTGTAGCCTGTTATCTAATAGCCAAATTGCCTAATCGCCTATACACCCTAAACTGCTTTTATTTGAATATATTTTTGAGTTTATTTAGAACCAAATCAAAGAAATTTTTTCGTTTTCCGGGAAGATCTTTAAATTTTATGCTTTTTTGAGTTTTTAGAATATCCGCCACTTCACCGTAAAAAAAGTCAAAAAAATCCTGTCCCAGCCTTTTTTTTCTTTCAGACAGAATGCTTGGACTGATAATATCACGACTTGAAAAATATTCACAGCCGCAAAAAGCTTGAATATACGGATTTTCAGAAAACTCCTGCAAGACTTCTTCATTGGTTGAATTTTTCAAATACTTGACTATCAATAAGCCGCATATCAAGCGGCTGTCTTTCGCCCTGCGACCGATATTTTCTGAAAAATAAGAACCATATATTCGGTCTAATTTTTCCCAAGGCAAAATTTTTGAAAGTTTAAGCCATCTATTGTCGGCATTAATGGAATTGCCAAAATGGAAAAAATTAGGAAAAAGCTTCGGAGTATTTTTATCGTTTATATACATTTTATCTTCTCCACCTTTTATCTTCTATTTCTCAGCTTTAAAACATTTTCGGCAGCGCGCCTCATATTTATCAGACGCTCCGATTTCAATGCGTTTTCCGCTTTGGGTTAAACGTTGACTATAGTGAGCGGGATTGCCGCAAACCATGCATATGGCAAGATTTTTTGTCACAAATTCCGCCACCGCCATAAGTTCCGCCATATTATTAAAAGCGTTTCCGCGATAGTCTTGATCCAGACCGCTGACAATAACTCTCTTGCCGCTATTGGCCAATTTCTGACAAATTTCCACCAAATCCGGTCCAAAAAAATGAGCCTCGTCTATGCCAACCACATGCGTGTCATGCTCGGTTTTTTTAAGAATTTCTTTAAGCGTTTTCGCCGATTTTGACGGCAATAAATGTTTATCATGAGAAATAATGTGCTCTTTGCCGTATCTTAAATCCAAATGAGAATTAAAAACTTGCACTTTCTGTTTGGCTATACTTGCAAGTTTAAGCCGTCTTATCAATTCCTGCGTCTTTCCCGAAAACATGCTTCCGCAAACAACCTCAATCCATCCCGTAGCCGACATATTAAATATCACGAAGCCTCCTTTAATTTTGCGAAGTCCCCCCTGCTTAATTTCAGCCCTCCAATATAATAAAGGCCAACTGGAATTTAGGGGGGATATACTCTCCTAAAAAAACGCTATGCGTTTTTTTACCCTCAGCGGCAAGATTTTATTATTTCCTGCGATTATCCCGCTATGCGAGACGCAGGGAATTAAATCTACAGAGGGTTTTTATACTTATATATTTTTGTTACCTATTACCCATTACTCGTTACTAATTACTCTTGCTTTACTCTTAAGCGCCATAATGCTTTGAAAAATATTTCCAAGTTTTGATAAGACCGTCTTTAAAACTAGTTTTGCATACGAATTTCATTTCCTTCCTAGCCTTTGAAGGGTCCGCCCATGTCTTTCTTACATCGCCCTTTCTTTGAGGCTTAAAATTTCTTTTCGGCTTTTTTCCCGTTTCTTTTTCCAATATGCTTATTATTTGAAGAAGAGAAACCGATTTGCCCTCGGCTATATTGTAATATTTCCCGATTGCGGAACTCGGCGCCAAAGCGGAAGCTATATTCGCTCTTATCACATCGCCGACATAAGTAAAATCTCTTGATTGCTTGCCGTCCCAATGAATTTCAAGCGGCCTATTAAATTTGAAGGATTCCATAAACTTGGGGATAACAGCCGAATATTTAGATTCGGGATTCTGTCTTGGCCCAAAAACATTAAAGTATCTAAGCGCTATTGTTTCAAGAGAAAAAGTTTTTGAAAAAACCATGCAATAATTTTCACCGGCAAGTTTTGACACGGCATAAGGCGAAATTGGATTTGTCTGAAAAGTCTCTTTTTGCGGAAATTTTTCACAATCTCCGTAAACCGAGCTTGAAGAAGAGTAAACAACTCTTTTTACCTTAGCATCTTTAGCAGCCATTAAAACATTTAAAGTCCCTGTAACATTGGCATCGTTTGAGGATCTTGGATCATCAACAGATTTTGGCACAGATCTTATTGCGGCAAAATGAAGAACAAATGTCACGCCCTTCATAGCGCGTTTAAGATCGGACATTTTTTTTATATCGCCCCTGATAATTTCTATTTTTTTGGCAAACGGAGCAAGATTTTTCCTAAAACCGGTTGAAAAATCATCTATGACTCTGACCTTCTCACCTCTTTTAACTAATTCCTCAACCGCATTGGAACCTATAAAACCGGCGCCGCCGGTAACAAGCCAAATTCGTTTTTTCATTTAATTCTCCGAGTCGCAAAGAGCGCAGAATAAACTATACGCAAATTACGCTAATCACAAAATACACAAAATTTTCACACTTCCGCACTTTCACACTTCTGACTTCTTGTTCGGAAAAGCGCTACTCTCTGTTGCTATTCCCTCTCTAAACTTTTAACTCTCAAACTCTCCAACTCCTCAACTCTTAAACTCCCCCCCTCTATAACTCCCTTATCTAACTACCGCAAACTTCCCGGTCTTTTATTTCCTTTTGTTAAACAAAAGGAAATAATCCACCAAAGCTATGTCATCAAATACGGCAGCCTGTCCGCCGTCGCCGTAGTGGCGGAAATAGCCGTGGTTTTTTTGATGACATGTTTAGCGTAGGTGGACAATAATTTCCTTCTCGCTTTCTTTGCTTCCAAGAAGTCCGCACTTCCCAAATATCTCTTGCCACGCTTCTCGCTGTTCAGGAAGTCGGACTTCCCAAATATCGTTTATCGAACTACCGCAAACTTCCCGGTCTTCTTTAATTTTCTTCCCGCTTTTTTGGCTTCTAAGAAGTCCGCACTTCCCAAATATTCCTTGCCACACTTCTCGCCGTTTTGGAAGTCGGACTTCGCAATATTTATCGAACTACCGCAAACTTGCCTGTCTTTTTAAGTTTTTGTCCTGATTTCTTTGCTTCTAAGAAGTCCGCACTTCCACCTATATATTTTACTTCTCGCTTGGAAGTCGGACTTCCCAAATATCGTTTATCGGACTACCGCAAACTTCCCGGTCTTCTTTAATTTTCTTCCCGC
>JAKLQJ010000236.1 GCA_022013385.1 Elusimicrobiota bacterium
AAAATTGATGTTGTTTACTACTTAAAAACAGCTTGGGCATTTTAGTTTTTTGCGGCATAATAACCTCCATTGAGTTTCGTTTTGATTATTATACCAGATTTCTTTTTATCTGTCCATATTTTTATGAAACGCTATACTAGATACAAATTACAAAACACAATTTACCCGTAAAAGTTCAAAACAAAGGCGGAAAAAAGATTATATGCTTTAGCGCGAATCAGCAACAGTGAAACTCCTCATTAATCATATTTCCATATCACCGTATTTACAAAAAACAAAGCTATACTCTATAAAGTGTCGAAAGCTTTGCGAACGAGCATATTTCCGTTATTATTCTCTTCTTGGTTATTCTGTTTCGCTACCGTGCTGTTGCCTGTCGCGCTAACTTTTATTGCATAACTCTTTTCATTTCAGAAACCGCATTTTTAAGCCCTACAAAAACAGCTCTTGAAATAATAGAAAAACCTATATTAAGAAAATCCATTCCCTCAATTCCGGCTATCGGGGCGACATTATAATAGTCCAGGCCATGTCCGGCATGTAGCCCCAGTTTCAACTCTTTAGCCAGATAAGCCGCAAGCTGAAGTTTTTCAAGCTCTCTGTTTTGAAGTTTTTTTCCCCAACTTTCGGAATAAACATTAGTGCAAAGCTCTACCGCATCAGCTCCTAAATTATGCGCCGCTCTGATATCCTGAGGTTCGGGATCAACAAAAAGGCTTACCTCTATGCCGGCTTCGGAAAGTGTTTTGGTTATTTTGCTGATTTCGGAACCCTTGCTTTTAAGCTTTAAACCGCCGCGCGTTGTAACCTCGTCCGGAAATTCAGGCACAAGGCATACTGAATCGGGGCGATATTTTAAAGCCGCTTTTTCCATTTCCTTAGTGGCGGCCATCTCAAGATGAATTATGCCTTTAACATTCTCGCGCACATTCTGAATATCTGAATCCTTAATATGCCGTCTGTCATGGCGCAAATGCATAACTATCATATCACCGCCGGAATTAAGAACCACCCGCGCCGCTTCAACAGGGTCGGGATTTTTACTTTTTCTGCCTTCCCTTAAAGTCGCTATATGGTCGATATTAACTCCTAATTTTATGTTTCTCATCAAATTTTCCTCCGTATTTTTTGTAATGCTCCATTATACTGCCGGCTATTTCCCTTATAAAATCTTCAGATTCGCCCTCAACCAATAATCTCAATAAAGGCTCTGTGCCCGAATATCTGATAAATATCCTGCCATTGCCGCCAAGCTTGCTTTCCATTTCTTTTATTTTGGAATTAAAACCGTCTATCTTATCAAAAGGCGTTTTATGCTCCACTCTCTGCGAAACTATGAACTGCGGATACCTATTCCAATGTTTCTTAAAATAACTGAAAGATTTCCCCGTATCTCTCACCATAGCCAATATTTGAATAGCGGTTAATATACCGTCCCCGGTAGGTGCGAATTCCCTTAAAATAATATGCCCGCTGGTCTCGCCGCCTATCTTTAAATCTTCTTTCTCCATAGCCTCTGTAACATTTTTATCGCCGACCGGCACCTGTTTAACTTCAATTCCCGTTTCATTAAGATACTTTATAAGTCCGCAATTGGACATAAAAGTAAGAACCGCTTTATTCTTCTTTAGCCTGCTCCGCTCAAGCATATACGGGGCGGCTATTGAAATCAAATCATCCCCGTCAAGCATATTGCCGTTCTCATCGGAAAAAATACATCTATCCGCATCGCCGTCAAAACTTATGCCGCAAAAAGCGCCGAAATTAACAGTCTCTTTAAGCATCTTTTGGTTATGAAGCGCGCCAAAACCAAGATTTATATTCTTGCCGTCCGGTTTATCGCCAATGACTTTAATATCGGCGCCAAGCTCTTTAAAAATCAGCGGCGCTATTTTAAAAGCAGCGCCATTGGCGCAATCCAAAACGATTTTACAGCCATTGAGATTAAAACCCTTTGGCAATGTCCTTTTGACAAAATCTATATAATCGCGCGAATAATCAATTTTCTCAATATTGTTTTCACACGGCTTAATATCAATTTTTTCCGTTCCCAAAAGCAACTCTTCCATTCTGCGTTCAGCGTCATCGGTCAATTTCAATCCTTCGCTTGAAAAAAACTTAATGCCGTTAAATTCAGGAGGATTATGGCTGGCGGATATAACTATGCCAAAATTTGCTTTTTCCCTCTTGACCAAATATGAAACTGCGGGAGTGGTTGTAATGCCCAAATCTATAATCTTGAAATTATTTGCGCTAATCCCTTCGGCCAGAGCCTTTTTAATAATCTTGCCCGACTGCCTTGAATCCATACCGATTAAAACAGTTCTGCCTTCTTTAGGGCACAGCGGAGAATGTCCTATGATATAAGACGCCGCATAACCTATCTTTTTTAAAAAATCAACGGTAAAAGGATATTTCCAAGTTACCCCCCTTATGCCGTCGGTTCCGAACAATTTTTTCATTTGCGGTTCAATCCCATTTAGTGTTTATACTATAATTTTATATTATATCATAAGAAACAGACTGAAGGCATAAGGCACAGAGGCACAAAGTAACAGCGTAGATATTAGAAATACGGTGATATGGAACTATGGTTAATGAGGAGTTTTCTATTACTTATTCCCGCTATAAGCGTATCACCTTTTTTCCGCCTTTGTTTTGAAACTTATTTTACGGGCAAATTGTGTCTTGTGACTTGAAACTGGCAACTTGTTACCTGTGACCTATATTTTACGAAACAATTTGTTTTTTGTAATTTGCATCTGGTGACTGGTAACCTGTTTGTGACTGGTGTCTGGTGACTTGCAACTTGTGACCTATATTTTACGAAGTAAAATATATCTTGGAGGGATGTCCGAGCGGTTTAAGGAGCCGGTCTCGCCCTGATATGCATCAGGGCGCCATGGGTTTATCCCATGGCGAAAACCTGTTTTTAATTAGCATTAAGTAAGGAACTATATTTGCGGAGGGATGTCCGAGCGGTTTAAGGAGCCGGTCTCGAAAACCGGTGTGCGGATTATTCCGTACCGTGGGTTCGAATCCCACTCCCTCCGCCAATTTTAAAAACCTTGAAATGGAGTTTAAATCGCGGAAAACAGCAGGTCTCGCCCTGATATGCATCAGGGCGCCATGGGTTTATCCCATGGCGAAAACCTGTTGGCGCTAAAGCGCCACGTGGGTTCGAATCCCACTCCCTCCGAAGATTTGAAAATAAAATCTATGAACAATTTAGGAAAATATCGCAAATACTATTTTTTAGAAAATTATCTTTTTACCGATATAAATAAAAATTTTCAAAAACATGGCTATCTCACTCCTGAAGAGTTTTTTGCAATTGTAATATGGAAATCCAACCGAGCAAAAACGAATGTTTGTAAGGGAATCAAGAAAAGTAAAAAAACAATACGAGAAATTACATCAGAAATATTTAAAATCAAAATGCCCGAGCAAAAATTAGAAATCATTACTTCAATTCCAAATATTGGTATTCCAATAGGTTCCGCAATTTTAACAGTATGTTATCCTGATGATTTTACAGTTGCGGATTATAGAGCTTGCGAAGCCATTAAAAGTTTTAGCGGAGAAATAAATGGAAATCCGACCATAAAAACCTCTGCCTATTTTGAATATTTAGAAAAGTGCAAAAAATTAGCTCATAAATATAATTTTTCACTGCGAGATTTTGACCGAATACTTTGGGGCAAGGATTTTTATGAAGGATCAAATGGCTTGAAACAAATTGCCAAAGGAATAGAATAAACTTCATTCAACCAATCCTAATGATATATAACTCAAAAATTTTTAATGCAAGCCAGCAATTTTCTGAAAAAAAGAGACAAATCAATGATTAAATATATATATATTTGACAAAAAACATTGCCCATGAAATGTTGAAAGGATTTTTTGTAGATTGGCCAAATCCGCCTTCACATAAAACACATTTAAAATTGCTAAAAAATAGCGACATTGTTGTTTTGGCAATAGATCCCAAAAAACAAATAGTTGTTGGATTTATTACCGCTATAAGCGACAAGATTCTGTCCTGCTATGTTCCTTTCCTTGAAGTTTTACCTCAATATCAAGGTAAAGGAATTGGGCAGAAATTGGTTCGCAAAATGTTTTATAAGTTAAAAAACGCGTATATGGTGGATTTGATGTGCGATACAAATTTGCAGGCATTTTATAAGAGATTCAAAATGCAGCCATCAACGGGCATGACATTTAGGAATTACAAAAATCAATCCGGCAAAAAAGCAATTTTATGTAAAAAGTCAGAATGTCCGTAGATCGTTCGTATAACTCACAATCCCATGGTGCTTATGGCACCACAGAGATGAAGCATAGCTTCGTTTTCTGTAAACTTACAGGCTTTTTTTACATCTACTACCTCAAACATAACTACCCTATCAATAAGCATTGTAATCTTTAAATTAATATAATTATCTCTAATGAAAGACGGAACGATTTCTGAAAACACAAAATGCCCTTATTGCGGAGCGAAAAACAGTATTGAAAGCAAATTCTGCAATTTCTGCTATGAAAATCTGCATATCCCAAAAGAAAATCGCGCTGAATTGAAATTAGATAAAACACTAAAAGAAAAACTAAACCCTAAAGACGCGAATAAATCCAAAGAAAAAAAGGAAATAAAAAACTTTTACATAAGAATGGCAATAATCGCCGGGCTTTTTATTTTTTACACTCAATGGCTTAGAAAAGAAAACTATTTTTCATTCCTTGATAATATAAATCTAGCCTTTCATGAAGCGGGGCATATTTTCCTCGGCTTTTTTGGACACTTTATAACAATGGCCGGCGGCACAATTTTCCAGCTTTTAATCCCCTCGCTGTGTCTCTTTCATTTTTATAGCCGCGGCTCAAATTTGGGCTGGCAATTATGCCTTTTCTGGATAGGTCAAAACTTTCTAAACATCAGCATTTACGCGGGAGACGCGATAAGACAGGCTTTGCCTTTGGTAGCCGGAGGTGTGCATGATTGGACATATCTTTTAACCGCAACAGGGCTGATAGCGCATACTTATTTTATAGGCAAACTTATTTTCTTTATAGGCTCGGCAATAATTTTCCTAAGTTTTTATTTCATGGCCAACGACGCAATAAACGAGGCTATGCCTCATCAGGTGTCGGAAACTATGTGAACGACCGATAAAACATAAACCAATAACACTCGGTTAATTTATTCTATTCCATCAATCGTTTGGCAAATTTTTTAGCTATTCGCCGTTTTGGCCGTTCACAAAACTCACACCGCGTTTAGACTGCGGCCGCTTGAGCAAATATAAGGAAGTCGGACTTCCTTATATTTTAACCTTTGCAACCCGCGGGGTTGCAGAGGTTATTTTTGCTATAATTAGGTTTGGACTTGATCCTCGCGGACAGGTACCATGAAAATGAACAAAAGACATATTCACAAATGCGCTTATGGGATAATAGGCAATGGTAAGGCTTCCAAGCATCTCCAAACCTATTTGAACCTGCTTAAAATTCCTTTCGCCCTGTGGCATAGAAAACTAAAAACCGCTCCCGAAAAAATTCTTAAACATTCAAATACAATATTCATCCTTATTACTGATTCTCAAATAGAAAATTTTATTAAAGCTAACCCATTCTTAAAGAAAAAAAATCTTATTCATTTTTCAGGCGCGCTGGACACAAAACTTGCTTTCTCCCTACATCCTTTTATGCCGCTATCTGTAAGAAAGCTTTCGCTTTCCGAGTATCAAAGGATACCTTTCATAATAAACGAAAAGAAGGCATTTATAAAAAATTTACTGCCGAAATTTAAAAATCCTTTTATTGAAGCACCGGCGGATAAAAAAAACTTTTATCACGCGCTATGCGTAATGGGAGCAAACTTCCCCGTTATTTTATGGAATAAATCGTTCAATGATTTGAATAGTAAATTCGGAATACCGAAAGAATATATTTTCAGATATTTCAAGGCTTCTCTTGATAATTTTATTGAAAATCCGAATAATGCGCTCACGGGCCCATTGCAGAGAAAAGACAAAAGCACGATAAAGGCTAATTTAAATTCTTTAAAAAACGACCCTTTTAGAAATGTATATGCCGCTTTCAAAAAAATATACGCAAGCGGACATTGTTCGTTTGCCGCGCAAATCACCGGAGAGAGAAAATGAAAATAAACGACTTTTATAATTATAAGAAACCGGGCAAGAAGATATCAATGATAACGGCGTATGACTATACCACAGCTTCAATAGTGAATGATTCCGATATAGATTGCGCGCTGGTCGGCGACAGTTTGGCCATGACAATGCACGGCGCTTCTTCGACTATTTGGGCAAATAGCCGCATTATGGCGCTGCATACCGAAGCCGTTAGAAAAGCGATTAAAGACAAGTTGCTAATAAGCGATATGCCTTTTCTATCATTTAGAAAAGGTTTTTTAAAAGCTATGGAAACAGTCGAAAAACTTATGAAAGCGGGCGCGGACGCCGTTAAGCTTGAAGGCATTGACGGACATGAAGATACACTAAGCCATATAATAAAATCCGATATACCGGTTATGGGGCATTTGGGGCTTACGCCGCAATCAATAAATAAATTCGGCGGTTATAAAATTCAAGGAAAAGACAAGACCGGCGCGGATTCAATTTTGCGGCAGGCAAAAAAACTTCAGGAATTGGGATGTTTCTCCATAGTTCTTGAATGCATTCCCGAAGAATTGTCAAAAGAAATCACCGACACTCTTAAAATACCGACCATCGGCATAGGAGCCGGGCCTCATACGGACGGACAGGTTCTTGTAATTCAGGATATGCTGGGGCTCTATGAATTGCCGCCGTCATTTGCTAAAAAATACATTGACGGCAGAAAACTTATAAAAGAGGCTTTAAACTCTTTCAATAAAGAGGTAAAAAACGAAGCGTTTCCGCCGAAGAAAAAAATTGCCGATAGGAAAAAATATTCCAATGCGAATTATTAGAAAAGTCAAAGATTGGAGAAAACTGCGCTCTTCTTCCTTATTGAAAAATAAGAAATTAGGTTTTGTGCCGACTATGGGCGCTCTCCACGCCGGGCATTTGTCGCTTATTAAAAAATCGAAAAAAGAGAATCAAAAAACCATTGTCAGCATATTTGTAAATCCCACGCAGTTTAATGACAAAAAAGATTTAAAAAATTATCCGCGAACGCTTAATGACGATATAAAAAAACTCAGGGAAGAAGGAACCGATTTTCTTTTCCTGCCCGATACAAATGAAATATACGCCGAAGAATTTACATATAAAGTGAGTGAAAGCCATATAAGCAGGCTTATGTGCGGGGCGTTCAGGCCCGGACATTTTGACGGCGCGCTTACGGTGGTAATGAAACTTTTGAATATAATTGACGCAGACTCCGCTTATTTCGGAGAAAAAGATTATCAGCAGTATATGCTTATAAAAGGCATGGCTAAAGCGTTTTTTCTGAAAACAAAAATAATTCCTTCCAAAACCATAAGAGAAAAAGACGGTTTGGCCATGAGCTCAAGGAATCTGCTTTTAAATCCTCGTCAGCGCCTGCTCGCGCCAAAATTGCATAAAATTTTAAATTCAAGAAAATCGCCCGAACAAATAAAGGAATCGCTCAATTCAGCCAGGTTTGAGACAGAATATGTCAAGGAAGCGTGGCAAAGAAGATTCGCGAGCGCAAAACTAGGAAAAGTGAGGTTAATAGACAATGTCAAAATCAAAAGGTAATATCCTTTTTCAGTTAACGGGCTCCATTGCCTGCTATAAGGCATGCAATGTAATCTCGCAGCTTGTTCAGAACGGATTTAATGTGAAAACAATATGTTCTCAAAACGCTTTAAAATTCATTGGCAAATCAACTTTGGAAGGGCTTACTCATAATCCGGTTTATACCGACACTTTTGAGGAGAAATTCGCGCTTGAGCATATTGAAATAATAAAATGGCTGGATGCGGCCATTATATGCCCCGCGACGGCGAATATCATCAATAAAATTGCGGGCGGGATAGGAGACGATTATATATCAACCGTATTTTTGGCTTTTGATTTTTCAAAACCCTATCTTATCGCGCCGGCCATGAATAAAAATATGTGCGCGCATCCGGCGACAGCAAGATCCATAAAAATTTTGAAAGATTGGGGAGTGAAAGTCCTTGATACGGCAAGCGGTTATCAGGCATGCGGAGACTCCGGCGACGGAAGATTGCTCAAACCAAATGAAATATATGAAGAAATAATAAAATTCTTCACTAGCGTTATCCATACCTCCAAACCCGCATTGGAACAAAATTTGATTGGCAAAAAAAATAAAAGGTTTGGAGTAGCTTAGATGAAAATACTTATAACGGCGGGCGGAACGAGAGAATATATAGACGGAGCACGGTTTATAGGCAATATAAGCACGGGCAAAACCGCCTGCGCGATGGCGGATTTTTTGGCGAAAGAACACGATATCATTTATCTATGCTCTGAAGCGGCAAAACTCCCAAAAAATAAAAAAATAAAAATTAAAAAATTCATAAGCTTTAAAGATCTCAATAATAGTATTAAAAATATTCTCGGAAATAAAAGAATTGACGCTTTAATCCATTCGGCGGCGGTCGGCGATTATTCAATCCGCCTCCTAAAATCGGGCGGAAAAAAAATAGAGCTTAAAAAAACAAAAAAAATCAGCTCAAAAAACAAGGATTTAACAATAATTCTGAAAAGAAATTTTAAAATAATAGACCGCGTAAAAACCTATTCAAAGAATAAAAAAATAAAACTTGTCGGATTTAAGCTTACAAGCGGCGCGGCAAAAATGGAAATAAAAAAAGCGGTATTAAATCTTAAAACGGCCGATATTGTGGCGCATAATGATTTAAAAGAAATGAGAAAGACTCATCCCTTTCATATATATAGCGGAGGCGATAATATTTCAACGGCTTCAAATGCGGCAAAACTCGCGTCAAAATTAAATGATTTGTTGAGGCTAAAAGGAGAAAATCATGCTACTAGCTCTTGATATAGGCAATAGCCAGATTTTAGGCGGCGTTTTTAAGAATGATGAAATTCTTTTTAAATTCAGAAAAACATCAAAAGGCTATACATCGGATGAGTTCGGAATTTTCTTTAAAGGCGTTCTGCGCGAAAATGGAATTAATCCCGGCGATATATCAAAAATAGCCATTTGCTCGGTGGTGCCCGGTTTAATTTATCCGCTTTATCAAAGCGCTATCAAGTATTTTAATATTGAACCATTCATTCTCCAGCCCGGAATTAAAACAGGCTTGAATTTGAAATATAAGAATCCGCAGGAAATAGGCGCCGACAGAATAGCTAATGCCATAGGGGCGACAAAGCTGTTTGAGAATAAAAATGCGATAATAGTGGATCTCGGCACTGCCACCACTTTCTGCATAATTTCCGCCAAAAAAGAATATTTGGGCGGAATAATAATGCCGGGACTCAAAATTTCTATGGAAGCTCTCGCAATTGAAACGGCAAAGCTTCCGAAAGTTGAAATCTTAAAACCGCAAAACTTGATTGGAAAATCAACCGTAGAGGCCATACAATCCGGACTTTATTTTAGCCATTTGCTGGCGATAAAGGGGATAATAGCTGAAATCAAAAAGGAATATTTCAATAAAGCGAATATCACAATAATCGGAACGGGCGGTTTTTCCAAAATATTTGAGAATGATAAAGTCTTTGATTATATAAATCCGGATTTAGTTCTGATAGGAATAAATGTCGCCGTTAAGATGAATGAAGAGACTATAAGCAAGAAGTCACGGGATAAACCCGTGATGACCTGGTGTATATCAGGGCAAAAGCAAAAGGCATAAGGGAAATTCTACTACCACTTGTATATGGCGTGTAGGTAACAGTTTAGTCCAATTATTTCTCCGTCGTAGACTTAGTGACCTTTCCCAACTTGATCACTGAGGGGTGTTCACGCTATACTCATGGGATAAACCCATGACAGGAGCATGACAGGCCTACATACACAGGCAACGAAGCTATGCTTCATTCCCGCCATTAAGGCGGGACAGGTCCCGCCTATGGCGGGATCGGAAACTATGCCCTTAGGAATCTGGAAGATTCCAAGGATGTTAGTCCTGTGAACGAAGTTACACGGGGTGAACGACCACGACACGATAGCGTAGTCCACTCCGCGGGAATCCTTTGTAGAAAAGCAAAGAAGCATAACGGCTGCCCACGGGGTTCTTGCCACGCTGTAGCTACAAAACAACTAAACTGTTACACTTTGAAATTCCTGTACATATATTTAAGGAGATGACAATGATTAGAACAATGTTAAAATCTAAAATCCATCGGGCTAAAATAACCCAAACGGATATAAATTACAATGGTTCCGTTACTATAGATAGAGCTTTATGCGAAAAAGCCGATATACTGGAAAATGAGAGAGTGGATATTTATAATATAAACAACGGCGAAAGGTTCTCAACTTATGTAATCTATGGTAAAAAAGGCATGATAGGAATTAACGGCGCGGCGGCGCGCTTGGCGCAAAAAGGAGATTTGATAATAGTTGTTTCTTATGCTCAATTAGATGAAGAGAAAGCAAAAAAACATAAACCGGTCATAATTTCCCTTTGAAATCCGCCTTTATAAAGGATAAAATAAAAAAGGGTTCAAGTTAGGCAGCCCAAGGGGCTGCAGCTACACTTTGAAATTCCTATACATTGAACTATGGATATTGAAAAAATCAAGAAAGCTATAAAAGAAAGAAAATTTCGGCTGGGCATTATAGGCTTGGGCTATGTCGGCCTTCCGCTTGCGGTAGAGTTCGCTAAAGCGGGCATTAAAACTTTAGGCTTTGAAGTAAACAGCCAAAAAGTCCAAACCATAAATAAGGGTAAATCTTATATTGGCGATGTTCCGAATAATGAAGTAAAAAAAATATCCGCATCAGGCAAACTTAAAGCCACAACAAATTTTTCACAACTCAAAAATCAAGATTGCATTATTGTCTGTGTTCCGACGCCGCTTGGAAAAAGCAAAGACCCCGATGTTTCTTATATTTTAACCGCGACAAAAGGAATAGCAAAATATCTGAGCGAAGGACAAATTATAATTTTTGAAAGCACCACCTATCCCGGCACCACCAGAGAACTCGTTAAACCGCTTCTTGAAGAAAAGGGGCTTAGAGCCGGAAAAGATTTTTTCTTGGCCTTTTCACCTGAAAGAGTGGATCCGGGAAATAAACAATTTACCATCTCAAATACGCCTAAAGTGGTTGGCGGCCTAACCGAAAGATGCACAAAAATCGCAAGCATGGTTTACAAAGTTGTGGCAAACAAAGTTATCTCGGTTTCAAATACCGAAACGGCCGAAATAGTAAAACTGCTGGAAAACACTTTCAGAGCGGTTAATATAGCCATGGTAAATGAATTCGCCCTAATGTGCGATAAATTAAATCTGGATATTTGGGAAATTATAGAAGCCGCGTCTTCAAAACCTTTTGGTTTTATGCCGTTTTATCCGGGGCCTGGAATCGGCGGTCATTGCATTCCGCTTGACCCGCATTATTTAAGTTGGAAAATGAAAACCCTTAATTTTGAGCCCCGATTTATAGAACTGGCCAGCGCTATTAATTCCCATATGCCCGAATATACGGCAAATAGAATAGCTAAACTTTTAAACGCGCGAAAAAAAGCCGTTTCGGCAAGTAAAATACTTTTAATAGGCATAGCTTATAAACCGAATATTACCGATCACAGAGAATCGCCGGCAAGAGATGTCTTTATGCTTTTGGAGAAAACAGGCGCCATCGTAGATTATTACGACCCTTATATCCCTAAAATCCAAATCAATGAAAAAGAATATAAATCAGTTAAAATCAGTAAAATGGTTCTAAAAAAATATGATTGCGCGGCTATAATGACGCATCATGCCGATATAGATTATAAATCAATAGTTAAAAATTCCAAATTGATATTTGACGCGAGAAACGCGCTTAAAGGAATAAAAGACAAAAAGATTAATAAGTTATAATAGCAGAATATGGAATAAAGAGCTGAGAGGTAAAAATTTATATGGCCGAAGATATCAAAATATTATGGTTTGATTTTTTAAAAGCGCTCACGCGCTCAATAGTACAAATAAATCTTTATAAGCCCGATCATCCCCAAGTTCTCGGAGCCGTACACGAAGTTACCAATACGCTTGCAAAAATTTTCAGTATATCCAATGAACTTGCCCTTACTTTAGACAATGATAAACTAATCGTAAACAATGTCCCACTCTTAGCGTCCGACAAACTTCCTAACTCAATCAAAAACATTTTTTTGAAATTTAATATCCAAAGCATAACATTCCTTAAAGGTCTGCGCGAACCGGATATAAAAACATTCTGCAAAATGCAATACTTAAAAACCGAACCGATTAAATTCTTAAAAGAAAATAGTGTGGATAAGATAATCCTTAATACGGATATCTATGCCAAAATTGAAAAAAATAAAACCGCCGCGCAAACAAACACAGGGCCGCAAACTCAAGGAACTGAAACCGCTCCCGGCAAGTCTATCGCTAAAGAAATAGAAGAAAATTACAAAATTGAAACGGCATTATCCGTTCTGGCGGCAAAAGTTACAAACGACGAAAATGAGCAAAAAGTTATCGTCAATACTTTGATTAAAAAAATAAAAAATGAAATAGAAAAAGAAATAAAGAATATTATTGAAACACATCGCAGAGAAAAAAAGAAATTTGAAAATGACATAGGCCGAACAGAATCGGTAATCACTTCCATGGCGGACGGAGTCATTACAGTGGATAAAGACGGCAAAATATTGATAATGAATTCAGACGCCGAGACCATGAGCGGTAAAACCTTAAAAGAGGTCTCCGGCGAAACAATCTTTGATATCTCCAATCTTGAGAATCAGATAATAACGCTTGCAAATGAAATAGGCTCTGAAGACAAAAAAGACATATCAAAAGAAGTTTTGCAAAAAGGCGGAAAACAACTGTCCGAAACAATCAAAAAATCAACCACTATAATACAAAACGAAGAAGGCAAGATAGTCGGCGCCGTTTCAATTCCGACTGATGAAGCCAAACTCAAGCAAATGGACAAACTTAAAGAAGATTTTATGGCAAATATGACTCATGAACTTCGTTCGCCTCTAACATCAATAAAAGCCGCTCTTGAACTCCTTTCAAAAGAAAAAAAGATAACGGATTCCGCAAAAAATTTTCTAACCACAGCCATTAGAAATTCCGACAGATTAAATTCACTGATAAATGACATTCTGGATTTTTCAAAACTGGAATCCGGCAAAATGATTTTTCATCTCGCTCCCGTTTCCCCTGTTGAAATAGCGCATGAAGCAATTGACTCCATGAAAGCTTGGGCAAAGAGCAAAGAGGTGAATATTTCGCAAGTCAACGAAGAGGATCTTCCTGAAATTTATATCGACGAAAGGAAAATTATCCAAATTTTAATAAATATCATTTCAAACGCCATAAAATTTACTCCGGCAAACGGAAAAATTGAAATCAGCGTGGACCGCGGAAAAGAAAACCTCGCTAACTTTGTTTTCTTTTCCGTTAAAGATACGGGCTGCGGAATAAAAAAAGAAAACCAAACCAAGATATTTGAAAAATTCGCTCAAATCGCGTCAGGAGAAAAAATAAAAGGCACGGGACTCGGTCTTGCCATAACTAAAGCTATGGTTGTATTGCAAGGCGGAAAAATAAGCCTTGAAAGCGAATATGGAAAAGGTTCAATTTTCAGAGTGGCTATACCGATATATACAAAACCATCGGAATCTTTGCCCGAAGTTGAAATCAAAAAATCTTGGTGGCGAAAAATATTCGGAATATAACAATTTAGTAAAGAATATATAGTAATTGGTAAATGGTAAAAAGTAGTTGGTAATTATAGGAGTTTCCTTAATTTATCGTAACGGAATTTCAAAGTTTGATAGAGTCCCGCCATAATCGGGACGGGACTAATTTACTTTACCGGTTTTTTTTATTTTTAATACCCCTTTTGCCTCTGTATTGTTTACATCTACCAATAGTTATAAAATAGCAAGTGCAAATTTGTGTGCGCCCATAGCTCAACGGATAGAGCATTAGCCTGCGGAGCTGGGGATCCAAGTTCGATTCTTGGTGGGCGCACTTAGGCTTTGAGAGGAGCTTCGCCGTGATATCCAAAAATAATAAAAAAGAAACCATAACCGGAAAGTATATCTATGACAAAAAACTCGGGAAAGTCATAAAAGTGTCTGATAAAATAACCGGCCTTAAAAAAAGAAAAAATAATAATTGCCCTGCCGGGAATAATAGCTGCGGCGGATGTTGCGGACTTTAACTTCTCGCGCTTTTACGCAATACGCTCAAAAAATAATTCGGAGGAGACTATGAATTCAATATTACAAGCGCCCAAACCGCAAAATGAACCTATTTTAAGTTATACTTTGGGCTCTAAAGAAAAAAAAGAAATCAAAGCCAAACTGGCTGAAATGAAAAAAGAAATAATTGAAATTCCTCTTATTATAGGCGGAAAAGAAATTCGCACCGGCAATATGGGTGAAATAAGAACACCTCATGAACACAACCATATTATTGCCAAATATCATAAGGCCGGAAAAAAAGAAATTGAGATGGCCGCAAAAGCGGCAAAAGAAGCTAAAAAAGATTGGGATAATATGCCTTTCGGGCAAAGAGCCGCCATATTTTTAAAAGCGGCTGAATTATTGGCGGGCCCTATGCGCGCCGCTTTAAACGCTTCCACTATGCTTGGCCAATCTAAAAATGTTTTCCAAGCGGAAATAGACGCTGCTTGCGAACTTGTGGATTTTTTCAGATATAATGTTTATTACGCGGAGCAAATATACAAGCAACAACCATTTTCCCCGCTCGGCACTTGGAATTATGTGGATTATCGGCCGCTTGAAGGTTTTGTTTTCGCCGTAACTCCGTTTAATTTCACATCCATAGCGGGCAATCTTTCCGCCGCTCCCGCCATAATGGGCAATACCATTTTATGGAAACCGGCATCCACAGCCGTACATTCGGCCTATTATCTGATGAAGCTTTTTCAAGCCGCAGGACTGCCCGACGGCGTAATCAATATGATTCAAGGTTCAGGCCATGAAGTGGGCGGACCTGTCTTGGAACATTCAGATTTTGCGGGCATTCACTTTACAGGCAGCACCGCGGTATTTAAAGGAATGTGGGCAAGCGCCGTTAGAAATTTGGACAGTTATAAATCATATCCGAGAATAGTAGGTGAAACGGGAGGAAAAGATTTTATATTCGCTCATAAAAGCGCAGATCCAATCGCGCTTAAAACCGCCATTATAAGAGGCGCTTTTGAATATCAAGGACAAAAATGTTCGGCCGCATCCAGAGCTTATATTCCAAAATCTTTGTGGTCTGAAATTAAAGACGATCTTATAGCTCAAATAAAGACCATAAAGATGGGAACTGTTGAAGATTTTACCAATGCGATGAATGCCGTTATAGACGAGGCGTCTTTTGATAATATAAAGGCCTATATTAAATGCGCGAAAGAGGCAAATGACGCTAATATATTAGTAGGCGGAAAATGCGATAAAAAGGAAGGCTATTTTATTGAGCCGACTATCATTGAAACCACTTCCCATGATTTTAGAACTATACGGGAAGAAATATTCGGCCCGGTAATAACCGTCTATCCTTATGATGATGATAAATTTGAGGAAACGCTTAAAATTTGCGACGCTACTTCTCCTTACGCTTTAACCGGAGCGATAATCGCTCAGAACAGACAAGCAATAATCAAAGCCATGGAAGAATTGAGAAATGCCGCCGGCAATTTCTATATCAATGACAAACCCACAGGAGCGGTAGTAGGGCAACAGCCCTTTGGCGGAGCGCGAGGTTCGGGAACAAACGACAAAGCGGGAAGTATGCTGAATCTTATTCGTTGGGTTTCACCCAGAACCGTTAAGGAAACTTTTGTCCCTGCCACGGATTACAGATATCCGTTTATGGAAGAAAAGTGAGACGCAAAAGCGCGGAAAAGGATAGCAAAGAACGCGAAGATTTAACGCGTTTTGCGATTAGAAGTTTTTGCATAATCCGCGAATATTTGCTCTTACAATCTTTAAATTACACTGTTTAAATTTGAATTCCCCTGTTGTTTTATTTTCCTAAACTTTGAACTCTCATCCTAATCTTGGCAACCCCGCGGGTTGCAGAGGTTTTATGACAAATCGATTATATTCCATTTGTTTTGGTAAAGTTTTAGCAATTTTCTTTTCAGCGGAAGATTCTCTTTTTTTAAAAAATTAGGGTCGCTCTTTAAAAGTTCGTCTTTGTCTTCAATGGCTTTTTTTAGAATATCGGAATCCCTTGAAATATCGGCTATCTTAAAATCCATATCCCCATGCTGGCGCATGCCTAAAACCTCTCCTATTCCTCTTATATAGCTATCTTTTTCGCTTATCACAAAACCGCTTGAGGTCGTACACATGGCATTTATTCTTTCCCTGGCATCCGGAGTCAAATTATTACTTATAAGAAAACACTTTGATTTATATTTGCTCCGCCCGACCCTGCCGCGCAATTGATGAAGACTAGCCAAACCGAACCTTTCGGCATTGTTTATAATCATAATCGCGGCTCCGGGAGCGTCAAGCCCCACTTCAACCACGGGAGTTGCGACAAGAATATCTATTTTTTTATTTAGAAAGTCCTCCATAATGCGTTTTTTTTCGGCGCTTTTCATTCGCCCATGCAGCATAGCCGCTTTATAATTCTTAAAAATTGATTGAATTTTTTCAAATTCTTCCTTTACGGATTTTAGTTCCGCTAATTTAGACTCTTCAATGACCGGATAAACGATATATGCCTGCCTGCCTTTTGCAAGTTCCGCGCGCGTCTCTTTAAAAGCTGTATTTTCGTCAATACTTGAAGTTTCAACTTTTTGGCGACCGGGCGGCATATCTTTTAAAACGGTGAGGTCTAAATCCCCGTAAAGAGAAAGAAACAGCGTTCTCGGAATGGGAGTAGCCGTCATTACCAGCATATCCGCTCTCTCTCCCTTATGCCTTAAAGCGGCTCTCTGCCTTACGCCGAAACGATGCTGTTCGTCTATAACCATAAGTTTTAAGTTTTTAAATTTGACATTCGGCTCAATAATTGAATGAGTGCCGATGATAATATCAATTTCCCCTTTCTGAATTTTATCAATAATTTTCTTTCTTTGGGCGGCGCTTAATTTTGAAGTTAGAATTTCAAATTTAACCGGCAGATCTTTAAGATATTTTTCAAATGTCATAAAGTGCTGTTCGGCAAGTATTTCCGTCGGAGCCATGAAAACGCTTTGATAACCGTTTTCAGCCGCAAGCAAAAGCGCGCTCATGGCAACCACCGTCTTGCCCGAACCGACATCTCCTTCAAGCAATCTTGACATGGGAGAAACAGCGCGCATATCCTTAAAAATTTGGTTTATGGCGACTATTTGAGAATTGGTAAAATCAAACCCTAATTTTTTTTTAAAAGGGGTGAGGATATTTCTCTTTATATCGTAACCGTATCCTTTTTTAATATTTCTGGTCTGCCGACTTTTTATGGCCCAAGCCACAATAAGAAAAAATAGCTCTTCATAAATAAACCTTTTTCTCGCCAATTCAAGTTCTGTGAAATTTTCAGGAAAATGCAAAGCCTTAAGCGCTAGCGAAGCCGGCAAAAGCCCTCTTCTCGCCAATAATTCAAGCGGCAAGGCATCGGGCAATTCCTCCAAATAATTTACCAGAGAAAAGTAAACGGCGGATCTCATAAACGCGGCCGCCAGTTTATCCGTCAACGGATAAACTGGCACAATTCTATTGATATGAATTTTTCTCGCCCGCGCATCGTTTTCAAGATAGTATTCTTCAACTCTTATTTTGGTTTTAAACAAAGGATCTTCGGGTTTTCCGACTATCCATATTTTAATTCCCGGTTTAATATCTTTGCGAATTTGGCTAAAAACATCATATTTCGGATTATGCCTTTTAAACCACACAGCTTCTATTTCATAAGCGCCGTTTGAAAGCATTGCCTTGAATATTCTTAATGAAGAGGATGTATATAAATCTTTTATACTCAAAATCTTGCCCAAAAAAACAAAACTATCCTGAAAGTCACCGTTTAAATCCTTTTCTTTTTTTAGCCTTCTATCTTGCCATTTTACCGGAAAATAAAACATTAAGTCATTGATGCTCTCAATGCCCACTTTTTTTAAAAGCTCGGCTCTGCGCGGCCCTATGCCTTTCAAATATTGCACTGAACTTGTGATATCCATATTAAAACACTTCCCCAATGTAATGCATCCGCCACTTCTTTACATTTGAGTTCCTGAGTATGAAGCTTTTTTACATGCAGATATAGTTTTTAAGTAAACCCTATGCATTTGACCAATATCATTATGCTCGCTACTGTAGTATAGCGACAAATTAGTTTTGCTAACACCTCAGTTCTTACCCCGCGGCGACTATGGCGCCACGGACAAGTCAGCAACCCACGGGAATGAACCAAAAGATTCGCTGTTCCGCAACCGTCTTAGTCGTTTATAACAGCTCCTTATTCCTTATCGCCTTATTGCCGAATTACCTTATCTCCACACTGCTATTTTAATATTATAGTCAATATTGACACTTTGGTAAAAATGATATAATTGGTATTACAATTGGTATTGGGGACATATTATGCAATGTAAAGTTTTTGTCATTGATGATGATAAAGAGTTGCTTCAGGTTATAAGACACTATCTTGAAAATCACGGGCTTAGGGTAACTTATTCTTCAAATCCTTTAAAGGCTTTGAAAACATTGACATCAGCAAAAAAAGACAAACCGGATCTAATCATAACAGATGCCGAGATGCCGAAACTTGACGGTTTTGCCGTTTGCAAAATGGTTAAAAGCGCTCCGGGCTTGTCTAAAATACCTGTGATAATAATATCTGGTAAAAAAATAAGCGAACGAGATATTTTGAACGGTTATAATAAAGGCGCCGATGATTACTTGCTCAAACCGTTCTCTTTTCCCGTCCTTTTGGCAAAAATAAAAATTCTTTTGACGCGACATGAAGCATGTGATAAAAACCGGCAAACCATAAAAAAATGGAATATGTTTGTTGATTGCGACGAAAGAGTATTAAAAATAAAGGGCAAAAACATAAAACTGACTAGAAAAGAGTTTGATTTACTGAACATACTGCTATCAAAACAAGGAAAAATAATAAGTGTGCCATATCTCTTGGAAGCCATCTGGGGCTATGACCCTGCTCTTTACAATGATTCGCATACGGTAGAAGTTCATGTTTCAAGCCTTAGAAAAAAAATAGGGCAGAATATAGCAAAACACATCACAAAAATAACCGGCCACGGCTATAAAATGGAATAAAAAAAAGGAATAACTGATATGAAACCTCTACAAATAACCCACGCATTTTCAGCCGTTCATGGAAAAATCCAAAACAAATCGTCTTTAAATTCAAAGTTTACAAAAGACTTTGAAATAGAGCTAACACTGCACAAATTATTGGATTTATCCATTTGCGCAAAAACTATTGAAGATTTTTTTAAGCGGTCACTCATTGAAATCGGAAAACTAAAATGGATGCGTAAAGACTCAAAATGTTCAATACATCTTTTTGATCCCAATCAGAAAAATCTAATTTTAACAGCTCATAAAAATCTTTCAAGCCATGAGATAGAAAATTGCTCAAGTGTGCCCATTCCCTTTAGCCTTGAATCCGAATTTAAAAAACAAGGAATAAAAACCGACGGCCGATTATTCAATGAAATATCAAAACATTTTGCGGCAAATAAAAAAGTTCAAACCAATCGCTATATGATAGGTATTAAGCGCGGCGATAAAATTTTGGGAATAATTTATGTAAAAACCAAAAACGACTTAAACAAAGATAAATCAATAAAAAAATTCATGGCGGCGTTCATAAATCTGGCGGCTGAAACCATCGCGCGAAAAGAAAATGAAATCGCTCTGCTTACTGAAAAAACCGAAAGCTCTTCAATAGCTGAGCTTTCAAATATTTATCTTTCAGCCGATAAAATTTCTATAAATGACATTTTGGATATGGTGCTCAGAAAAGCGCAAGAAATAACAAAAAGCAAATACGGTTTTGTTGGTCACATTGACTCAAATACCGGACATATGATTATCCCAACCTTAACCAAAGAAATATGGCATAAGTGCCGCGTTGAAGGAAAATCAATAATATTTAAAAAATTCGGCGACTTATGGGGTTGGAAAAAACCGATACTTTCCAATGACATTGAAAATGACTCCCGTTCAAGAGGCATGCCGAAAGGCCATATAAAAATAAAAAATTTTCTTTCGGCTCCCGCAATTTTTAATAATAAGCTTATCGGCATAGTTTCCGTCGCAAATGCAAAAAAAGATTATACTCAAACAGATTTGGCTTATATAAAAAGATTGGCTGATTTTTGCGCGATCGCGTTTCATAGAAAAATTGAAGAAGATAAAATCAAAGAAAATGAAAAAATGCTTCAAACAATATTTAATACGGCTACGGACATGATTTTAATAAAGGACACAAACCACAAATTTATAAAAGTTAACAATGCCTGCGCTGATTTTTTTAATATTCCGGCCAAAAAAATGATTGGAAAAACAAATTACGATATTTTTCCAAAAGAAATGGCAAAAAAAATAACCGACGAAGAAGAAATTGTGCTAAAACAGGGTAAAACCCTAACTACCGATACCATAAGAAAAACCCCAAATGGGACAAAAACAATTAATGCCATAAAAACTCCTATAAAAAATAAAAAGGGCGAAATAACAGGCCTGCTTGCCATAATCAGAGATATAACCGAACTTAGAAAATTACAAGAAGAACTTATACACAGGCAGGCCATTGAAGAAGCCGAAAAAATAACAGGCGGGGTTGCCCATGATTTTAACAATGTTCTTGCCGCAATTAACGGCTATTCAACGCTTATGCTTGAAAATCTTGGATACAAAAATCCGGCGCGCATGGAAATTGAGGCCATAAAAAAGGCTGTTGAGAGAGCCGCTGCCATTACCAATAGATTGCAAAATACTCCCAAATCCGAAAACTAAATGTTCGGATTACAACGCAAACTCGAAAATATTATCTTCAACGATAAAAAACTATTTTTGAACCCTATTACGATTTAAGAAAGCTAAACAAATTTGACTTTTAAACCATCTATGGAATAATAAAACGTAATAGTTTAGTCCGATTATTTCTCCGTCGCAGACTTAGTGACCTTTCTCAACTTGATCACTGAGGGGTGTTCACGCTATACAGCATGACAGGCCTACATACACACGACACGATAGCGTAGTCCACTTGCCCCGATATGCATCAGGGCACCATGGGTTTATCCCAAGGTGAACATTGAACCGTGTTCACGCTATACAGCATGACAGGCCTACATACACAGGCAACGAAGCTATGCTTCATAAAGTGTCGGAAACTATGTGAACGACCACGACACGATAGCGTAGTCCACTCCGCGGGAATC
>JAKLQJ010000237.1 GCA_022013385.1 Elusimicrobiota bacterium
CATATCGGGGCAAGTGGACTACGCTATCGTGTCGTGGTCGTTCACCCCGTGTAACTTCGTTCACAGGACTAACATCCTTGGCCGTCTGCCCTGCCCCGCCAAAGGCGGGGATGGACATAGTCCCGCCCCCTCCACTACGGCCCTCCATTACGACTTCGGCGGGCAAGCATCGGCGGGTTTCCGCCACTACAACTTCGGTGGACTTCCGCCACTAAATCTTGGCGCCATAGGCGCCATGTAGTAATGGAGAGCGCCTAAGTAGTAGTGGCGAAAAAGGCGGGAGCACTGACAGAGTCTTGTATCAACGGCTTTACTCTGTTTCTAAAAATAGGTAAAGCCTCATTCGTTTTGATGGCTAAAGTGTTATAAGTCTGCGACGGAGAAACAACAGACTAAACGGTTACCCTAAACTATCCCGAATCTAGGCATGGCGCCGCTATCAGGGACAGGGTTAGCAAAGGCTTGTTACGGACATCTATTAGCTATCAAGCGGATACGGTGGCAAAAAATATGGAAGGTGAAAAATATGAGAATAGGAATTCCTGCCGAGATATTCAAAGGCGAGAGCAGAATCGCTGTTGCTCCTAAAGCGGTGGCAGAGCTTAAAAAGCTTGGAGCCGAAATTATTATTGAGTCGGGCGCCGGCGCATTAGCGAATTTTTCCGACGAAGAATTTAAAGCCGCGGGAGCTGAAATTACTTCCGATACGAAAGCGGTATGGTCTACGGTTGATGTTGTTCTAAAGGTGCGCGGACCTATAATGAATACCAAACTTGGCGTTCATGAGGTGGATTTATTGAAAGAAGGCGGAGCGATAGTAAGTTTTATCTATCCTGCTCGCAGCAAGGAATTATTGGAGAAATTTAAAGCTCGTAAAATAACATCGCTTGCTATGGATATGATACCGAGAATTTCTCGCGCGCAAAAAATGGACGCATTAAGTTCTATGGCGAATATTGCGGGCTATAGAGCGGTAATTGAAGCGGCCAATTTATTCGGCAGATTTTTTACCGGTCAAATTACCGCGGCGGGGAAAGTTCCTCCCGCTAAAGTTTTAGTAATTGGCGCGGGTGTTGCCGGTTTGGCCGCTATCGGAGCAGCTAAAGCGCTCGGAGCTATTGTTCGGGCATTTGACACGCGTCCGGAAGTTAAAGATCAAGTGGAGAGTATGGGAGCGGAGTTTCTTGAAGTGGATTTTAAGGAAGACGGAACCGGCGCGGGCGGCTATTCTAAAATTATGAGTCCGGAGTTTATTGAAGCTGAAATGAAACTTTTTAAGAAACAGGCCGCCGATGTGGATATCATTATAACAACCGCTCTCGTTCCCGGGACTAAGGCTCCGATACTGATTAAAGCCGAGCATGTTTCGGAGATGAAGCATGGATCGATAATAGTTGATATGGCTGCTGAACAAGGCGGGAATTGTGAATTGACAAAGCCGGGCATTGTAGCTGATGTAAATGGCGTGAAGATTATTGGTTATACCGATCTTGCTTCCAGACTTCCAAATCAGGCTAGCAATCTGTATGGCGCCAATATGGTGCATCTTCTTAAGCAGATGGAAATTCAGAATGGCTGGAACATTAATATAGATGATGAAGTTGTGCGAGGCGCATTGGTCGCTCATAAAGGGGAAATAACCTTTCCTCCGCCAAAACCAAAAGTTGATCCGTCCGCGGTGGCCCAAAAAATGGCTACGGCCTCGGCAAAATCGGCGACCGTAAAAGAAGAGCCGAAAGAAAAAAAATGTCCCATATTGACTTATTCCGTCTTGGGCATTTTAGCTACAGCCATCTTCACAATGATTGGCTTGTATGCGCCGCCGGAGTTTTTATCCCATTTTACGGTATTTGTAATAGCTATATTTGTCGGCTATATGGTTGTTTGGAATGTCACGCCTGCCCTGCATACGCCATTGATGAGTGTTACTAATGCCATTAGCGGTATTATAGTGATTGGGGCCATGTTGCAAATATCTAGCGGTTTCAATAGTTGGGTAACTTGGGTTGCGACTATTGCGGTATTGCTTGCTTCAATAAACATTTTCGGCGGGTTTCTCGTGACAAGGCGTATGCTCAAGATGTTTCGTAAATAAACTTTTTTCCGGCCTGCCAAAGCTATGCCAGCGCCGTGTCATAGACTATGTCTATGAGACGGCCAAATGTGGAAATCAGCGTTAGTTAAGTTTTTGGCGGGCAGGTAGCGATACCTAGTAAAGTTGGAGGAGAAAAATCATGGAACATATGGTTCAGCAGAGTGGTATATTGGTAGTTTCTTATATAGTGGCGAGTGTTTTATTCATTTTAAGTTTAGGAGGATTGAGCAATCCTGAGACATCTCGGCGCGGCAATTGGTTCGGCATAATAGGTATGGCGATAGCAGTTATTGCTACATTTTTCCATCCCAGTGTGAGCAAAGAAGGATATGGATTGCTAATTGCCATGCTTTTAATTGGCGGTGTTATCGGGTCGATAGTGGCGTCTAAAATTGCAATAACCGCTATGCCGCAATTGATAGCGGGTTTTCATAGTTTTGTCGGTTTGGCCGCTGTTCTTGTAGGGATTAACAGTTATATGGAAAGCGGACAACTTATGGGCGCCGCTAGAATTGTTCATGAAACCGAGGTGGTACTGGGCGTTTTTATCGGTGCGATAACTTTTACCGGTTCCGTAGTCGCTTTCGGAAAACTTCAAACCATTATTCGCAGTAAACCGCTTCTTTTGCCCGGCAGGCATATGCTGAATCTTATTATGTTCTTAGGCGCTATGTATTGCGGGTATCTTGTTTTTGGAGTGCAAGATTTAATGGCGCAAGGAATGCCAATGTTGATTGTCATGACGGTGATTGCTTTTGTGCTTGGCTGGCATTTGGTTATGAGTATCGGTGGAGCGGATATGCCTGTGGTTATTTCAATGCTCAATAGTTATTCCGGATGGGCCGCCGCCGCTACCGGTTTCTTGCTTGGCAATAATTTGCTTATTATCACCGGCGCTTTGGTGGGTTCAAGCGGCGCCATTCTTAGCTATATAATGTGCAAGGCTATGAATCGTTCTCTTATAAATGTTATTTTCGGCGGCTTTGGCGCTGAAAAACCAAAAGCCAAAATTTCTAGTGGGGGCAGTGAATTGGCGGGCGAGGTAATTCCCACCAATATTGAGGATGTTGTCGGTATGCTAAAGGAAGCAAAAAATGTGATTGTGATTCCCGGATATGGTCTTGCCGTAGCGCGCGCGCATCATCCTCTTAAAGATGTTGTTGATAAGCTCCGTAAGCGCGGAGCAAATGTGCGATTTGCAATTCACCCTGTTGCGGGCAGACTTCCCGGGCATATGAATGTATTATTAGCTGAGGCTAATATTCCTTATGATATAGTGCTTGAGATGGATGAAATAAATAAGGATTTTCCCGAGACCGATGTTGCTTTGGTAATTGGCGCTAATGATATTGTAAGTCCCGGCGCTCTTGAAGATCCGTCAAGTCCTATTTATGGAATGCCTGTAATTGAGGCTTGGAAGTCTAAAACTACAGTAGTATTAAAGCGCAGTATGGCTGCGGGATACGCCGGCGTTGATAACCCTTTGTTTTATAAGGATAATACTCGCATGCTCTTTGGCGATGCAAAGACAAGTATTGACACAATTCTCGCTCAATTGCAATAAACGAAACTATGTTTCATAAAGTGTCGGAAGCTATGTGTACGACCAATAAACGAAACTATGTTTCATTCCCGCCATAAAGGCGGGACAGGCAAGTGTCGGAAGCTATGTGTACGACCAATAAACGAAAC
>JAKLQJ010000238.1 GCA_022013385.1 Elusimicrobiota bacterium
AAAATTGATGTTGTTTACTACTTAAAAACAGCTTGGGCATTTTAGTTTTTTGCGGCATAATAACCTCCATTGAGTTTCGTTTTGATTATTATACCAGATTTCTTTTTATCTGTCCATATTTTTATGAAACGCTATACTAGAGAGTTATGAAAATATGGATAGAGCGAAACAAACCCTAATCGCCGCTTTTTGCTTGGTTTTCTCTAATTTTTTTCTGTTCTCTGCATACTGCCGCGCTGTATCCCTGCCCCGCTGTATCGCTGCTCCCGCCTATGGCGGGACAAGCTGCGCTGTATCCCTGCCACGCTACATCACTGTCGCGCCGCCGTTTCTACTATCTTTTTAGCTTCAAGTCTAAAGGCGCTTTCAATCCATTTCTCAGGTTTAAGAAATAAATTCTTGCCTTTAAAAATTTTTTCAAGCTCTATCACATATCTTACGCCTTTGGCGCGCAATAATCTTTCATTTTTTATTTCTGAACGGCCGCATACTATAATTATCGGTTTCTTATGCTTTAATGCCAATGCCGAAAGTCCGTAAAACCCTTTGCCAAAGAGACTTTGTCTATCAAATTTTCCCTCGCCGGTAATAAGAATATCCGTTTTTTTAATGTCATTTTCAATGCCTGTGAGCTTGAACATATATTTCGTTCCATCTGATAATTTCGCGTCAAAAAAAGCGTGTAAGCCCGCCGCAAGTCCGCCTGCCGCGGCTCCGCCTTTAAGACATTTTATATTTTTGCTTAAATCACGCTTAATGATCCTTGAGTAATGCGACAAAGCTTTTTCAATGTTTCTCACATCTTGAGGAGAAGCTCCTTTTTGAGGGCCAAAAATTTTAGCGGAACCCTCTTTTCCGCATAAGCGATTTGAAACATCCGTTAAAACTATAAATGTGATATCTTTAAGTTTATTCTGAGCGCTGTTATAAACTCTTGAAAGCTCCAACAATCCTGCGGCTCCCCTCAAAATATTATTGCCGTTTATATCAGTTAATTTGAAACCAAATCCTTGAGCGCAACCGGCTCCTCCGTCATTTGAGGCGCTGCCTCCAAGCCCGATAATTATTTTTTTCGCGCCTAATTTAAGCGCTTTATCTATTAATTGCCCCACTCCGAATGTTGAAGCGTTCATGGCATCAAGCTCATTATGTCTAAGATATTTAATTCCGGATGCCTCCGCCATTTCAATGATAGCTGTTTTATTTTTACAAAAAATATATCTAGCTTTAACTTGCTTTCTCAGAGGACCTTCAACTTTTGCCGTTTTAATTTGGCCGCCCAAAACATTTGAAGCGATATCAATCAAACCGTCTCCGCCGTCTGAAATAGGCGATAATTTTAAATTAATTTCCGGCAGAGCTTTCCTTATGCCTCTGCCGATTGCTTTAGCCGCCAAGCTGGCATTGAGCGTGCCTTTAAAGGAATTGGGAGCAATAAGTATATTCATTTCAGTAAACGCCGTTTAAATTTTACTTATTTCATCCTCCGCTTCTCCAATATGAGGGGACATTGGTCGTTCGTATAACTTACCGACACTTGCCTGTCCCGTGGCGCCTTCCAATTTTCCGGTCATTTGATCTGTTCGCTATTTTGCTGTTCAATCGCCTATCATAATTTTGTGCTACTTAAAACAATATATCAAATTCCAATACGGAAAAGGAATTTGCGTGTTAATGATTTGATAAAATATTTCTTGAACTAATAAATGGAGGTATTACTGATGAAAAATTTCATTAAGGGTTTCTTTTATTTTTTTATTCTTCCATGTTTTTTGTTTTCTAGTGTTTCAGCTCAGCTTTTAGAGGTTCAAAAAGATACCATAAGGGTTTTTAACGAAGTTTCAAAATCAGTGGCTTTCATAAAAAACGCGGGCATTCAATGGGATTGGTTTTCAGGCTACACCTATGAAGTTCCTCAAGGAGCCGGTTCCGGATTTCTTTGGGATAAGGCCGGTCATATAGTCACCAATTTTCATGTTATTTATCAAGCAAGCAAAATTGAGGTTACCCTTTTTAATCAAAAAACTTATCCGGCAAAGGTGATAGGCCTTTCTTCCGAATATGATTTGGCCGTATTAAAAATCGCGGCCAAAGAAACCGATCTCAAGCCTATCGCTCGCGAAAATAATAAAACTCTTCAAGTGGGGCAGAAAACTCTCGTTATCGGCAGTCCTTTCGGTTTGGATTATTCACTTACCACCGGAGTTATAAGCGCTTTGGGAAGAACCATGAAATCGATAGGCGGGAAAACCATTCACAATGTGATACAGACCGATGCCGCCATAAACCCCTGAAACTCGGGAGGACCCCTTCTCGATTCCGGCGGCAGGCTTATAGGCGTAACCACTTTGATATACAGTCCTTCCGGATCGTACGCCGGAGTGGGCTTCGCCATTCCGGTCAACATAGTTAAAAGGATTGTTCCGCAGCTTATAAAATACGGCAAAATCAAAAGGGCAGGGCTCGGAGTTGTTTTGGTGCCCGACAATATTCGTGAAAGGCTTTCAATCAATGGCGCCATGATATTGGAAACTCAGCCCGGAGGTTCAGCTTATCAAGCCGGCTTAAAAACCACCTACACGACTTATTACGGAGATATTTATTACGGAGATGTTATAATAGGCATTGACGGGAACCCTGTGACCGAAAACGACGATTTGGCGAATTATCTGGACACTAAAAAACCCGGAGATAAAGTTGAAATAGAAATATCGCGCAAAAAAAAGAAGAGTAAGGTAATCCTTGCTCTTCAAGAAATATAGAAAACCGCGGCGTTATTCTATTTCTTCTTTGCATTTCTCGTTGCAACAATCCAAATAATTAAGAAGAAGTATTATTAATGATTCTAACCGCAACCCGTGGTAAAAGACTCACTTAAAGTTTGGGGAAGTATGCTCGTATTGCTCGGTAGGCGTAAGGGGCCAGCCCCATCCGCTTTCAAATTCATTCGGTGTGGGATTTAAACCCGCCGATTCATATGCGGCTTCCGCCAATCCCACACAATCAAATTTTTCAGGACCTTTTTGACTTAAATGCGACATAGAATAAAGTTTTCCCAATTGTGAAACGAGATAATCAACTATCTTGTTTCTCTGCGCAATGCTCGGCTTAGGGGATGTGGTGTAATTTCCATAAAACGGCCGATTATGGATAAACTTATGCAATGTAATTTTTTCTACAATTAGCCATGAATGTATAACCATTGGCTCCCCGTTTTCCTTGCCTATATAAATCGCGACATGACCAACCGGTTGCGCTTTAATTATCGGATTAAGCAAACCGAAATAACCTTTGCGAAACAATAAATCTCCCGTTTCCATAGTCCCGAATTCTTTATCTTGGCCGGCAATCGTTATTTTATTTAATGCCGCAGCTGCTTCCGCCGATTTTATTTTATCAAGAGCCGCTATCATATTTAAACGCATTGCCTGATCAGCAGAAGGGAAAGCTTTGACTATGGTTTTTACCGATTCCGGTTTGCCCAACTCGCCCAAAGCCCATATAACATTAATAAGCGCAAGCCTATCATTTGACACGCCGGCGATTTTATTTGGCGAAAGGCTATTATAATTTTCTTCAAAAAATCGCGTTAAGACTTGCGAAAAATCATCGGTTGTTTTTATCGGGGACATTAAAAATGAGCCTTTTTTTTCCATAATTTCCAAAGTTTCTTTTACTATTTGTTCCAAAACATATTCTCTGGAAAATTCCAAATCATTGGCTTGAACTGAACCTTCCGCTTTGGAGTATAGAGCGGGCAATGGTATTTCCGCTCCATTTTGCAATGATTCAATGTTTATCCGGCCTATTTTAGACGATGACTTTAAGCGCTCCGAGCTTTGCGCAAGACTCCCTTGCACAGACAAAATCATAATTGAAATTACCAGATATTTTTTCATGTCATAATCCTCTCAAATGCTTTTGAGAATGCTGTATAATGATACTTTAGCCAAAAAATGAAAAAACAGCATGGGTATAAAGTCCCGAATATTCATAACAATGGTACTACCAAAATATGGGACCAAAAGCCCATTGCAAACAACTGCCATATTCTACTTTAAGGTGTACCTTTACTTTTACTCAGTCTGTTTATTACCCCAATAACTGACACATCCTACCGCTTGCGCTTCGGTGATAATCGTATTCGGCGAGATATGTCCAATTATCATTTAGCAGTTGGGCTAAGCATCATTCGCGAGAATTCCAATTCTTTCGTTTTGGAAACAAAAACTTAATATCTATCTCTTATATTATAATAAAAAACAAACCGATAGGCTTGGCTGAATTGATATTAAGGAAAGTAAAAGGGAAATAGCATGATAAAAACAAAACTAAAACTGACCGCGCCGCGGAACAACAGCGCTTCCGACGCCCCAAGCGCCTGCCTGCACCACAAGCAGGAGAATTCTGCAGGCCGCTCACCTAATGCGCTGAGAGCTCTGCGAATATCCGGAATTTTAGGCATTGCTATCCTTATATTGACTACTGTATTGTGCGCCAAAATGATGAGCGTCTCAACATCAAAGGCCAATGTAAGAACAGGCCCCGGAGCGGGTTATGATATTTTGTGGACAGTTTGTAAATATACACCTTTTGAAATCGTAGATTCTAAGGGAAAATGGAAAAAAGTAAAAGATTTTTCGGGAGAAACAGGGTGGATACACAGTTCTGTGCTTTCCAATACCCCTTCCGTAATAGTTAAAACGGAAAAGGCCAATCTAAGGGAAGACCCCGGAAGCAATGAAATACTATGGGTTCTTCAAAAAACATACCCTCTGAAATTCATTGAAAAAAAAGAAAACTGGTATCATGTAAAAGACGATGAGGCAAACGGCTGGTTGCATAAAACAACCGTGTGGGGATTTATAGAAAAAGAACAGATCGCGGCAGGCAACAGCGGTGTGGCAAAGAACAACACGAAGCGGAAAAAAGGCGCAAAGGCGCAGAGAAAATAAAAAATAGGATAATTTTGCCGGCATAGCAAACAAATTTCAGCTACTGTTACCTGAAAACCTGCCGCCTGCTTAGGCTCTGTACTAGGAAACCTTAATACCGATAATGTTCGGGTTTATAAGGGCCTTCCACTCTTACTCCGATATAATCGGCCTGTTCTTTTGTTAGCTTGGTCAGTTTTACGCCTATCTTCTCAAGATGCAATCGCGCTACTTCTTCATCCAAATGTTTAGGCAATCTGTATACGCCCACTTCCATTTTTTTGGTCCAAAGCTCTATCTGAGCAAGAGTCTGATTTGAAAATGAGTTGCTCATTACAAAAGAAGGATGGCCCTTAGCGCAACCAAGATTTACAAGCCTGCCCTCTGCCAGTAAATATATGGAATTGCCTCCGGGAAGATCAAATCTGTCCACTTGAGGTTTTATATTTACAAGTTTTACTCCTTTGCTATTTTTCAACTGCTCAACTTGTATTTCATTATCAAAATGTCCGATATTGCAAACTATGGCTTGATCTTTCATTTTTAGCATATGCTCAACGCGAATAATATCCTTGTTTCCGGTGGCGGTTACAAACACATCCCCTTCCTTAAGAGCATCTTCCACCGTGGTAACCTCAAATCCTTCCATCGCCGCCTGAAGGGCGCAAATGGGATCTATCTCAGTAACTAAAACGCGCGCGCCAAAACCCCTTAATGACCGCGCGCTGCCTTTGCCTACATCTCCATATCCGCAAATAACACAAACCTTACCGGCTATCATAACATCTGTCGCCCTTTTAATTCCGTCAGCCAAAGATTCCCTGCAACCATAAAGATTATCAAACTTGGATTTTGTAACAGAATCATTCACATTTATGGCGGGAACCAAAAGTTCCCCTGCCTCATGCATTTGATAAAGACGATGAACTCCTGTTGTGGTTTCTTCGGAAACGCCTTTCCAATCTTTTACCGCTTTATGCCAGCGCCGCGGATTTATTTTAAGTTCCGCGCGTAAAAATTTATTAAGTTCAAATTCATCCTCTCCGTGAGTTTTTGCGTCTAAAATTTTTGGATTATCTTCCGCGGCAAATCCTCTGTGAATCATCATTGTGGCGTCTCCGCCGTCATCAACAATGAGATTAGGCCCTTTACCGCCGTGAAAATCAAGAGCGAGCGCGGTGCACCACCAATACTCGGCCAATGTTTCGCCCTTCCACGCAAAAACAGGCACTCCGGTTTTAGCTATAGCGGCTGCTGTGCTGTCTTGAGTGGAAAAAATATTACATGATGCCCAACGCACCTCGGCGCCAAGCGCCGTAAGCGTTTCTATCAAAACGGCCGTTTGATTGGTCATATGAAGAGAACCCATGACTCTCGCTCCTTTAAGAGGTTTTTTGGCCGAAAATTTCCTGCGAATAGACATAAGTCCGGGCATTTCTTTTTCGGCTATCTCTATTTCCTTGCGGCCTTGCAGGGCAAAACTTATATCTTTAACTTTGAAATCGTTTTTCATGACCGAACCATCCTGAATTTTATTTCTCTTTGTTTGAGTTTGACTGTTCATAGTATCATTTCCTTATAAAAAATAATTGGGAAATGGGGTCAGCCACCATTTTCCTAACCATTTTCCACCTCTGAGGTGGAAAATGGTTAATCTAGGCGGATACTTCTTAATCTTCATCTTATTGCCATTGGGCATTTCAAATTCAATCGCTGCCGCATGCAGCATAATTCTTAAATAATTTTCCTGTCTGCCTAAATCGCCATAAAGCCTGTCGCCAAGAATAGGATGTTTCATATAGTAAAGATGAACGCGCAATTGTAAATGGTGGCTGACCCCATTTCTTACAATTTTTTCAGCGCGGACCAGAAATCCAGCGCGTCGGCGTATCTTTGCGACGGTTCCGGCTCAAGGGAGCGGCTTATTATGCCATCTATCCCCGTAGGCAGTAAAGGTCGAATGGCGGTGGCTTCACTATATATCTTCGCTTTCTTCTGCTTCAGATTATCCAAGCCCTTAAACGGAAGCTCCCCCGTTGCCATCTCATACAGACACACGCCCATGGCGTAAATATCGGCTTCCCGCTTAACTATCCCCTCATGCTGTTCAGGCGCCATATAGGCCGGTGTGCCGGCAGTAGTTTGATGCGTCACGCGCGTCAATCCTTCGCGTAGTTCACTTGCCAGGCCGAAATCCATTACCATAGCCTTAGCATTTCCGGCCAGCATGATATTTGCGAGTTTTAAATCCCGGTGAATTATATTACTTTTATGCGCGTAATGCACGGCGTCACATATACCGTTAAACAACCCTTTGCATTCCTGAAGCGAGAACCAATTTCTTTCTTTAAGAACATCGTATAATGTCTTTCCCACTACATAATCAAAGACAAGATAAATATCCCCGTTTTGTTCCACCACACCGTGTAGCCCCACTATATTGGGATGCTTAAGCCGCTCTACAATCTTTGCCTCGCTCCTGAAACGGTCATATTCCTCGGGATATTCCTTCAGCCATGAATGCATGCGCTTTACGGCCACCTGCCGATTATTCTGACGGTCAAAAGCCTCATAGACCACACCCATGGATCCTTCACCCAGACCGCCGCGCAACTCGTATCTGTCGTCAAGCACTATTCCGGAAACGGAAGTGCCGGTTTTAAGCGCATTAGCCCGAACTTGCGCCAAGATTTGAAGCTTATCAGGCTCGACCTTCGCGGGCGCTTTCTCTTTTAATTTTTTATAACGCTCTTCCGCGTCAAGATACTTAGCGCGTCGTTCATTTAGCGCTTGATATAATTCAAGGGCAAATTCATTCTCACCCTCATTTTCAAGTGATACCGCTAACTCATAATATTCTTGCTGATTGTTTTTAATATCCACAATGTTAAAAATACAATCCACAGCCAGACGGTATAACCGCGAGGCAAAACCCGGCCTGTCCTTTGTTTTAGCCAGTAGCGACAGGGAAACATAATGATTCGGCAAGTTTTTTTCAAGAGTGATTTCTTGTAAAGATTTTTTTGGGGCAATTTCACCACGCTTTATAAACAATCGTCCACGCAAGCGCTCAACCGGATATTTGTCGGTGATTATTTTCTCAATCTCAGACAAAATCAACCCCGCGCGCGTAAAATCTTCCAATTGCAGATATATTTCAAAAAGGAGATTGTAATCTTTCAGCGTCATTTCTTTTGGGGGCTTTTTCAAAAGAGTTTTCAAAGCTTCTTTATATTTGCCTTTCTCCATCAAGAAAACAAGAGATTCCAAACCATGCTCCCCCGCGATTATTTCTTCTTTATCTTTCGCGCGGCTTATCTCCTCGGCCAAATCGCTTTGCCCCTTTTCGCGGCAAAGCTCGGACAGTTTTTGTCTAAGCTCTGAATTTTCCCGCAAAAGAACGCTTTCCTTTATGTCCTCAAATAAGAGGCGCACAGAATCATGGTTACTCATGCGCAAATGTATTTCAAATAAATTAATTTTGTCCGCTTCGGTAAGCAGTTCTTTCTTTAAACTATAAACGCGCAAAGCCTCTTCATATTTCCCTTCGTCCATAAGCTCGCGAACGCGATTATAAAACCGGGCGGCTTTCAAATCGGCAAGCAGTTTTTCCTCGGCGTCATTGGCGGACGCTTTGACGGCGGCGGGCTGCGCCTTAGGCAAGCCGGGGGACGCGGCGAAGAGCAAAGTAAAAAGGGCGGGCAACTTTTTTAAGAACGGAAGCAAAACAACGAGCAGATAGATTAGCAACAATACAGTGGCGGAAATAATAAGAACCCGACCGGTTTGAATCTTTTTTTGCGCCTCCGACAATAAGTCTTTTTGGGGGGCCGCTAATTCGCGGGCGCGGCGTATGCGCGTATCGCCGTTAGGCTGAAACTGAAGCGCCTTGTCAAAATATGCAAGGGACTTTCCGTAATCTCCATTCAGGTAATAATGGGCGCCGGTCTTGGCGTATGCCATGGCCAAATGAGGGTTTACAACCGCCGCCAGATCCGGCCTCAGTTCAACCGCCTTTGTCCAGTCAGCTATGGCATTGGCATAGTCACCAGCTTGGCTGTACTCGTTCCCACGGACGGCATAAGCCCCGGCCGCCTGCCATGCCTGTTCATTTTCCCGCGCCGATGCGCTAAATACCGGCGGCGCCGCCATTAAAATGATAAAAAAGCATTTACCGATTATTTTCATAAATAATCAAATTCACCCTATTAACGCCTTGAGCCTATTTCTCAAAAATATTTTACCAAGATATGTTTTTAAATACTTTTCTCTGTGTGTCGCATCTTCTCGGCATCCTTCACAAATTAGTCCCGTCCCGCCCCCTCCAGTACGACTTCGGCGGGTTTCCGCCACTAAATCTTTGGCGGACTCACCGATGTAGTAATGGAGAGCGCCTTGTAGTATTGGCGAATATGGCGGGAGAGGCTATATTCTATTCTTTTGTTTTTACCGCTGTAGTTTCCCGCCTATGGCGGGACTCTATCAAACTTTGAAATTCCTATACATGAATATATTATCTTACATAGAATTCTGTCTTTATTTGACTTTACCTCATATAAATGGTGGCTGACCCCATTTCTGACCCCATTTCTAATAACCAAATAATCCACGGGCATCAACGGCAACGGACATGGTAGTGGTAGCGCTTATTGTGGTAGTACACATAGCCATAGTAGAAGTTCACAACCCGCGCGGAGGCGGAGCCTGTTTCCTCGGAAGACCAAAACCACCCATAGCATGTCTTAGCTCTTCTCCCGCCGGTACATTCATTTTCATACATGTTTTGAAGTTCTTTTACGGTAGGTAGCCGCTTGCCTTGTTGTTTACAATAAGCATTAGCCTTATTCCAATTCATTAAGCAAATACCTGACCTGTCGCAATTATTCCTATCCCTGCCGTTTTTGTCGTAGCCGTCCTTGTCGTAGCCGTTTTTGTCGTAGCCGTCCTTGTCATAGCCGTTTTTGTCGTAGCCGTCCTTGTCGTAGCCGTTTTTGTCGTAGCCGTCCTTGTCGTAGCCGTCGGGATTATATTTCCAAATGGAATGCATAAGTTCGCGATTATCCGCCGCCTTCATGTTTATTGGGTCGCCTTCACGCATCATCTGCAAACCCGCTATTAACATACCGCAAGCGGCAATCACGCCCAATCCCGACATCACCCGCCCCAGTACTTTTATCCGCGGCGTGGCGGAAACGCACGCAAGCGAAAGCCCCAGTAAAACCAGAATAACCGTTATCGCGATGCCGGCCAAAATTCCGGGAGAAACCAATGATTCCCTTGACGCATTGTTATCTTGCGCGGGCAATGCCGAGCGCGGCCGAGCCGACGGGTCTACTTCAGTTTCAGCGGACGGCTGCCCGTAACCGAGATTATTAGACGCGGCCCTTGCGGCAAGACGGCGCGCTTCTTTTATTTCGGTACTATCAGGCTCCAACCGCAGAACTTCGTCAAAATCAGTGACGGCCTCGCTGTATTTTTTCTCCAAATAATACTGCGCGCCGCGCTTGGCGTAAGCTCCGGCCAGAAAAGGCGCAATTTGCGCGTTCAGACCGGGGTTGAACGAAACGGCATTGTTCCAATTGGCTATGGCGCAACTATAATTCTCCGCCTTCCAGCAGGCGTTCCCTGCCGTGATAACGGCGGAAACATCGTTCCCTTCCTCCGCAAAAACGCCGGTCGGCAAGAACAGCAACAAGAACAACAAATATCCGATAATGGGGTCAGCCACCATTTTCATATCAACCTTTGATATCCCAGACTTTAACAGTCCCGAAACCTTTAACTTCCCGCTCGCCGCCGTCTTCACAACGAAATTCTTTTTCTATCAACAGACGGCCAGCATCCGACAGAGCTATGCCGTCAGGTCCGGCCAATTTTTGCAAACGCGCGGCTAAATTTACAGTATCGCCAAGCGCGGTATATTCCATCCGCCCTGAAAACCCGATATTCCCAATCACCACCCGTCCTGTGTCAATGCCGATTCTAAGCGGCATGGCTTTCCCTAATTCGGAATTAGTCCAGCCGCGCCATACCTTTATCATATCCCGCGCCGCCCGAACCGCCCGGAGGGAACATAAAGAATCGGCTTCGGGATTGTCCTTAGTTCCCGCCACTACTGCTTCGGCGGGCAGGCCCGCCGCCTCAAACACGCCCATCACCGCATCGCCTATAAATTTATCCACATAGCCGCCATATCTGTGCACGCATTCCGACATCAGTCTGAAATAAGGATTAAGCAATCCGCTTATTTCTTCGGGTGAATTCGCGCGGCAAAATTCGCTGAAGCCGTTTATATCAACAAAAAGAATGGCGGCCGTCTTTTTCGTAACCGTCAGCTCGGGCAGTTTCCCATCCCCCGCTTCTTCCACAAGACGGCGGACGACATTGGAACTGAAATACTGCTTTAGATTTTCCTCCAACCGGCACAAGAAAATTTGTTTTTCCGTCATAAGCTGAAGAGATATGAGGCCGCCGAGGGCGGTGGCCAGATAAAGGTCGTCCTCGGTAAAAATTTTATCCCCCTTGCGATTGTCCATATAAAGCGCTCCCAGCTTGCCGCGCCATCCCCTGAGCGGCACCAGCAGAGCCGAAGTTATATTCTGAAACTTTTGACTGGTCGTGGGGTCGGAAATGCGCTGTTCCAAGAGGAAAGGTTCGCTCACATGAAGCCGTTCAAGCAGGCTTGAACTGAATTTAAAATCAAACAACCGTCCAAAATCTTTCTTCCATGCCAGTCGCGCGGAAAATGCCGCTCCTCTGTCATTTGACAAAATAGCCAAAGCCTGAGCGGCGGGTATTTTCTTCGCGGCAAAAGCCAGAAGATGGGACAGAGAATCTTCCATATTCTCAAAACGACTCAGTTCCATCAAAAGATCGTGTAGGCGTCTATAACCGATATGGGATTCGCGGCCTTTTGGTTTTAGCGTTGAGCGTTTGCCGCTCTGAACGGTTTCCAAAACATCGTCTATATCTATGAGAAAATTTTTGGCTTTCTCCACCCTAAAATTCCAATGGCCGATTGCAAGACTATCACCCGGCTTGAGTTCTTCGGGCCCGGTTATTCTTTGTCCATTGCGGAATGTTCCGCTGACACTCGGCTTTTTAGCGCCGGTTTCAGGAACAATGCCAAAACTACCGTCGTTAATAAAATACTTTCCGCCTTTTTCCGAGATATGACAATGCCAGCGGCTGGTGGTTTTTCTCAGCTCCACCGAGTCGGGCAAAATCAAATGGCAATCTTCGGCTCTGCCGATAATAAAAGGCAATGCCCGAATAAGAGCGGTTTTCTGCCCAGATTCAATGCCGCTAAGCCGCCATTGCGGTGGCCGCGTCCGCCAGTAAAATGAAAATGATGAATCGGATTTTAATTGAATCATAAAGATTTTTCCTTAAATTCGGCTAATGCGGGTTTAAACGATTTTGGTTAACTTTCCTACCTTGCGGTGAATTTTCGCGGGATGGCAATCCCGCCGCTATAACATTAGTCAAATTAACATTCGCGGCATTTTTATGGGTTCTCCCAACACATTATGTAAGCTAATTATAATTCAAACTACATCGCATTGCAATAAAAATCTGAGGCGATGCTGTTAACAATATGTTTTTGTTAATGTTCTCGTCAAAAGTTTATGGTTGAATCTTATGTCCTTTTTCTCATTGATGACATAAATAAAATATCCTTTTGAAACCGCGAGAGCGGCGTATTTTTTCTCCTGAGCCGCTGGAAAAGCAGCGCGCTCTGAACCCATTTCCGAGTAAATGCTCGGCGGGAATCCGCCGACTTTTATTAATTTCAGCCCCAGTATGTCGGCGGCGGCAATGGCATTCGCTCCGAAAAACGCGTAAACCCGCCCCACGGAGAAAAAAATCAGCGTCGCCCTACCCCTGAAACATAATTGCCCTGTTTCATCACAATAAAAATCAACTCCCGAAAGCGCCTTTTTGAAAAAGTCGTATTGCGCGGCCAGACTGTGAAAATAATGCGGCGCGACCAACCGGAAAATCCTGTTAAATTCGCCCATAAAATTGTAACTGTCGGCCAAAGCGTTTTTTAGCTTATATGAATTCGCGTGGCTAAAATGCGCCATGTATGAATTTATTATAGCATTTGTTCTTTTTACCAGCGCCGGTTGAAATTCCATAATACCGTCTTTAACCGCGATTTTCCCGATGGCCCGCATTTTATTCTTAAAATTACGAACTACTCTTTTGCGAACCAATATATAGCAAGGCCGCGCAATATAACCCAGAAAATCCATGCCGTTTGAAACTGGGGCTATACGCCGCTTTTCCGGGTGTATTTCCAATTTCAGCTTTTCCCTGACAAAATCCGTTATTTTTTCCCTCCAGAAAACCAATTGCTTCCTGTCTTGGGAAAGAAGGATAAAATCATCCACATAGCGGATATAATATTTCGCCTTTAAATCGCGCTTGATAAACTGATCCAACTCGTTCAGATAGACATTGGCAAAAAACTGGCTTGTTAAATTCCCTATGGGCAGTCCGCGGTTTGCGGGGGCGTTGAGCAAAGTTTTATGCGATGGCACCAGCCTGAATAAAGCGGGATCGCCCTTAATAACAAAATCCATGGCGCAATTGTGGCTTATTACAATCTCCGCTAGCCACAGAATGTCAGGATTGGATGTTTGGCGCCTTATCAGATTCAACAGTATGCTTTTATCAACATGGGTATCTACTTGACTCCACTTAAGCCAATTTGTAGCATATTCCAGTATGAAAGAGGACTATCCACAGGCACTATTGGAGTTAGAGAAACGGTTTAGCACGGATAAGGATTGTCGGGCCTACCTGTTCGGATTACG
>JAKLQJ010000239.1 GCA_022013385.1 Elusimicrobiota bacterium
AGTTGCAAGTCACAGGTCACAAGTTTACTGATTACCTGTAATCCTGTTGCTAATTGCCTTTTCTTGCTATGGCTTTGGCGCCACTATCTTTTCCCGACTGATTACTGTTCACTGATTACTGGTTACTGATTTGCCAGTCACTGTTTACTATTCCCAACTGTTGCCTAACTTACTAACTATTTTTAAACGCATAACCTAGTCCATACATGGTTTTTATTTTTTTGCCGTGAGCGCCGAGTTTTTTTCTAAGGGATTCAATGTGTTTGTCTATGGTTTCAGCATTAACTTTTTCCGATTTTTGTTCCCATATGTTTTCCAGTATCAAAGCTCTTGAAATTATCTCTTCTTCGTGATTAATAAGAATTGCCAGTATTTTAAACTCTTTCAGTGTTAAATTTTCCAAACAATGGCTTTTTTTTGTTTTTGCGTCCAATTTAACAATTCCTTTGTTCCTGTCCATTTGCACATCGCCTTTTTTTGTACAAATAATGGTTTTCACATAATTCATGGAAGGCAATAATCTTCTCAAATGAGCTTTGGTCTTTGCCACAAGGATTTTTTCATCAAGCGATTTCAGAATAAAGTCATCACTGCATGATTCCAGAAAAACTGTGATAAGAGAATTATTTACGCATTTCTCGTCCGCAAAGGTTATTATCGAGAGATTTTTGCCGAAAAAACTTTTTTTTATTTCATTGAGTGTTCCATTGGCGTTTGAACCGACTTCTATGAATACCAAGCCTCTTTCGCCGGTATAGCTCGCGTTAAATTCTGAAAAATTCTCAAAAAAATTAATTTTCCAGTCTTCACGCAAGAATGCCTTTTCCCATTTCCTGCATAAAGCGGTATCAGGGCTTATAATATAAAATTCAAAAAAGCTTATGGGCAACATAATTTATATTTTACAATTATATTTAAAAGTATTGCCACTAAAAGTTTTTTTTTAAAAGTTTTTTTTGTCCTAAAAGTTTTGTCCGCTCTAAAAACTAAGCAGACAGAATTGTTCTGCCCAAAAGCTCATGTAACTTTCCGCGCTCAACGGAGTTTTTGAAAAGGCTTTCACCGGAATGACGAAAAAATATCCGACGGAGCATGCGCGTTATGTGAGCTTTTGGGGTTCTGTAAACGTTAGCAAGGGGAATGGATTTAATGCTTAGGCTTTTGAGACATTTCCGGCGCAACTTGAAAACACTTTGTGAAAGGCCGCTTAATTTACAAGTATACAAAGCGCCGGTATGGGTATGGCAGGGTTCTAAAAAAGTAAGCGCAAAAAATATTTTAGGGATAAAATCGGGTTAAAACGAAACAAACCCGGAAATTTGATTACTTTTTATAATTACCATTTTCAAGGAACGGAGAAAGCTCAAAATAGGAAATACAAATGGCCGAAAAGTTATAAATGTCCGACGGACAAAGAACACAAAAAACAGCGCGGAGGGCGCTAAGATTTTGCGGTTTTAGACGTTTTACGAATAATATGTTTTTGTCCTCTTTTCAAAATCTTCGTAATTTCTTCGGGATTTATCCAAACATATCAGCTATACTATTTACAAGATGATTACACAGAAAACATATCTGCTAAAAATCTGTTTTGCTTTTTCTTTTTGGACAGCGTTTATGCTTTGTAGCGCGAGTCCCGCTCTGTGTTTTGTCGCCTCCGGCGGAGATTATGGATTGGAGTCGTCAGTTATTAGCGGCGGCGGGCAATTGTCATCAGGCGGGGAATATACGGCGAAGGGGGCTTTATCTCAAATTATTTTACCCTCAAGTAATGGTTCATTCGCAGGAGAATATGCTAACAGAGCGGGATTTTATAATCCTCCTCATTTCACTTATCAAGGCGGCTTGCCCGTTCAACTTTCGTTTGAATCGGGAAATGTAGAACTTTTTTTGCCGGCAAATTCAGTCGGCAGGAATGTTTTTGACATCACAATAAACAAAGACGCGGTTAATAATCCCGTTATGGCGGACTCGGCCAAAATAACTAATGCCAATTCTAAAATGGAAATCAATGAGGGCGCATGGAGCAGGCTTTATTCGGGGAATATTTCCGAGATGTTTGTCTTTGACGAACAGGATTTTTGGACAGAACCGTTTCTGTCAAAAGGCATGTTGGCTATGAACTATAAAGATGCTAATGACGATGGCATTTTAGACGGCTCAAATCCTCCCGTCAGGGTTGAGACACTTCAAGCGTGGGCGCTTGACGATGAATGGTCAATGTGGGGTAAAATGGCGGGCGCTAATCTTGATGTTAGTTCAAAGAGACTTTTAGTTCCGCTCTTGTCACCTGGGGTTTACGCTTTGATTGGACAGTTGGAAGACAATGTTAAAGATATTTATGCTTTTCCGGTGCCTTTCAGGCCTAATGGCCCTAATGCGGGCTATGGCACTGGTAAAACAGGAACTGAGGCTAACGGGATTATTTTTGATAGACTTCCACAAGAAGGAAGCATTGATATCTATACCATTGATGGCCGATTAGTAAAAAAGATAGATGTTGCCAGCAACTTGTTTGCTGTTAGTAAAGTTAACTGGGATGTAAAAAATGAAAGCGGACAAAAAGTCGCGAGCGGAGTATATATTTGGCGCGTAGTTTCAGGGCCAAATTCAAAGACAGGTAAGTTGATGGTAATTAGATAGGGGAACAGTAATCGGTAATCAGTGAACAGTAATCAGTGAACAGTAATCAGTGAACGGTAATCAGTGAACAGTAACTGGCTAACCGGCAGTAGAGGAAAAATTGAGATGAGACTTAAAAGTCTAAAAAAGCTATATGGGGAATTCGAAAGGACAATGATACACTATTGCTCTTTTGTTTTTTCGCATTTTATGGCCTTCAAGTTTTTGGACTCACGCGTTTTTGTTTCTCTTTCTTTTGCCATCTTCCTTTCATTGGTTACCGGTTACGGATTACTGGTTACCAGTTCTTATGCCGAAGTTCCTGTTAAATTTACATATCAAGGCAATATAAGACAAAACGGGTTTTTAGTAACAGGTTCAAGGGATATGATATTTAGAGTTTATGATTCCTCTATGTCGGCCGGCGCTTTGTGGACAAGCCCCGCAAGCAGTATTAATATTTCAACAGGAGTTTTTAAAGTTGATATTGAACCGGTCATTTCCGATTGGGAAAGCGGGAATTTATGGCTGGAGCTTGAAATAGAAGGAACTGTTCTTGCGCCGAGAGAAGAAGTTACATCATCGCCTTATGCCATAAACACCCTTCTGCATTCAGGCAAAAGATACAATACATCAGATACCGAACCCACTTCTCCAACTATCGGAGATTTGTGGATGGACACTTTAAATAATGTTCTCAAATATTATGAAGGTTCCGACTGGGCGGCTACTTCCGGCTTAGTCGGCGCGCATGCCGACACCCATTCCGGCTTAGGTTCCGACCCCATTACTTCGCTAGGCACTCATACCGTAACCGGTCCTATAAGTTTTGATAGCGGAGCTTCACTTAAAGCCGGCGCCGGAGCTTTGGCAGTATTCATTTCAACTGATTTGGCCATAAGCGGAATATTAAATCCAAGTTCAGACCTTACAATAGGCGGAGCCGGTTATTCTGTAACTTTAACTTCGGCTGTGAGCGGCGGCTGGTTTTACGGCAATGGCGCCGGACTTGAGGACATAGACGCTTCAAAAATAACTTCCGGATATTTATCCGGCGATAGAATAGCCGAAGGGGTATTATATTCAACGCATATAGCGGACGGAACGATATCAACAGGTGATTTAGCCGACGATTCCGTAACCAGAGCGAAAATTGGTCAATCCGGCTGCGGAGACGGTCAATTACTTAAATGGGATAATGCTGTCGGGGAATGGATATGCGATATTGAAGCGTTTGTGGAAAGCGACCCGCTTTCAATCCATATTCAGGATACTTTGCAAGCCGGCGCGACTTTTTATGTGTCATCGGGCACAGTGGCCGGCGAACTTAGAGCGGACTATTTTATCGGCGACGGTTCATTGC
>JAKLQJ010000023.1 GCA_022013385.1 Elusimicrobiota bacterium
AATGGAATCATGATAAGGCTCCTTCTTCTTTTTCAATAAAGTTTTGAAAAAAATCATATGTCTTTTTTGCCCCTTCCCTAAGTTCTGTCTGAGGCTTCCATCCCCATTCATTCTGCTTTGATGTATCAACCAATTTTCTAGCCATACCAACAGGCTTGGTTAAATCATGTGCAAATCCACCTTTATATCCGGTAACTTCAGCTATGGTTTTATAATATTCATTTATGGACAAATCATATCCCAACCCAACATTCATTATATCGGATAGCATATCAAAATCAGAAATCGCCTTCATAAGGCAATCAGCCAAATCTCCAGCATACATAAATTCTCGTCTGGCATTGCCATCTCCCCATATTTCAACTTTTTTCTCATCTTTTGCTTTAGCTAAATAAATCTTTCTTATGACTGCCGGTATCATATGGGAATTCTTTGGAGAAAATTTATCCCATCTGCCGTAAAGATTACACGGGATTAAAGTCTTATATCTATATTCCGAATTTTCGCGAGAAATATAAGAACATAATTTAGCCACAACAATTTTAGCTAAAGCATATCCTTCATTTGTCGGTTCCGGCTGCCCTTTTAAAATCATTTCCTCTTTTAAAGGATTTGGCGCATTTTTCGGATACATGCAAGAACTGCCCAGATTTATAAGCTTTTTCACTCCGCATTCTCGCGCCGCGTATACAATATTGCGCCCCATATCAAGATTTTCCAGCAAAAATGATACAGGAGCTTTTATATTAGCCTGTATTCCTCCGACACGGCCCGCCGCGTGAATTATAATATCAGGGCTAATTTTCTTAATATATTCTTTAACGGCTTGATAATTAAAAAGGTCTAATTCATCCCTTTTGGGAGCAAATACATCAAGTTTTGAAATAAATGGATGTTCAAGAAAATTCTTTCCCACCATTCCCGAAGCGCCTGTAATAAAAATTTTCATCCTCACCTCTCAAATGTAAATAAAATCATATCCTCTTAATTTTTAGCGGTTATATGCAAAATAAAAGTGAGCAGTTAATTTTTTAATATTTTTCGTAATTTTTCCTTTGATTTCGCGTTAATTTTAAATACCGCATTTTTAATTATTTTCAACTTTTGCTCTTTCTCAAACCAAACGCAAAGTCGCCCCTTATTCAAATCCCATTCCGCTAAAACAAAATAATTAATAAAAGGTTGGGAAATAAAAACTTTCTCGTTTGATACAATAATATATACTATTTTGCTTTCTTTATCTTCTTTTACTTGCCTTTAGCAAATCAAACGGCTTTAAAAAAACCTTGCGAAAAATCTCCTTAAAATCAACCGAACAATTTTTATATGTTAGCAAAGAATATCCCAAAATAATGATACTATTAACAATAAAATCGCTCCAATAAGCGTCTTTAAGCCACATTTTACTCACAATTATCAAACAAAGGCATGGCAAAAGTGTTCTCAAAAAGTGCTTCAAAACGCTCTTGTATTTAAAGTTTAGCTTGTTTGCAGTTTCTCGTCTCACCAGAATAGGAGTTATCCAAAAAACGGTAAATATTGAAGAAAACAAAGTTCCTAAAGCTACTCCACCAATAGCCCAGTAACGAATTAAGACAATGGATAGAATAAAATTAAGTGCTGCCTCCACCCAACCGAGCACCGCAAGTTTGGAAACCGCATTCAGACTATAAAGTAAATTAACATGCACACTCACCATCGACAAACAATATCCGTAAGCGCTGAGAGAAAATATTGTAAGCAATCCCGCATATCCAGAGGGACCTGTCCAAAAATCTATTATATTTTTTGAAAAAGCTATTCCAAATAACCAAACAAAACCCCCAAGCGCTGAACTTAAAAAAGTTATTTTGTTGTAGGTATTATTTATCCATTCAAACCTATTCTCGCCGCAGGCTTTTCCAAACATTGGCAATATTGCCGTGTTAAAAGCGGTAAACACTATGAATGTCATGGTTATTAGTCTGAAACTTATGGAATACGGTGTGACATACGAAACTCCAAGAATATGACTGATTACAAAATTATCGGTATTCCACACTATTGTGGCAGCAAGCCCAATTAAGAAGAAACTAAAACCGCTGAACAGTATGGATTTTAGTGAAGATTCTTTAGATACTGATTTGATCAAATCAAGAAATAAAAATTTTTTGAGTCTTACAACATATTTTCTCTCCGTCAAGGTAAAATGAAGCATAGCCGTAAAACTTACTAAAATCAGAAATATACCTCTTATCAAAGCGTACATTACCAAATCTCCCTTAAGTGCTATTGTCAGCAAAAGAGAAAATAAAATCATCATAGATGTAATCGCCGCATATAATCTTTCAATAGAGACCCTGTTCGTGGCGATAAATCCGGCCAAATAAGCTGTAAAAGGAATATTCAAAAGGAATAAAATGGAAAATATCCATACGGAATCGGAAACTTCTTTTCTGAGATAGAAAGGGATTTTTCCCAATAATGTCGTGAGCTCCACATTTTTAAAATAAGTAAAAAAGACAAAAACTATAGTTAAAACTATGAATGACAAAATGGAAAAAGCTCTTATCACTATTTTATGCTGTTCTTCACTATCAAGAGTCTTGGCCGCTATAACGCTAACAGCCTGAGGAATTCCGAAATTAGACATTGCCAAGTAGTTTACCACGCCCAAAACAAGCATGAGAGCGCCGTATTTATCAATCCCGAAGTAACTTAAACTTAGAGGAACAGCGATAAGGTTTACGATATTGTTTGTAAATGTAGTCGCATATCCCGCAAAAGTTCCGGTTAAAAAAATTTTTTTGGCATTTGAAAGCATAAAAAAGTTATGATTTAAAATAACTATTCACAATCCTCGTCAATTTTCGCTTGGCTTTGAAAATCAAATAAAGAACTTTTACCACAAAATCAGGCGCATCCATTAATTTCAAACACATTGAATTAAACATCGAAAATGACCTTATTTCCGTTTCAAGTTTATTGACAATATCCAAAGGTATTTTTTGCCCACTTAATCTTGCGGCACATATTTCCAAATGAATTTCGCTAAAAGTCACATTTATGCATTTTCTCAAAACTTTATCGGAAATAAACTTTTTATAAAAGGTAATTATCTCAAAAAGCTTAATGGCCATATTGATATTAAATACATGATCTGTTTTCCAACCACCACCACTCCATCTGTATTTAACCAAAGGGCTTGAGACTATCATAGTTTTTGAAGAGATTTTGGAAATGCTAAGAAGTTTAGCATAATGCAACCAGCCGGTTCCGATAAACTTATTAGCTTCTTTTTTCCAAGAATTTTTTTTGAAAATATTGGATGAAATAAAAACTGGACTGGTCATAACTTTCTCCAAAAATAAATTAAAATCCAAAAACTTTTTATCTTTGTCTAAATGAATGGCTTTATGTTTTTTTATTTTCAATTTCTGGTCACATTCGGACCAGTTCAGGTGTATATAATCAAAATCTTCCTCTAAAACTTTACAAATAATCTCTAAAGCATTAGGAACTATCGTATCATCATCACTTAAAAGCCAGATATATTTACCTTTCGCCTTTTCAAAAATTAAATTTAAATTATTATCAAACCCCATATTTTTAAGACTCTTATAATAGGAAAAAACCCCAGGATACTTATCATGGTAAGCATGGACAATTTCGGAAGTGTTATCGGTAGAACAATTGTCGGATATCAAAATCTCAACAAAATTTTTACATGACACTATTTGCTTCAGCACACTGTCAATGGCTTGAGAAATATACTTGGATCCATTATAAGTTGGTATACCAACGGTAATGAGCGGTTTCATTAACTTAATCCAATTAATAAATTATTTTTTTACTCGGCATCGACTTAAAAAACTGTCTCTTTTTACAACCTTTAAGTCTAATAAATTCATATTTTCACGATAATAGTTATATAATTTGGAAATTCCTTTTTTGTAAGATGAAAATTTAAACTTTGTCAACTCACCTAATAATCTTGAACTGCTCCCTGTATACTCAATATTCATACCCGAATTTAAGACTTTTATTTTGCTTTTTTTAGAGGACATTTTATTGACCAACTTAGCTATGCTTATAAGATCAATTGATTTCGAAGGTGTTATATTATAATGCTTGTATTTGGGAATAATGGATATGAATTTATCCACTATTTTCGCAAAATCTTCCACATACAAATAATCAAAAAAAACATTTTGATTTATAACAATGGGTAAGCCAAAAAGATTTTTGACTATTGCATTTGAAATGAATTTATAAACATAATTCTCATATTTCCCATACAGGCCAAAAACCCTGAAGTTTGTAATATTGTCAGTCTTATTTATGTACTTCGCCATTACATATTTTGAATAGCCATAATTGTCCGTCGGAATATGTTTATCAAAATAGGTTTCTTTCATTTTATGAATATAATGTTCTCTGCCATATTCCGCGCCACTACCCATATTTATCATGCGCATATTGGAATTCAAACACCTTGAAAGATTAAAAAACATTCTTAAATTTTGAGAAACCACATCTATATTGCCTTTATCATAGTTGCTTTTTCTGGTTCCACCTATACTTGCGCAGTGAATCAGAAACTTAATCTTATTTGATTTAATATACTTGCTAACAGCGTCTTCTTTTAGTAAATCAAGTTCTTTTCTCTTAGGAGAAAAAATTTTATAATTCTTTGGTTGCTTAGAAAAATATTCAACAAGATTTTTCCCGACAAATCCATTTGCCCCCGTAATAAGAATATTTTTTTGTTTCATTTTAATTTTCTAACGGTTTTATAATCATTTGCTCTTTCAATTCATCTCTATCCATAAACGGTGACATATCCTCAATAGGGCGATTGATAAGCAATTTTGGAACGACTGAAGTTTCCATTCCCAACTTAACATCCACCAATACAGGAATATTAAGCCTAAAAATTTTCTTAAGTGTTTTATCTATTTGTTTCATTGATTTAATTGCATGGTAAACGAAACCATAGGCCAAAGCTATTTTTTTTATGTTAGGGCAATTATAACCTTTTACCGTTGATTGCCTTCTGCCGCCAAAATACATATCTTGAAATTCTCTAACCATTCCCAAGCATTTATTATTTAGCACAATTATTTTCACAGGCAATCCATGCCTGCTAAAAAAATCAATATCCTGTATGTTTACTTGAAACCCCCCATCTCCGCAAATAACAACTGCTTTTTTGCCTTTTGCCGAAAGCATTGCCCCCATAGCGGCCGGAGACGAAAAACCCATAGAACCCATTCCGCCGGAAATCAACATTCTTTGCCCTTTTTTAATATGGAAAGATTGAGCTGTCCACATTTGATTTTGACCGACATCCACACAAACCACCGTATTTTTATCCACATGTTTAGATAAGACGGATATAAACTCATTAGGGTTTAGTTTCAAGCGTTTGTCGTTATTTTCTATTACAGGATATTTTTTTTGATAACCTTTGATAATATCATGCCACGGTTTTAATTCTTTTTTTGAGAAAATTCCAAGTCCCGAATTTAATACTTTAAGAAATCTCTTGATATCGGATTTGACAGGAATATCAGCTTTAACTTTATTATTAAGTTCGTGGGGATCTATATCCACATGAACTTTCACGGCTCCTCTCGCAAAAGTTTTTGGAATGGTCCCTGTTTGCCGAGTATCAAGTCTTGCGCCAAGTATAAGCAGAAAATCCGAATTAGCAAGAAGAAAATTGCTATAACGATTGCCATAAGTTCCTATCATCCCGAAAAATCGAGGATCATCATGCGCTATTGAATCCAAACCCATTAATGAAGAAACCACGGGAATATCTGTTTTTTTTAATAATTGTTCCAGTTCCGCTGAAGCTCCGGCCGTTCTTACGCCACCACCCGCCAAAATAACCGGTCTTTTTGCCTTGGACATCATTCTTACTATTTTGGGAATACTGCGCAAAGATCCCAAATTGGCCTTTAATAATTTTTTATGTTCTGATGTTCCGAGAAAAGCTTTTAATTTTTTTGGATTGATTTCCACGCGCTGAATATTCATCGGAAGATCTAAAAGAACGGGACCTGGACGACCGTTTTGAGCTAAGAAAACGGCTTTTTCCAAGCAATATCTTATCCTATTTGGCTCTGATACCAATACCGCATATTTAACCAATGGTTTAACAACGCTTACAATATCGGTTTCTTGAAATCCTATTTGCCGCGCCGGTTTATTAAATTTATATTCATAAGTGTTAACTTGCCCGGTAATAAAAAGGGTTGGCACAGAATCAAAATAACAACTTCCAATGGGAGTAAGCAAATTAAGCGCTCCGGGGCCGCTCGTTGCCATAGCAACGCCAAGCCTGCCATTAATCCTCGCATAAGCCTCAGCGGCAAACGCGGCGGCCTGCTCATGGTGCATGGAAACACAATTTATATCCTCCCGTTTATAAACCGAATCCGCAAGATGAGTAATAGCCCCGCCAATCATTTCAAAAACATGCTCAACCTTTTCTTTGGCGATAAAGCCTATAACATAATCAGACAATTTCATTTGACTGCTCCAACAAAAATTTAATTAACTTTTTTATTTATAATCGCTCGTTTTTAAGATAAAAGGTTTGTCAAAAACATTACTATTTGTATGACCTACGGACCATTTATAGTAAAAAAAGCAAAAACACTAAAACAAAGAAACAAAATCCTTAAAAGTTTTAAGCGCAACATCGCGCTTTGAAACAATTGGATTATCCAAACCCCATTTCATTCCAAAGGAATCCCACCTTATTCCAGAATCAAATTCCTTGGAATAAACTTCCGTTTGCAAATAAGTGACAATCGTATCATTATCCAAAGACAAAAAACCATGCGCGCATCCTTTGGGTATATAAAGCGTTTTACCGTTTTCCGCTGATAAATTATTGGTTATAAATTTTCCGTATCCCCCTGAACTTTTTCTTATATCCAAAACCACATCCAGAATTTCCCCCTTAGAAACATAAACAAGCTTGGAATAATCTTTTGGAGGCAACTGAAAATGCATTCCTCTTACCACACTTTTTTGAGAAATTGAAAAATAATTCTCCTTAAAATCCGTGTCAAAACCATGAGCGGTAAAAATTTCACTGTTAAAAACTTTTATAAAGCTTCCTCTGGAATCTTTGTGTTTTATCGGAGATATCTCAAAACAACCTTGTATTTTGGTTTCTTTTATCAGCATTATTTTCTCTTATCATTCATTTTTGCTTAAAATTTGGAAAATCGTTTAAATTGTTTCCATTGAGTAAATTGCTTACCGCGTATAAAGGCTAGTCCCAAATAATATTTTTCATTCATCTATTCATAATTGTAACGGTATAAATTTCCTTTACGATTTTATTTTTTCTCCTTGCGTCAACCTTGCGTCAACCTTGCGTCAACCTTGCGTCAACTCATACTTAATATATTTACCCGCCCCTTTCTTTTTGAAAACATTTTTTTCACCTTAATTCGGTTTCAAAAGTGGTTCGAATCTCCTAGACTATTATACTTCTTAAAGAAATTATGAAACTTTTTAACCACAAAATTCAATTTATCCTTATCCATGCCCGGATAAACGCCTATCCAAAAAGCGCTATTCATTATTAAATCTGTAACAGGCAAATCAGAGGATTGGAAGATTGGAAGATTGGAAGATTGGCGCAAAAAATTAGAGGCGTGGCTAACTATGCGAAAGCCTTTGCCGGACTTTCGCATTTCGTCAAAACAGGGATGTTTTATCAAATTTCCGGCAAAAAGCGCCCTGGTTTGGATTTTATTGGCTTCAAGATATTTTACGATATCGTCCCTCGTGAAACCCGCATTCTTTTTCACTGTAATTAAAAACCCGAACCAACTAGGAGCGGAATTTTTTTCAGGTTCCGGCAATACTAAGAAATGCGAAAATC
>JAKLQJ010000240.1 GCA_022013385.1 Elusimicrobiota bacterium
CTTCTTTACATTTAAATGCTTGTTTTTACCCCGTGGGTTGGGTAAACTTGGTTGTAGAAAAAACCCGCGGGGTTAAAACCACGACGCAAGATGCGTAAATAGTAAATGTCAAGTTATTTACGACGCACTACACTAGCATCTGTAGCATTTCTATTATTTTTTTTGCTTAATAAAAAAAGGAATCATCTAAATCAAGCTTGTTAAAAATTTGTCCGCGCTTATTACTCTTATGCCTTTTTCTATAAAATCAATTCCTTTTTTATTTACCACTTGATAGGAAAAAGGGATATCAAGCTTAGAGGTAAAAAACTTCAAAGGCTTTGAAATATTTCGAGACGAATGTTTGACTTCAACGGCAAACCAAGGCTTATTATCTATTGTTATCAGAAAATCAACTTCTCTTTGCTCACGATCCCTTAGATAATGCAGTTTAGCCTTATACCCTTCGGCATCAAAGAGATAATGCGTGAATTTCAAAAGATGCGCCGCAATCAAATTTTCAAATTTACTCCCTTCTTCCCTGAGTTCGGACCAATCCCAAAGATAAAGTTTCGCCTCTTTTTTTAGGGCATTAATTTTTCTGCTTTGATACGGATAAATCCTAAAGTGGTAATAAAACCGTTCAAGAATATCAATCCATGACGCCGCTGTTCTAAAATTAACGGACAAATCTTCGCGTACGGAATTTATTGATAGCAATGAACCTGCTTTTTCAGGCAAAAGTTCCGCCAAAACCTGCAGAGCCGACAAATCTTTTATATTTTCAATATCTCGGATTTCTTCTTTAACCAATAAATCCACTTTCTCATTATGCCATTGCCGAAGCTTCTTCTCGCTTTGTTTTGAGTAAACTTCCGGGAATCCGCCGAACTTTAAAAGCGCTGCCAGAATTTCACGCCTTTCTTTGTCCTGTTTTCCAAATTCAAGAGATTTAAAAATTCCCGCATTGCATTTCCTACGCGGGAACACTAATTCGCCAAGTGAAAGCGGATGCAAACGATAATGTCTATGCCTTCCAAGCAAAGAGTCCCCTCCTTTGCGATAAATATCGAGTTTCGCGCTGCCTGTTACCGCTATATTAAAAATCTTTTTGTTTTTATCGTATATTCCTTTAAGATAATTTTTCCATTTTTTGTATTTATGAATTTCATCAAAAATAATTAATTTTTTATCGCCTTCAAATCTTTCGTCTAAAATATTTTTTCTATCCTTTCTATCATCCCAATTTAAATAAAGTGTTTTTCCTTTATAGCGTTTTTCTCCAAGTTCAACCGCCAATGTTGTTTTACCGACTTGTCGCGGTCCGGAAATAAAAACCATTTTTTCATGCAAATCGGCCGCTATTTCATTATCCAAATACCTTTTGAACATTAAACTCCTCCTATTTGTATCTTACTACAAAATATACTACTATTTTTTGTAGTATGACACAATATAATATGGCACATAGGCGGCAATATATTTTCCTCCGCCATTTTAAAATGTTTTCCTATTGCTTAATATAAAAAGGAACCGCCATTAAAATAGCGCCGACCAAAATCATTAATAATATATTTGAAATAAAATAAGGAAATCCACAGAGAGCTATACCGCTTATCAGCGCGATTCCATTAGACTGTTTTCTGCCGTAAACAATATAGCCCACTCCGATTGAGCCGAATATCATTGCCAAAAACAATGTAGCCATTTTATTGCCCGCTTTCTTCGGGATTAGCCATATGTTTTAAAGCCGATTTTTCATAAATAACCACGGCTTCTTTGGTTTTATTAATTTGCTTGACGGTATTTCGAATATAATTGCCGGGAGCCCGCAATAAACTATCTGCGTTTTTTTTACTGGCCGTGGAAACTTCCACAACTTCTTCATTTAGATTTATTTCTTCATCCGGCTTATCCGTTCCGCAACCTGAGAAAAAGCAAATTCCGAAGGTTAAATAAAGAGTTTTAAATAATTTTTCCATATTCTTAAGCCTTATTCTTAACTCTTAGTCGCCTAGTTACCAGACACCAGTCACCAGTTACCAGTTACCAGACACCAGTCACCAGTCACCAGTCACCAGTCACACCCAGACACCAGTCACCAGTCACCTGTCACCAGACACCAGTCACCAGTTACCAGACACCAGTCACACCAGACACCAGTTACCAGTCACCGGTCACCAGACACCAGTCACACCAGACACCAGTCACCAGTTACCAAAACAAGTCACAAGTTGCAAGTCACAGGTCACAAGTTTACTGATTACTGTTCACCGTTCACTGATTACTGTTTACCGTTCACTGTAGGCAAAGCTCTGCTTTGCAGCTACACAGCGTTGTGATTCAACCCCGCGGGATTCCTTTGTAGAAAAGCAGAGTAGCATAACGGCAACCCGCGGGGTATTTTTGCTTAATTACCCAATTCCCTAATTGCCTAGTAGCCTTTTGCTTTGCCTTTTTTTCCGATTACTGTTCACTGATTACTAATTACTGTTTTCTATTGTCTTGTTACCAACCCCTGAGGTTTCTTCGGAAACCACATCTAACCAACCTCAGGGGTATTTTTGCTAATTCCCTTTTAATAATGCTTTTGATTCAAATCAAATTATTCACCGCAATATATTCTGCGATTTGAACGGAATTTAAAGCGGCTCCCTTATAAAGATTGTCGGAAACTATCCATAATTGAAATTCTTTCGAAGAAGTTCTTGATTTTCTAAGCCTTGAGGCCATAACTTTAAAAGTTTTTGCCGCGTTAAGCGGAGTGGGATAATCATAGGGATTTTTAAAAAATTTCAAACCTTTGGTTTTTAAAAGCAAATTTTCAATTTTTTTAATTGTCCATTTTTTATCGGTTTTAACCCAAACGCTTAAAGAATGCCCTCTTAAAACAGGAGCTCTAACCGTCGTGGAACTGATTTTAAGAGAAGGCGCCTTCCATATTTTTTTTAATTCTAGTTTAATCTTGTTTTCTTCCGACGAGTGACCGTTTTCATCAAACGAGCCCACCTGAGGAAATAAATTAAGAGCTATTGCTCGCGGAAACACTTTGCTTTTAATATTCGGCGCTTTTCCCGTTTTAACATAGTATCTTAACTCCTTATTAAATTGATCAATTGCGGCTTTTCCCGCGCCGGAAACAGCCTGATAAGTTGAAATCCTCAATTCTTTTATTTTTAATTTTTTATGTATTTCATAAAGAGCCACTGCGGCCCCCATAAGCGTGCAATTAGGGCCGGAAATAAGTTTTTTAGACACTGTAATATCCGAAGCGTTTATTTCGGGAATGACAAGAGGGATATTTCTATCAAGCCTGAATTGAGAAGTTTCATCGATGCAGCAAATACCCGCATCCGCCAGTTTCTTAGCGAAACGCGCCGAAACCCTTTCGGCGCTGACGAAAAAAACCATGTCCGATTTTTTCAACTCTTTTAAAGAAGGAGCTTTGCAAATATATTTATTATTCCGAAAATTTATGGCGGTATTCTTTTTTCCCGAATTAAAAAAACTTATTTTTCCTACGGGAAATTTTCTTTTTTCCAAAAGAAAAACCAATTCCCGCCCGACTAGGCCGGATGCTCCGACTACCGCTATATTGTATTTTTTTGTGTTTATGCGAACCATTATTATTCCGCGCCGGCTGAAGAAGGAATAATTATTTCACTGCTATAACCCGTATTTCCCAAAGCATCCGCTCCCGCGGCCCTTAAATAAAACATATCTTCCGAAAGCTCGCCGTTCTTGAAAGTGCGATAATACGGAGGATTAAACATGAATTTGGTTACTCTTTGCCAATCAAATTTATCATACGATATCTCAAGCCAAGCGCTATGAATATCTTCGCCTATGGCGCTAAATGAAACTATCATTTCTTCCCGGCCAATCTCGGCTCTGAAGCCCTTTATTATTACTCTATAAGGATTTTCGGGAATGAGTTTTATAGCCATTGCCGGCTTTACTCCGCTTATCGGCATTTCAAGCGTCTTTTCGCCTAAAGGAGGATTGCCCTTAATTGAACGATTAAGCCAAACATTTTCAGATTCATCGTCTGAAAGAGCCGCCGCGATTATCGGAGAACTGGAGCTTGAGATAAAATATATGGAAGACGACCAAATCGCAAGATAATTGGGTTCGTCTGAGGAAATGACCGAAAGCGGAATTTCCGCCCAAAACCACCGCGCCGAATTTATGCCTTCCAAATAATCTCTCTGCAAAGGCTCTAGCGGCAAATCAGAACTGTCAATAAGAAAATACATATTCTCCGTCGTAAAACTCGGTGTTTTGGATATGCCCATATAAATTTTGCCGGGGATAATATTTTTATCCCATGAATTAGGATAAGACTTTATTTTGGCCCTGCCGATTTTAGCGCCTAAAAAAGCTTTTGAATAGCCTTCCGTGGCCGCCGGAGGAAGTTTTATTATCCAACAATTATTATATCCGACATACCAATCGGCATGAAAACCGCCATTGGCATAAAGATAAAACTTGCCCATATCCCTGACGGGCGATATATAATCGGGAACAAAAGATGTCGGCGAAGGAAAGGAACTGCCGTCTTGCTCGGCATAAGAAATGCCGCTCAGAAAAAAAACCGCGCAAATAAATATTTTGAGCATATTATTTTATTAAACCGTTATTTCAATAGTATAGTAATAAAGAAATTTTGGCCGTTTGGTCATTACATAATTTCGTTTTGTTCCGGCTCATTTTTAACTCTACCAACCGCTTAATCCTTTTTCCTGCTTCTGCCAAATTGTCTAGCCTATGGCTCTGTGCCGTTTCAAAAGCTATGCTTATCGGACACGGCCTAACTGCCTGCCTCACTTCCCTACTGATTTATTTTTAAAAGCGATAAAAAAGCTTCTTGCGGAATTTCCACATTTCCAAGAACCTTCATTCTTTTTTTGCCTTCTTTCTGTTTCTGAAGAAGCTTTCTTTTCCGCGTAATATCTCCGCCGTAACATTTGGCTATAACATCTTTTCTCATCGCGGGAATTGTCTCTCTCGCTATTATTTTCCCGCCGACTCTGGCCTGAACGGCGATTTCAAACATCTGCCTGCCGATAACTTCCTTTAATTTTTCGCAAATTTGTCTTGAGTTGATTTGAGCTTTTGACTTATGAACTATAAAACTGAGCGCGTCCACAACTTCGCCGTGAAGCAATATTTCTATTCTTGACATATCCGAAGATTTATAGCTGTGAGGCTCATAATCAAAAGAAGCGTAACCCCTTGAAACGGATTTAAGCCTATCGTAAAAATCAATTATTATTTCACTAAGCGGCAAGAGATATTCTATGACAAGTTTTGTGGACGACAGGTATTCAATTTTAATATGCTCGCCGCGCTTTTCTTTGAGGAGATTTAAAATCCCTTCCATATATTTTAGAGGGCTTAATATGGACGCTTTCACATAAGGCTCTTTAATATCGTCTATATCGCCGTAGTTTGGAAACTCCGCCGGATTTGAAATTTCAATATATTTGCTTTCGCCATGGCGCTTGTTTTTGGATTTAACGCGGTAAACAACATTTGGATTGGTCGCTATGAGCGATAAATTAAATTCGCGCTCAAGCCGCTCTCTGACAATATCCATATGCAATAAACCCATAAATCCCAATCTAAATCCAAATCCCAATGCCTTTGACGACTCCCCTTGATATGAAAAAGCGGAATCGGTAAGATTAAGTTTTTCTATAGCGGTTTTAAGCAGTGTATAATCGGAACTGTTTATGGGGAAAAAACCCGCGAATACCACAGGTTGAATATTTTCATAACCTTCAAACGGAATTATGGATTTTCCTTTTTCAAAAACAGTATCGCCCATTTTAATTTCATGTATGTCTTTAATTCCCGTTACAATATATCCGACTTCTCCGGCTTCAAGACCTTTGGCCTCAACAAGCGTCGGAGTAAGATAACCCACCTCTTCAACTTTATAATCGGCTTTGGACGAATATAAAGAAACATTCATTTTGGCTTTTATTTTTCCGTCTATAATTTTGACAAAAATTATGACGCCTCTGTAAGAATCATAATAAGAATCAAAAATCAGAGCGCGCAAAGGCTTATCCAAAGAACCCCTTGGATGAGGAATGTCCGCAACTATTCTTTCAAGCATTTCATGAGCGCCGCTTCCGCTTTTGGCGCTTACTCTGGTCGCGAGCGCGGGATTTTTTAAAATCTCCCAAATTTGTTCCTCGGTAGCATCGGCATCGGCATGCTCCAGATCAATTTTATTTATAACCGGAATAACTTTGAGATTTAACTTATGAGCCAAATGCGCGTGCGCGAGCGTCTGAGCTTCTACGCCTTGAGAACCGTCAACCAAAAGAAGAACTCCTTCACAAGCGGCGAGCGCCCTTGAAACTTCATAAGAAAAATCCACATGTCCGGGGGTGTCTATAAGATTTAGAATATATTCTTCTCCATCGGCTTTGGACCTGTATTTCATTCTCACGGCTTTAGCTTTTATGGTTATTCCTCTTTCTCTCTCAAGCTCCATTCCGTCCAAAAACTGTTCTTTCATCTGCCTTTCGGGAATAGTGTTTGTAATTTCCATAAGCCTGTCGGCCAAGGTGGATTTGCCGTGATCTATATGCGCCACTATTGAAAAATTTCTGATGTTTTTTATGTTCATAATAAAATAGCGCGACAACAGTGATACGGTTTGACCAGCTTTACCTCTGGCAACCCGCGGGGTTGCCGGAGGTATTTTTTTTGGCGGGATAGCGCTGACTTTTATTTCATTGCTTCCGATACGGCTTCCTTGACTTCTTCTGATTTTCCCATTCCAAGCAAACTTTGCGCCATGGAAGATATTTTTTCAAAACTCGAGGAGCATATTTTATGCTTCACTCTAAGATACATCTTCATGGGCACGGAAAGGCTATCAACGCCAAGTCCCATTAAAATGCACATAGCCAAAGGGTCGGATGCCATTTCTCCGCACGCCGAAACATGCTTGCCTTTTTTATGCGCGGCCTGAATTACAACATTTATCAATCTTAATACCGCGGGATGATAGGGATCATAAAGATTGGAAACATATGGATTCATCCTGTCAACCGCAAGAACATACTGAACCAAATCATTAGTGCCGATAGAAACAAAATCTATTTCATTCAAAAAAGAATCCACGGTAAGAGCGGCAGCGGGGGTTTCAACCATTATCCCCAATTCGGGGACATTTTCCAAAATAAAACCTTCGTTTGCCAATTCATTTTTTACAACAGAACAAATTTCCTTAACAAATTGAATTTCATTAAGCGATGAAACCATGGGTATCATAATTTTTATATTATTCTCGGTATTGGACATATAAATAGCCTTTAGCTGAGTCCTCAACATATCGGGATACTTTATAAAAAGCCTTATCCCGCGAAGTCCCATAAAAGGATTTTCTTCGTCTTTGACGCCTTTAATGCCAAGATCGGTAACCTTATCGCCGCCTATATCGGCCGTTCTTATTATCACCGTTTTTTTATTAACAGCTTTAGCCACGGATAAATAAACCGCTTTTTGTTCTTTAACATCCGGCGGAGTTTTGCGATTTATATACAAAGACTCCGTCCTGAAAAGACCCACTCCGTCGGACTTTAAATCTTTCAAATCCTTTATATTATCGGAAGAATCAATATTTACCATTAAAGTTACTTTATGTCCGTCTCTCGTTACAGTCGGAATGCCTTTAAGCCTCTGGAAATAAGACTCTTCTTCGTAAAGCCTTTCTTTTTCTTCTCTGTACTTCTTAATAACTTCTTCAGTGGGAGATATTATTACTACGCCCTGTTCGCCGTCTATTATAAGATTATCGCCCGTATTTATTTGATGACTGATATCCGATAAACCCACAACGGCGGGGATTCCGATGCTTTGAGCGAAAATGGCGGTATGGCTTGTTTTATTGCCCAAATCCATGCAAAACCCTAAAACTTTGTGGGATTCGCGAATATGCAAAGTGTCCGAAGGATAAAGATTATGCGCCACAACTATAACATCTTCCTTAAGTTTATCAAGAGTTATAACTTCTTTACGCACAAGATTTAAAATGATTTTCTTGCCGACATCAAACAAATCATGCTTGCGCTCATAAAAGAACTCGTCTTGTATTTTTTCAAAATCGGCGCCGGTTTTATCCAGCACCTTGCTAAGCGCGAATTCCGCATTAATGCCTTGCACAACAATAAGGTTTATTACTTCTTTTGTAATAAGAGGATCTTTTAAAATGAGATGGTGAACATCTATTAACTTCGCGTGCTGTTTGCCGAGTACGATTAAAATTTTATTTTTAAGCTTATCCAAATCTTTCTTTGTTTTATCCAAAGCGTCTTTAAAACGCTTTACTTCGGCTTTAATTTTTTCTTTCGGTATGGCTTTCTGTTTAATCAGAATATTATCTTCTTTGATTATATAAGCCTTGCCTATCGCTATGCCGATACTGGCGGCTACTCCTTTTTTAATTATCATAACTATTCCTCATCAAATCCTGTCTCAAAAAGAGAATTTATGGCCTCTGACGCTTCCTTTTCGTCTTTGCCGTTTGTAATAAGAGCTATCTCGCTTCCTTGACCGGCCGCAAGCATCATTATTCCCATGATGCTTTTAGCGTTTATTTCCAAAGAATCTTTTATTATTTTAATATCGCATTCAAATCCTGAAGCGGTATTGGCTATCATTCCGGCCGGCCGAGCGTGTATGCCGAGAGAATTTCGAACTTTAATATTTCTCTTTATCACCCTACCACCCCTTCAGTCCCGCCTATGACGAAACTCAAAAACATACAAATCGAAAATTTGTGAGGTGGCGGTTGGGTCATAAAATCAGCGCTATCCCTTCAATACGCGAAACAATTACAATTACAAATGAAAAAACAAGCAATGTTGCCAAAACAAGAAAAATGGATTTCTTTAATTTTCTGAATATAAGAAAAATTCCAATGGCCGCCGCGGCTAAAACCGCTTTTAGGATAAGGCCTTCAATTCCAAAATTTCTGTGATAATAGCCCGACGCTGAAATTAAAACGAAAATAAAAATAAAAATCGACAAAACAAGCCCTATCAAACTAAGCTTTGAAATTATTTTGGGCCAAGGCAGTAAATCAAGTCCGCATAACGCAGAGTCGCCGCTCAAATAACCATATTGAAGCCCCTTCCATCTGATATGCAATGAAGCATATGCTGCGATAACTATGCCCAAAACAGGTCCGGCAAAAAGAATATAAACGGAAACATTCTGCTTCGCATCGCTTAAAAACCAGCCAAAAAATCCCGATAAGGTCCAAACTGCCAAACAAAGACCTGTATTGATAGGCGTTATTCTTCCCCAAAACATTCTATCTCCGATAGACGCGAAACTTGAAGCAAGCGCGGATTTTATATTCAAGGCGGATTTAATAAGTTTTTTCTCTTCTTCGGAATTTTTTGCGGAAGAAATTTTTTCCTCTATGCGGCAAATATTTCCGATTATAAAACCCGCCATATACGGATGGGTATTAAATATTCCAAAATGTCTTAAAAGAGTGTTTTTAAATTGCAAAGAATCCGGCCATATTTTTTTAAAATGCGGAATTAAAGCAAAACAAAAGCCAATATTTTGAAATCTCTCAAAATTCCAGCCGCTCTGTATAAAAAACAATCTTAAGAAGATTTTTATTTTAAGCTTTCTATTCATAAAATATCTTTTCAAAAAGGCAACAATTGCCTTTTTATCTAGAAATCAGAAGTAAGAAACCAGAAATCAGATGTATAGGGAACATCCTTATAAATCTTACCTCTTACCTCTTGCTTCTTGCCTCTTACTTCTAACCACTTGTTTTTTAAATTTTAAAATTAAAGCGGTTAAAACAATCCATGGAACCAGCGAGAAAGCCAAATCGGTTATTGGAAATACTCGTGAAAAATCACAAAATTTTACCGCGATTTTAAAAATCAGCGCGAATATCGTAATAAACACCGCGGCAGTAACGCTTTCCGTCACAAGCGATTTAACTATCCAATAATTTATTTCAAAATGGTTTTCATTTATTTCCGTTTCCATTTTCGCGTTCCATGCCGACCTCTTTTTTCTAAGAACAAATTCAACTTTTGAGTAAACCGCGCCGGCAAAAATACCTATAAAAAAAGCCAAAGAAACATTTTGAAATGAATGAGCATAAAGCAAAACCGCAATACTGGCGGCTATAAGACCATTGGGAGGCACAACTTCGCCGAGCGGCGGAAAATCCGAATATATCAATTCAATCAGAATACCCACAATGGCGCCCTGAATGGGACAGCCATTTAAGCAACCTATCAATACTCCCATAAAAGACGGCCTAGAAATAAAAAACTGGCCAAACTGAACATTGTCCAAATGAAAAATGCCGCCGATAAGAGCTGATATGATTATTCTTGTCATTCCCAATAGCCTAATCCCCTCAGGTCACCAGACACCAGTTACAAGTTACCAGACACCAGTTACAAGTTACAGGTCACCAGACACCAGTTACAAGTTACAGGTCACCAGTTACAAGTCACCAGACACCAGTTACAAGTTACCAGTCACCAGTTACAAGTCACCAGTCACCAGTTACAAGTCACCAGTCACCAGTTTCCTAATCACTTAATCTCTTCTCCTAACTCTCAAACTCTCAACTCTAAAACTCTTAACTGTTTTCTGTCCCTTGTTGCCTAATTGCCTCTGAACTCTTACATATTTATGACTTTCATAATATCCACGGGACTGTCAGTAGGCACCCCTCTGCCCTCAATCTCGATTCCACGACCAGATATATTTTTAAAATAAGCGCAATCCTCATTGCTAAGAAATATAGCCCGTCCTATGGATTGATTTTTTCCGGCGGAATAATGCATGCCGCCGATATTTAATTTAGAAACTTTAAAACCGCCGTCAAGCAATTCCACAATCTCTTTAAGACCCTGCAATAAAATAAGGACATTAATTTTACTTTTATCTGCCCCCTGAAAATACTTTAGAGCGCCTTGAACCGACATTATTTTCAAATCAATATTATCGGGAGTCGCGAACCTCATTATCGCTCGACGCGTTTCATCTTCAACTATTTCGTCCGATACCACCACAATCTCGCCGATATCAAGATTTGGAATCCATGATTCCACAATTTGTCCGTGTATCAATCTATCGTCTATTCTTACTAAACTAATGGACATAAAATCTCCAAAACGGTGGCTTGTCGCCACCTGTCTCAAGTCACAAGTTGCAAGTCACCAGTAACAGTGAAAGAAAATACATTTATACGGTAATCCTGCACCGTTTTCTTGCCTCTGGCTTCTGGCCTCTGACTTCTTTACGCTTTAACCAGCAGATTTTTAACTTCACAAATGGATTTTTTGCCATCATCCATGATTTTATTAACCAATTCATCAAAGCCTAGCGTTTTCCTATAAGAAAAAGCGGATGTCAGCATATTTATGTTTAGACCGCATATAACGGCGGTATTGGGCATATCCTTGATAATGGGAAGCGCTATATTCATAGGCGTTCCTCCCGGCATATCAATAAGAAAAATTAAACCGCCGGCCGATTTCATCTCTTCAATGGAACGGCTTACGCTCAAGCATATCTCTTTAAGAGATAATCTCGAGGAAATTGAAATATTTTTTACGCCCTCTTTTTGCGCGCCGACAATATGCTCCGCCGCTTCTATAAGATAGGCGCCGAATTCTCCGTGAGTCATTATTATTAAATTAGTCATTAGGTAGTCTTCCTTATGTCTCTGTGATGTTCAGACACTGAAAAACCGAATTTTTCCATTTTTTTTGCTATTTGATTGGAAATAAATACGCTTCTATGTCTGCCGCCCGTACACCCTATCGCTATCGTTAAATAGGATTTTCCCTCCTTAATGTAAAGCGGAATCAAATCCTTTATTTGATCCGAATATCTTTCAATAAATTTTTTCAGCATCGGTTTTGACTCCAAATAAACACCAACTCCCTTATCAAGCCCCGTTTTCTTTTTGAGATGCGGGACATAATTGGGATTGGGCAGGAATCTAACATCCATCACAATATCAGCATCCAAAGGGATGCCATATTTAAAGCCGAATGATGTAACGCTCAAATTCATTTCCTTGGAACGCTTCAATTCAAGCGCCGCTGAAATTATCTCTTTCAATTCGCCGAGAGTAAGGTTTGAAGTATCAATAACTTTATTTGATTTGGACTTAATATCAGAGAGTATTCTTCTTTCCTGCTTTATAGCGCGCGATAGATTCTTGCCGAGCGGATGTTTATGTCTTGTTTCCGAAAATCTCTGCAAAAGGATGGAATCGGCGGCATCAAGAAATATTATCTTGCAATCAATGCCAAGTTTGATTAAACTCTCAATAGACGCCACAAAACCTTTTAAATATCTCCCCTCGCGTATATCCAATCCCAATGCCGCATTTTTGAGGTATTTTTTAGTATCCAACAGTTTAGCGAAAAAAGGCATAAGATCGGCGGGAAGATTATCAATACAATAAAATCCAAAATCTTCAAAGCATTTAAGAGCCTGACTCTTGCCCGCTCCCGACATACCGGTTACGACAAAAACTTTAATCTTATTCCTTTTATTCATATTGTCCTTTTTCACACCAGTCACCAGATCACCAGTCACCAGACACCAGTCACCAGTTACCAGTCACAAGTTACAAGTCACCAGACACCAGTTACAAGTTACCAGTCACCAGTTACAAGTCACCAGTCACCAGTTACA
>JAKLQJ010000241.1 GCA_022013385.1 Elusimicrobiota bacterium
AGCCTGTCTATTTCGCGATTGCTCATAGTTAAGTATTCCTCCATTGTCGCCTCCTCTTGAGATTATCAAAAGAAGGTTTTAGCATTTTAACCATGACATTTCTACTTGCCGCTATCATGACATTTTAAAAAATTCGCTACACTTTTGAAAATGCTATTGACATTGTTTAATATATGAGGTAAGCTTTTAGTAATATCCGGTATCATTCATACATTATCCGGATAGGAGGAGACAAAATGAAAAAGAGATCGAATAAAGGTTTCACCTTGATCGAGCTTATGATAGTGGTTGCGATTATCGGTATCCTTGCGGCAATAGCCATACCGAAATTTGCCGACCTCATAAGTAAATCCAAGGAAGGAGCCACAAAGGGCGGTTTATCGGCAATCAGAAGTTCATTGCAGGTTTACTATGGCGACAATGAGGGAATATTCCCTAGTGATTCATTGACCATATTAACCACTGATGGCAAGTATATCAATGAAATACCCGAAGCAAAACTTCCCGGAACCGGCAAAGCGGATTCCAGCGATGTTATGACTTATTCTTCAATGACAACGGCCGGAGCTTTTGTAAATGTTGCCGGCGGCGCCCAAAATGACGGTGGTTGGGCTTATGCAAATGACGACGGAGTCAGTAATACTTGGGGTAATTTCCTTGTAAATTGCACGGAAGAAGATCTCAAGGATGTTGTTTGGTCAACATATTAATTGTGTTTTGTAAAAAAAAGCCCCGCTTTATTTAATATGAAGCGGGGCTTTTTTAATTTATGGAAATAATTCTGATTTTTATAGCGGTCATAATCGGTCTAATAATAGGCAGTTTCCTTAATGTTTGTATTCATAGAATACCGAAAGGACTATCTATAATAAGGCCGCGGCGGTCTTTATGCCCAAAATGTTCCAATACTCTCAATTTTTACGATAATATTCCCGTCGTAAGTTTTATAGTATTGAGGGGGAAATGCAGAAATTGTAAAAATCCCATCTCTGCGCGTTATCCCATTACCGAATTAATAACCGCTTTTATAACGGCATTAATGTTTTTTAAATGGAGCTCAAATCCTTTTTGGCTTATAGCCGTTCTTCTTTCAAGCTATATATTCATTATTATTGCGATTATTGATTTTGAAACGCTTATGATAGCTGATATATTTTCATATGCAATCGGCTTTATAGGATTATCTTTTTCTTTTTTTAATCCTTATTTTTCAGGCGAGCCGCTCCAAAAACTGGCGCAATCAGCCATAGGCGCTCTAGTCGGAGCGGCTTTAATATGGCTATTGGCCTTTATCGGCAAGAAGATTTATAAAAAAGAAGCGGTCGGAGAGGGGGATATTTTTCTTATGGCCGCCATAGGCGCAATGCTTGGCATAGAGGGCATAATATCTTCTCTTATAATGGCTTCATTATTCGGCTCTGTTTATGGAATAACATTGATGATACTTAAAAAAGCCAAAAGATTTGATCATATTCCTTTCGGTCCTTTCCTTTCTTTATCCGCTATTATAAATATGTATTCACTTGTTAAGCTAAATACTTTCTTTTTTTATATCTGAACGCAATAGATTATTAATTTCAGTGTTACCGTTCCCACTTCCGAAGTGGTCGCGTTATATGTATGGCCTTGAATGAATAGGCCATTTGACGAGTACAGCATGGGTCTTTCGACTCTTATTAAAATCTCTTTTTTCTGCTAATGTATAAATATGAGTTTAATAAATGGGAGGATGACGGTTATGAAAAAAATTATTTTTTCGGTAATTATTATAAGTTTTTTAAGTCTTTTGCTCGTGGGAGAAATGGAAGCCGTCAGTAATAATGTATTCACAGGCATAAGTGTGAGAACTGTAAAACAGAATGCGGCAGATATTCCTGTTGATATTAGTGTGAAAAAATCTGGCACATGGCGAATTGATCATGGAAAAGCCGTTTCAAGCGGATATACCAGTTGTGAAATTGACAACTGTGGAAGAGCAATTGGCACGGTGCATAATTTTTCCGGTTGGTATATTTTTTCGGGAAAATTCCTTTTCCTATTTTACGACGCCTATGGCAGAGTGATTGATTCCACATGGGTGACTGGCAAAATGGACCTAAATGGCGACGATACTGAATATGAAGTTGTTATGGCTCCTCAAAAGGCAGTTGCCTGTTCTTTTGATGTTTCGGCGGCAACATCTGAATATCCGATTACACCCCCACAATATCCTACGCAGCCTGTTCAACCTATTCCGTCTCCATCTTATCCTCCCGCGCAGGGTACAGCATCAGGTTCAGGCAGTATGTCAAAATCATGCTCGGGAAGCTTAAGCGGATATGGATATTTTTATATCTATGCATACCAGTACGCGTATATAAGCGGCGGAATGGTTTCCAGCGAAAACCATAATTTTAATTTTTCGGGGTTTCTGGGCGATGATGAAGATTATGTCATGCAGAAACGGGTTGCGAAGCATCATATCATCTATAATGGCCCGGAATATTCCATAGCCATTCCCTGGGAGTCGGATTATGGCATATATATAAATGTACCTAACGCCGACGGCGGAACGGAAGTCTTTTCAAACTGGACATTGCTCTGCAAATAACAGAAATTTACATAGCGGAAGAGGCGTGGAGTGGACTACGCTATCGTGTCGTGAGTATGTAGGCCTGTCATGCTCCTGTCATGGGCATGGACTGCTATGCCTGTCCCGCCCCCTCCACTACGGCATCGGCGGGTTTCCGCCACTAAATCTCCGGCGGACTCACCGATGTAGTAATGGAGAGCGCCTAAGTAGTAGTGGCGAAAAAGGCGGGAGACACACAAGCCTATGGCAGTGCCGTCCCGCCATAGGCGGGATGCCTATCGGACGGCCAATAGATGTATCTTAAAGCGATTCGAATGCTGTTTGGAGGTCATTCGTATAACTCCTGATCCCGCCAAAGGCGGCAAGGCATAGCCTCCTTGTTCCAGATATCAAAGGAAGTACGGGTCTGCTTCGCTTTTTGTTAGCTTCGCAGAACTCTTTTTCAAGTTTCTATGAAACTCAGAAGAAAATCACTGAGCGAAGTAGAACGGAAGAGGAGGGATTCGAACCCTCGTGGCGCTATAAACGCCAACAGACTTTCCAGGTCTGCGCCTTCAACCGCTCGGCCACCCTTCCATAAATAGGTCACCAGTTGCCAGTCACCGGTCACCAGTTACAAATAGGTCACCAGTTGCCGGCTAAGCCGGTGACGCGCGCTATGGCTTTGGCGCCACTATCTTTTCCCAGCTGATTACCTTCATTGGGCAAAGCTATGCTTTGCAGCTACACAACTTTTATTGCCTTTTTCTTTTACTGGTGACTAATTACTGATAACCGGTTACTATGTTTATCTGGTTGGGATAGGATTCGAACCTATGTAGGACGAAGTCCGACGGTTTTACAGACCGTTGCTTTTGACCGCTCAGCCACCCAACCATTAGGCGACAATAATATTATAGCAAAAAAAGCGCAGAGGGCGCTCCCGCCTTAATGGCGGGCCTGCCCGCCAAAGTTGTAGTGGCGGGAATGAGCATAGGCGTTGTTCGCATAGCTACCGTTATTTGCGCGCTTAAAAATTGTATAATTGAGCTATAAGAGTTTCTTATAATCCGATTATAGGATAGTAAGGTTTTATGGAGGTAAAATGTGTTTAGCTGTTCCCGGAAAAATAATTTCTTTTAAAAAAAACATTGCTCAGGTGGATTTTAACGGAACCAAAAGAGAAGTTTCCATAGACCTTGTTCCGAAAGTTAAAAAAAATAATTATGTTCTTGTTCACGCCGGTTTTGCCATAAGTGTTTTGAATGATAAGGAAGCGATGGAAACTCTTAATATCTTTCGCAAAATTTATGATATGGAAAAAAAAGAGAGAGGTCGGAAGCAAGAAGTAAAGCGGCCTCAAAAGAATATCAATCAAAAAATGCTGAGGAGGCGGTAAGGTGAAAGTAAAAAATAAATTTTCCTCGCCTCTTTGGAACGATTCTTTATTGGCTTCCAATGCTTTTAAAGAAATAAAAAAGCTTGTTTCCCAAATATATTCTGAAACGGGAGAAACAATCAAATTTATGGAAGTTTGCGGCACGCATACCATGGCCATTGCCGCCAGCGGAATGAGAAAGTTTTTTCCGCCGGAATTAAAAATGCTGTCAGGTCCGGGATGCCCGGTTTGCGTAACATCACAAGGCGATATAGATAGAATTCTTGAAATTGCCGCCATTGAGGATGTTATCATAACCACTTTCGGTGATATGATGAGAGTAAAGGGTTCTTTGGGCAGGGATCTTCATTCCATGCGCGAGGCGGGAGCCGATATAAGAGTGCTTTATTCTCCTTTGGATGCTTTGCGCATAGCGTCTGAAAATAAAAATAAAAAAATCGTTTTTATCGGGGTTGGTTTTGAAACTACCGCTCCAATAATAGCTCAAACCGTTTTTCACGCTCATGATAAGAAGATAAATAATTTTTTTATCACTCCATTATTCAAGCTTGTTCCGCCGGCGCTCAAAGCTGTTTTGTCCAATGATAGGCATAAAATTTCGGGGTTTATTCTTCCCGGCCATGTAAGTGTTATCATAGGCGCCAAGTCTTATGATTTTGTTGCGCGAAAACATAAGGTGCCTTGCGTTGTGGCGGGATTTGAACCAATGGATATTATCAGCGGCATAAATATGCTTCTCTTGCAAATTCAAAACGGAGCGTCTAAGGTTGAAACCGAATATTTTAGAGCGGTAAAAATGGAAGGTAATAAAAGCGCTCAGGCAATTATGAAAAAGGTTTTTAAAATTGCTTCCGCCCAGTGGCGAGCTATCGGAAGCATTGAAAAATCAGGTTTGATCTTAAGCGACGCTTTTAAGCGTTTTGACGCTTTTAAATATTTTAAAATCAGGCATTATTCTTCAAAAGAGCCTAAGGGTTGTATTTGCGGAAAAATCATTATGGGGCAAGCTCTCCCAGAGGATTGTCGGTTTTTTGGGAAAAAATGCACACCATCCGATGCTATCGGGCCGTGTATGGTTTCATCGGAAGGCGCTTGCGCGGCATGGTTTAAATACGGAGGATAGAAAATAGTTACAAGTCACATGTTTCAAGTCACAAGTTTTGGAAGCTATGCTTCATAAGGTGTCGGTAGCTATGCGAACGACCAAGTTTTATAAGGAGTCTCTCAATTGGGGTGACTGTGGCTTAAGACCTGTAACATGAAACTTGCTAATTATGAATATTGAAACACTAAAAGTTTTTAAAGACCTTGTTGAAACCGGAAGTTTTTCCAAAACAGCTGAAATTAATTATGTTTCCCAATCAGCCATAAGTCAACAAATTAAAAAACTTGGGATTATATATAAGTCTAAATTGTGGAGCAGAGTATCAAATAAAATACATCTCACGGCGCACGGAGAAATCCTTTATAAGGCGGTCAAGAAGATACTCGTCACTTATGATGACGCGGTAGACTCTATAAAACAATCCGTGATAGATAAAAAATCCGCCAAAATAAAAATTTCAACCATCTATAGCGTCGGAACTTATGTTTTGCAAAGCTATATACGAAAATTTATGAAGGTAAGCCCCATGACTGAAGTGAATGTTGAGTATAAGCGTTTCTCGCAAGTTTATAATGATATTGCTTTGGGCCGAGCGGATTTTGGAGTGCTTTCTTGTCATTCTCCCATCAATAATAAGAATCTTTCGGTATCTTATATGTGCGAGGAAGAAATGGTTTTGATAGTCGGTTCCGGCAGTCCATTCGCGAAGATGAAAGCCGTAAATATACATCAAATGATAGGCAAGGATTTCATACTCTTTGATAAGGCTTTTCCTTCCAGGAAATATATTGACAGTGTTTTTAAGAAAAATAAAATTAAAGTGAATGTTAAAATGGAGGTGGATAATATTGAAACCATAAAGACTTATGTTAAATCCGGCTTAGGTTTTTCCATTGTCCCCAGATCCGTGATAAGGAAATCCGAAAAAGGGGCGGATATTCATATATTGAAGTTTTTGGGCATTAAAATGGCAAGGACTGTTTCTGTGATATACAATAAGAATAAAAAAATGTCTAATGCCAATAAAGAGTTTTTGAAAATTATCAGCCACGACAGTGAGGCAGCGCGACAGTGCGATAGACGGCAGACAAGTTGCAAAAGAGAGGCGGTAGGGTGAGATTTAAAACCAAAGAAAAAATTCTTTTAGCGCATGGTTCAGGCGGCAGGCTTACTCATGAGTTGGTGAAAAATTTATTTATTAGAAAATTTTCAAACAAGATTTTAAATAAACTTGATGATTCGGCTGTAATAAAGACAAAAAACGGCCAAATAGCTTTTACTACGGATTCTTATGTGGTTGACCCCATTGAATTTCCGGGCGGAGATATGGGAAGGATCGCTATTTGCGGAACGGTTAATGACCTTGCCGTTAAAGGAGCAAAGCCTCTGGCTATCAGCGCGGGATTTATAATGGAAGAAGGTTTTGAAATAAAGACGCTTGAACGAATAGTTTCTTCAATGAAAAAGGCGGCTAAAGAGGCGGGAGTTGAAATAGTAACCGGCGATACCAAGGTTGTTGAAAGAGGCAAGGCCGATAAAATTTTTATAAATACTTCCGGCATAGGCTTTATTGAACCGAAAATTTTTCTTTCACCGTCCAAGATTCGCAAGGGAGATTCAATCATAGTTAACGGAAATATAGCGGATCATGGCATTACCGTGATGAATGCCAGAAATAATCTTGGTTTTAAGGGCAATATTAGGAGTGACGGAGCTCCGCTTAACGGATTGATAAAAAAAATTCTGTCATCATGTAAACACATAAGATGTATTCGTGATCTTACAAGGGGAGGACTTGGCACATCATTAAATGAAATAGCGGGTTCATCCAAGCTTTCCATGCTTATAAATCAAAAGGATATTCCCATAAGCCCGAGCGCAGAAAGCGCTTCCGCTCTTCTGGGTTTAGATCCTCTTTATGTCGCTAATGAAGGCAAGATAGTTTTATTTGTTAAAAAGCCGGAAGAAAAGAAAGTTCTTAATTTAATGAAAAGCCATAAATACGGCAGAAAAGCCAAAATTATAGGCACTGTTTTAAAAGAAAAAAAACCGCAAGTGCGAATGAAAACTCTAATGGGCGGAGAAAGAATCGTTATGATGCTTGAAGGCGATCAATTGCCCAGAATTTGCTGAATTTCCCAATTTAATGAAAATATCTCAACGGTTCCTAAATATCTTGTTTTGGATTTTAAGTTTTTTTTTAACCGTTTCCTTAGCTTATTATCAGCGCCTTACAGGACCGACTTATCCTTTAAAAGGAGTTTTTTCAAGCAAAGAAATAAAAGCCGAATATTTTTTTCCGAGAAGCTGTGTGATAGGAGAAAAATGCCTTATCAAGATAAAAGCCGGCAAAGCCGAAGAAGTTTTTTTAATTTGGCGCAGATATAAAAGCCATGACGATTGGCGTTTTGAACGATTTAGCTCTAAAGAAGGATATTTTTTTTCTGAAATAAAAACTCAGCCCCCGGCGGGAAAAGTTGAATATAAAGTCCGACTTAAAGACGAAAACGAAAAAATTTTTTTTATAACCGAGTCTTCAGTCATATCGAGATTCAAAGGAGCCGTTCCTCAAGTCATATTGATTCCGCATATCGCGCTGATGTTTCTTTTTATGTTTTTCACTGTAAGGATTTTTCTCTCCCTTATGCAAAGGGGCTATTCGCTTAAACATACCGTTGTTTTTAATTTTATTTTTTTATTTTTTGGAGGTTTTGTTTTCGGCCCTTTAACCCAAAAATACGCTTTCGGATGTTTTTGGTCGGGAATCCCTTTCGGTTGGGATTTGACCGACAATAAAACCTTGCTTATGCTTGTTTTTTGGAGCGGAGCTTTAATCGCCTCGCTTAAGAGAAAAAACGAGAAGATTTTTATAATGGCGGCTTTTTTGGTAACTCTTGCCGTATATCTTATCCCGCATAGCCTTTTGGGAAGCGAAATAGATTACAACATATAAGGTAACGCTCCCGCCTTTGGCGGTACTATGCCTATCGGACGATCAAATTAAAATGAATATAAGAAAAAAAATGATAATAAACGGAGTGGTTCAAGGGATAGGGTTTAGGCCTTTCGTTTACAAAATCGCTTTGAAAAATAAGATTTCAGGTTTTGTGAAAAATACTTCACTAGGAGTTATTATTGAGGCTCAGGGGTCAAAAAGCGATATCCGAAACTTTGTTTTGGATTTAAAGCTTTTAAAACCCGGACAATCTGAAATTGAATCTCTTAAAATTTCACCGCTTAAAATAAAGAATGAGAAAGAATTTAAAATAATTAAAAGCGAAAAAACCTTAAAAACCCAAAGCATTATACCGCCGGATCTCGCTTTATGCCCCGATTGCAGAAAAGAAATGAGAAATCCAAAAGACAGGAGATATCTCTATCCGTTTATAAATTGCACCAATTGCGGGCCCCGTTTTACTATAGTAAAGAGTATTCCGTATGACAGGCCGCTTACCACAATGAAAAAGTTTAAAATGTGTCCAAGCTGCAAAAGGGAATACGAGAATCCTTTTGACAGAAGATTTCACGCTCAACCCAATGCCTGCCCCGATTGCGGTCCTCGCGTATTTTCAATTGCCGGACGAAAAATATTGAAAGGATTTGACGCATTAGTTGCCGCGGCCGATATAATTGTTTCCGGCGGAATTTGCTCTTTGCAGAGTTTGGGCGGGTTTCATATTGCTTGCGACGCTTTAAATGAAAAAGCCGTTTCAAAAATCAGAAAATACAAAGTCAGGCCGTCAAAGCCTTTTGCTTTAATGGTTTCAAATTTGAAAGAAGCTAAAAAAATTTGCTTCATCGGAGAAAAAGAGAAAAAAATTCTTCTATCTCCTTCGTCTCCGGTTGTTATGCTCAGAAAACGGGATTTTGCTTGCGATTTGATTGCGCCCGGGCTTTCAACTCTCGGTTTAATGTTCAGCTACACTCCCTTGCATGAGGCTTTGTTTCAAATATTGAGAGCAAAGGGTTTTTATAATCCTCTTATTATGACTTCCGGCAATAAGCGAGATGAACCCATAGCAAAAACGGTCTTGCAGGCCAGAGAGAAATTAAAGGGGCTTATTGACCTCGCGCTTTATAATAACAGAGACATCCACAACAGAATAGATGATAGCGTCGGTTTCGTAATGAAAGACGCTTTTTATCTTATTCGCAGGGCAAGGGGATATGTTCCAAATTCAATAAAAATGCCCGTGGGAAGCAAAAAATCCGTTTTAGCTTTTGGCGCGGATTTAAAAAACACTTTTTGTCTTACCAGAGACTCTCATGCTTTTGTTTCTCAGCATATAGGCGATTTAAGCGAAACACAAAATCAGGATTTTCAATCTGAAACTGTTTCAAAATTTAAAAAGCTTTTATCTGTCAAGCCCGACATAATCGCAAGTGATATGCATCCAAATTACCATTCAACTTTAGCCGCCAAAAAAACGAAGGCGCGTCAAGTAAAAGTTCAGCATCACTTGGCTCATATTTTAAGCGTCGCCGCCGAACATCAAATAAAAAAGCCGTTTATGGGGCTTGCCTTGGACGGCACGGGCTATGGCTTAGATTCAAATATTTGGGGCTCGGAGTTTTTAAGCGTAAGAGATTTGAAAGCCGAAAGGCTTGCTCATTTGGCCTATTTTGGGCTTCCAGGGGGGGAGGCGGCTCAAAGCGAAATATGGAGATGCTCTCTGTCTCTGATTAAAATGCTGGATAAAAAGTTTTTGCTTAAAGGCAAACAATTGCTCAAGGGAATAAAGCAAGAAAAAATAAGAATTGTTGAAAAGATGATTGAATCTAAAATAAATCTGCCTCTGACATCAAGCATGGGAAGGCTTTTTGACGCCGTGGCTTCTTTAGCGCAAATCAGGCATTTTGCCGAATACGAGGCGCAAGGACCGATGGAGCTTGAAAGCCTTTTTAAAAACAAAAGTTCAAACCCGTATAAATTTTTGCTTTGCAAAAACCAAAATAAAATTATAATCGATCCCTTGCCTGTGATAGCCGAAATACTCAAAGAGCCTTTTACGGACTCAAGGGCTCAAATTATATCGGAAAAATTTCACACCGCCGTCGCTTTGATGATAAAAGATGTTTTTGTTTCTTTGAGAAAAATAAATAAAATAAGAATGGTATGCCTTTCCGGCGGAGTTTTTCAAAACAAAGTCATTTTATATTTAACCAAAGCTTTCCTTGAAAAAGAAAAATTCAGAGTTTTTACGAACAGACTGCTTCCTTCAAATGACGCTTGTGTTTCTTTGGGGCAAGCCTATGGAGCTTTAAAGAAAATAGAATTTAAATTGTAAAATTCTAAAAAAATAATGCCGGTGGCTTTTACTAGTATCTTGACAAAAAAGTTTTGCAACTATAGTAGTTGGGTGTTCAGGATTTCTTGGCTACGGCGGGGGGACGCTGTTCCTTGTTGTCCCGCCACTACTGCATCGGCGGGCAGGCCCGCCATAGGCGGGATTGCCGAATTAACTTGTTGCTAACTACTTAATATTCTCTCACCGCTTATATCAATGACTTAAGAAATTATTTCACGGTTTTAATGGCAATATTGGAAAAAATTTCACATTTTACCCATGAAACTATTGTTATTTTTCACATTTTTTTGATAACATAGTTAACATGAAACGCGATATTTATCAAAAACTCCTTGAATGGAAAAATTCCCGCCATCGCAAACCATTGATTCTTCAGGGAGCCAGACAAGTAGGAAAAACCTATATTTTAAGGGAGTTTGGGAGAAATGAGTATTCCACTACAGCATATTTTAATTTTGAAAAAGACACAGGCTTGCGTGATTTTTTTAAAGAAAAAATATCGCCGGAAAAAATAATCGAAAAACTTTCTATTTATCAAGAACGGGATATTTTACCGGAAAAAACGCTGATTATATTTGATGAAGTCCAAAACTCCCCTGAAACTTTAACCAGTCTAAAATACTTTCAGGAAGATGCCAAACAGTACCATATCGTTGCCGCAGGCTCATTGTTAGGCATAAAAATGGGCAGACCGACAACATTTCCAGTGGGAAAAGTCAATTTAATGAATCTCTATCCATTTTCTTTTGCTGAATATTTGCAAGGTATCGGTAAAACCAAGCTCCGCGATTTGCTCACAAACATTAAAAGCTTAATCCCCATAGAGGACATTTTTCACAGTGAACTAATTGAAAATTTAAAAATGTATTACTTCATCGGAGGAATGCCGGAAGCGATACTGCGCTATACGCAAACAAAAAACTTGGACGAAGTCCGAAACATTCAAACTGAAATACTGGCGACTTATATAATGGATATCTCAAAACATACGACCAAGACGGAATCAATGAAAATTACTCGCGCATGGAATTCTATGCCCGGTCAATTGGCCAAAATAAACAAAAAATTTAAATTTTCAGAGATATCTAAAAACGCCAGATCCAGAGATTATACTGAATCCATTCAGTGGCTTATTGATGCCGGACTAGTTTACAAATGCCATAATATAAAAACGGCAAAACTGCCTCTAAGCGGCTACTGTGAGGAAACCACTTTTAAACTTTATTTTTTAGACATTGGGCTTTTGGGAGCTATGCTTGGACTATCTCAAAAAACAATTGTTGACGGTAATCGTCTTTTTTCCGAATATAACGGCGCCTTTACGGAAAACTACGCCGCACAAGAACTAGTTGTGAACAATCATAAAGAACTCTATTATTGGTCTAGCGGGAATATGGCAGAAGTTGATTTTATCATAGTAAACAATGAACAGATTTTCCCCCTTGAAGTAAAGGCCGGATTAAACACGAAAAATAAAAGCCTGAAAGTTTTTGGAGAAAAATATAAAATGCCGCTTTTATCCCGCGCAACAATGAGAAATTTTGTTCACGATGGAAAGATATGCAACTATCCTTTGTACGCCATTTCCCTTTTTCCAAGCATCCAATAAACGCTCTTCAAAAGGCTTGTCCCCATAGTCATGGAACGATACCATAAAAACATTATCAAGATATGGGACATTATAATGTTTAGATCCCAGGTAGTAATTGCTCATCGCTATTAACTATCGTATAGCCGAGCATTTTATAGGTTTTAAGACGTTTCTTATGCATATTGGCTAAGACAGATATTTGGGAATCCAAATAATCGTAAATGACAACATTTGTCTTATCCTTATGTTGCCTATGAAGGCGGCCGGCATACTGAACTATTTTGCCTTTGAAAGATGCTGGCATGGTCAAGAACAAGGTGTCCAGTCGAGGCGCGTCAAAACCCTCGCCGATATATGAGCCTGTGGCAAGTATGGCTTTGCGACAATTGTCCGGAAGATGTTTTAATTCTTCAAAAATTCCTTGTCGTTTTTTTTGCCGCAAACCTCCGTGAAGAACGGCCAAAAAATCGGTTTTGTCTTTTAAAAAAGTTTCAAAAACCGCCAAATGTTCCCTGCGTTCTGTTAATATAAGTGGAAAACGCCCGGTATCTAAAACTTCCTCTATATCGTTAAGGATTTGTTTATTGCGTTCTTCGTTAGCGGTCAATTTGGGCCAGAGCTCGTGTATTTTGGAATTATCGTTCCAATCGGCTTTAAAAGTAGTGCTCTGTAAAGTTAATTCTTAATAGTATCATAGTGCCTGCTGAATTTGTCGCGGGCTTTGTTCTTTGTGAAATTCCAACATATGTTCGTTTTACG
>JAKLQJ010000242.1 GCA_022013385.1 Elusimicrobiota bacterium
AAAATTGATGTTGTTTACTACTTAAAAACAGCTTGGGCATTTTAGTTTTTTGCGGCATAATAACCTCCATTGAGTTTCGTTTTGATTATTATACCAGATTTCTTTTTATCTGTCCATATTTTTATGAAACGCTATACTAGTTGCCTTGTTCCCTAGTAGCCTTGTAGCCTTATTCCTATACCATTATTTCTATTTTCGTCTCATCTTTCTAATTAAATCTTCATTGAATTTTTTAGCCGTGCTATGGCCTTGATTTTTTAATCTCTGATTTAAAGCGGCCACTTCAATTAAAATAGCTAAATTTCTACCCGGAGTAACCGGCACGCGCAAAGATGGGATACTAACATCAAGAATATTAACGGTATCCGAAACAAGCCCCGTTCTGTCGTAGCTCTTTAAATCGGCAACACTTTCAAGAAAAACTTGCATTTCAACTATTGACTGGTCCATCGTGGCGCCGATACCGAAAAGAAGCTCTATATCTATTATCCCCAACCCTCTAACTTCCATATAATGACTGATATTTTTAGGAGAATGCCCCATCAATATGTATCCTATTCTTCTTTTGACTTCAACCACATCGTCAGCGATAAGAATATGCCCTCTTTTCAAAAGTTCAAGCGCGCATTCGGATTTGCCCACGCCCGAATCGCCTTGTATAAGCACTCCCAAGCCGTAAACATTTACAAGCACGCCGTGAAGATGAGCAACGGCGGCTAATCTATCATCCAAAAATATCGTTAATTCTCTTATAAACGATGCCGTTGGCATTGAAGTTACAAGAAGCGGAATTTTTGCTTTTTTCGCGGATTCCTTGAAAACCTTTGGAGGCCTAAGACCGCCAGTAAAAATAATACACGGCACATTATTGCCGGCAAACATTTTATCGAGATTCACAAGAATATCATTCGCTTTGTTCTTAAGGCAGAAAGCGTGCTCTCCTTGTCCTATTATCTGGATTCTCTCGGATTTAAATTGTTCAAGATGCCCGGCAATGGCAAGCCCGGGCCTGTTTATGACACTGGCGGTAATTTCTCTTGATAAACCGGATGCCCCGGCAAGCAATTTAAGGTCCAAAATTTTACCTCTGAACCTTAATAAATCCTTTACGGTTAATCCTTTCTTATTTGAAGTTTCTTGAACCATTTATTTTTTTAAGGGCTGAAGAATGCCATAACTATCGTCCAATCTCTTAAACACCACTTGCATTTGTTTGGAAGGTTTATCCATAAAAAACCAAAAATTATAGCCGGTTTTTTCCATTTCAAACACGGCCTCTTCAATATTCATCGGCTTAGAGGAGACATCTTTGACGACGGAAATTTTTATCTTCGGACCCACAATAGCTGAAAAATCCGAAAAATCATGCGGCCTATAAGCCCTGTGATTTTTAGTTTTTCCTTTATACTTTTTCAATTGAATCTCAATTTTATCCATTACTTTGTCTATAGCGGAATACAAGTCGTCGCTTGCCGCGCTGGCTTTTATCGTTTGATGGCCGACATGCATAATGACTTCGGCATTGTGAGTCTTTTTTTCCACCGAAACAATTGCCTGTGTCCATACAATATTATCCGCATATTCCCGCATTTTTTCAATTTTGCCGCCGATAAAATCTTTTATCGGCTTTGTAAGTTTCATTTTTCTCGCCACCATATGAATTCTCATAATTAGTCCTCCGCTTCGGGTAGTGAAAATAGATGCGTGCTCCAATGTTATTATATAAATAATATCAATACTAAGTAAGCCTTTTCAAATAAAAATGTAAAAAATACCTGCGTATTTTTTACCCCCCATGTCTAGATTTTATTATTTCCCGCGTTAATCCCGCTTATAGCGGGAAGCGGGGAATGGCCGTCTGCCTGCCCGCCGATGCAGTAGTGGCGGGATGGGCATAGCCCTTTGATACGGCACCCAGCATAGCCTTGAAATCTATGGGGGGTTATATACCTATCACTAGTGCCCGTTATACGGGTCACCAGTTAGCCTGTTACTGTTCACTG